>JAYTLO010000134.1:0-24193 GCA_043729385.1 Akkermansiaceae bacterium
GACGGAGAGCAGACCACGACAGGCGGTATCCGCAAGCGACCAAGCGTCCACCAATTGACATCGTCTCCAAGAATACTTCAAATCCGACAGGCTGCTAGGGATCGCTGATCAAGCGGCCCAACCGCAAGCCCGCACTTTTCGGTACGAAACCCTGCAATGATTTCAGAAGGCCATTCTAAGATGGACAGCCAAACTTCCTCAGCTTGATTGTCAGGCATGTCAAAACAACGGAGATTCTATTTGGGACTGCTTTTAGCGGTGTTGGGCTTGGCGGGTTTCGGACTTTTCCGGAAGGACCAAGACAAGATCTCGGTCACGGAAATCGTTCCTGCTCGCAGCGGAGACTCGACCTCAGCGCACGTCGCCGGTGCCCCGGCGGCAGAGCCTGCGAGGGCGATGGAATCCTTCGCGGCCTGGCGGGAAAGCTATTTAGAAATGTCTCTGGCGGATCGTCCGGCGCGGGTCGCGCAGGGCGTGGTGCTTGCGGACGCCCGGCGAAGCGTGCTGGCCGAGCTGGCGCGGAAAGATCCTGCGCGGGCGATTGATCGCCTTCTTTCCATCGCAGAACTCGCAGAACTTCCCGACGCGGTCCGGGCCGCCTGCGAGGAGCCGCTCAGCGCGGTGGGTAGCATTGACTTGCGCTGGGGCACTCTGGTGGACGCCGCTGGAGAACTCGAATGTCGCCATCATTCGGTCGCGTTCGTCGGCGGTCAGTCGTGGCGGGTCAATGGCCCAGACTATATCGAGGCCCGCCCACCGCGCGCGGATGTGGCGATCGACGGCTACCTGATAGACGGGGAATTGCTGGTCCCCGCCGGGCCGGTCCGCAAGCTGGATGCGGCGAATTTCGCTGCCGCATCTCGCAGGTTTCTGCGAGGCAATGCCGATGGGATGGACCCGCTAACAGGCAATCCTGCCGGGCCGGATTCCGCAGCACTCATCGCTGGGAAAATTTTCCGTTTCGAGAACGACCGCGTGATCGACCAAGTCATCGCCCGTCTCGACGAGGCGGACAAACAAGCGACGATTGCAAATTTGTCCAAGCCCAACACCGGCTTCAGATGGCTCGAAGCGGAGGGTGGCACCGGGCCGGCTAATGAAAACCCACCGGTCGAAGCCACGCCATTTTTAAGCGACAACATCAACCTCTTGTTCATCCGCGTGGATTTCTCGGACAAACCGGGCGAACCTGTCTCTGCGCCGGACCTCCAGACGGCGCTGACCAGCACCAACGGCCATCTTCAAAACTACTCCTACGGCGTGGCCTCCCTCACATCCACGGTATCGAGCACCGTCTATCGGATGCCGAATCCCAGCACCACCTATTCTGGAAACGCGAATGGCAGTGACCTCCTGCTTGCGGCCGCCCGCAGTGCGGCGGCGGCGGACTACACCTTGGCCAACTTCACCGTCGTCGGCGTTTATTTCCCGGCACTCAGCGGCGCGGATTTCACCTACGCCGGCCAAGCTTCCATCGGCGGCGGCGACCATTGGATCAATGGGCTAACTTCCCTTTCGTCGCAGGTCAACGTGATGGTCCATGAATTCGGCCACAACTACGGTCTCAATCATTCCAACTACTATGACCCTGCCCAACAGATTTCTGGCAGCTACGTGGGACCCGGTTCGGCGAGTTTGAATTACGGCGATATTTTCGACCAAATGGGCAGCGCATCGAATGCATCGGAAGGTTATTTCGGACCGTTTTCCACCACACGGCTCAACTGGCTGCCTGCCGGGAAAACTGTCCAACCCGCTGCTAACGGAACCTGGCGGATCTATCGGTTCGATGCGCCCACTGCTCTAACGAATCCGCTGGTCGCCCTACGCGTGCCGATGGGCGGCAACGAATATTGGTGGGTGGGCTACCGGCGCTTGTTTTCCGCGCTGGCAAATTCTGCCTACGTCGTGGCGGAAGGTCTCTACACCAATCGCCCGAACCTGATCGACATGACTCCGGGTTCCCAATCGCCGGAAACCAACGATCGCTCCGACGCGGGCCTGCCCGTGGGTAGCCAGTTTTACAGCTCCACCAAAGGCGTAACTTTCCGCACTCTAGCCAGCGGCGGAACCGCACCGAACGAATGGATCGACGTGCAAATCGTGTTCGACAGTCAGATCCAGTTAGCCACCACCGCCGTGGAAGTGGACGAGCAAGCGGGCTCTGCGGTGCTCACCTTGAGTCGCACCTTTGGCTCGGCCGGAGTGGCCACGGTGAACTACGCCACCGCTAACGGCACGGCCACCGCAGGCAGCGACTACTACGCCGTGAGTGGCTCCGTGACTTGGGCAGACGGCGATGCCGCCGACAAACAAGTGCTCGTCCCGCTCCGCCCGGATGCACTCAACGACGGTGGGGAAAATTTCACCCTCACCCTCAGCGGAGTGGTCGGCGGGACTTTGGTGACCAGCCAATCCGTCGCCACCGTCACCCTGCGCGATGCCGGCCAGCGGTTCACCGCGTTCGACGCGACGTTTTTTAACACCACGGTGAAAGCCATCGCACCGCTTGCGGGTGGCAAGGTGCTCATCGGCGGAATTCTCGATACCGCCATCCTCGGCAACATCGCCCGCCTCAATGCGGACGGCACTCACGACAGCACTTTCCTCAAAGGCACCGGCTTCAACGGCGAGGTGCGATCCATCTTAGTCCAGAGCGACGGCCAAATCCTCGTCTGCGGGGCGTTCACCAGCTACAATTCCACGCCATGCAACCGGCTGGTTCGACTCAGTTCTAACGGCACGGTGGATAGTGCATTCGTCACCGCCATGGGCACGGGAGCAAACGCGACAGTGGCCTCAATCGCCGTCGAAACGACTGGGAAAATCTTGGTCGGTGGCGATTCTTTACCACCTTCGCAGGTGGCACGATGGAAGGCTTGGTGCGTCTAACCGCGCTCGGCGCACGCGACGCCGCCAACCCGCTGACTTTGCCATTCGAAGCATCGTGGAACACCAGCATCAACGGCCTGATCGCCCAAGATGACGGGAAAATCATGGCGGCCGGTTCGTTTTACCACAACCCAGTGGCGACAGGATTCCGCTCTGGCATCACACGGCTCAACACCAATGGCAGCCGCGATGTTTCATTCGATCCCGATGCTGGATTGCACGGTCCAGCGACAAACGATTTGCGAACCGCACAAACCATCATCCGCCAACCTGACGGGAAATATCTGGTCGCCGGGAGTTTCTCAAAATACGACGAGAACTCGGCCCCTAACATCGCTCGGGTCAACTCGAACGGCACCTTTGACGGCTCATTCGTGCCGCCGGCGTTCGATAGCCTCATCGCCACGCTTTCACTCCAGCCATCCGGCGACATCCTGGTTGGCGGCTGGTTCACCAGCCCGGTTAGCGGCTTGGAGCGCCTGTTAGCCAGTGGCACTGCGGACCCCACTTTCCAACAAGGCACGGGACCAGCCGGTTCGATCTATGCCCTCGCGCAGGATAGTGATCGCGCTTTGTGGATTGGTGGAAATTTTTACTCCTACGACAGTGTGAGTAACTGGCCAGTCGTCAAAGTGGCGGGCGGAGTGTCCGCCTACGACGCGTGGGTTTCGCGGAGTTTCACCGCCGCACAAATCGGCTCTGGCATCGCCGATCCCGCTGACGATTCCGACAACGATGGGGTGACCAACCTCGCCGAAATGGCGTTGGGAAGCTCGCCCACCGTCTTCAACACCACCAACCCATTCGCTCCGTTAGTGGGCGGCACCGGCCTAGTTTCTAACGGTGCTTCGAACTATCTGAAATCCACATTTGCCCGCAGTGCGTCGAATCCTGGGATCTGGCTTACCGCCCAATTCAGCTCCACCCTCGGCACTTGGCAGCCCGCCAATCCCTTGCCAGGCACCAACGCCACCTACGACATCCTTGAGGACAGCGCGACTCGTTTCACCGTCCGCGACAAGACGCCCGCCAATGCCGCGACGCCCAAGCGCTTCGTGAGATTCGTGGTCCGCAAGCCGGAGTGACTTGCAATAAGGGGCATGGACGTCTCGTCCATGCGAAGGGAGGAGACCTCCCTTCCCCCTATTTTTAAAGATCGATCTAGCCCTCGAACGCGATCTCTAACGGTTTCCCACCTTGAACGGACCCTCAAACTCCGATCACGGCTGCTTTTCCACAACGCGGCCATTTTCCCAAACAATGATTGGCAAGCCAAGCCGACGATGCTCGGCGCGAAGTTTGCGGGCGGCGCGGCGGTGGGCGCGGAGGGCCACTTGCCCGTGCTCGGAAAGTTCGTGGAGCTTCAGGGGCCTGAGCGGCTGGTATTGAGGGGCGATCATGGGTCGTGCAGAAAACAATCTACGTCTGAAATAACATGCGATGACGAGCTTGCCAAGGCCCGCGGCGGGAAGCCTTGGGCGTCCCAGAAAAACCACTCGTCCGCAAGTGGCAGGTAGAGATGAACCAGATTGTGGAGCAATCGGGGATAACGTCGGCGAATGTCTTCTGAAGGAACGAAGTGGCCTCCCTTTTTTACACGAATGCGGACCCTTGCAATGGACTCCTGAGGACTCGGAAGCCAGAGGAAATGAAGCACGATTCGGAAGCCCGCTTGTTTCGCCCTTCTCAGCGTGCTGGCATGCCCTTGGCCTGAAATGGTCGATTCCAAGGCAAACGATCTACCTGAGCCAATAAGGTCCGCTGTTTCCTGCAACAAAATCCTTCCTGCCTTGAAGGCTACCGACGCAGGATCGAAAGGGGATAATCCGCGTGCAATTTCATCGGCATTGATGAAACGGGTTCCCTTGAGATCCGTGGTCAGGATCTCCGTGGCAAACGTCGTCTTTCCCGCCCCGTTCGGGCCTGCGATGAGGATCAGGGTGGGCACGGTGTTGGTGGATCAAATGTCGATTTCGCCTTCGAACACGAAATCTGCAGGGCCAGTTAGAGTGACGTTTTTAAACGTCTGGTCGCCGGATTTCTCGAAGCCGACCTCCAAGGTGTCGCCGCCTTCGACATCGACTTTGATCGGGCTGGCGGCTCCCGTTAGAAGGTGGTGGATCAGCGCTGAGGCGACCATGCCGGTGCCGCAGGCCAGCGTCTCGTCTTCCACGCCGCGCTCGAAGGTGCGGATGGAAATGTGATCGGGCGCAAGCACTGCGGCGAAGTTCACATTCGTCCCGGCGGGGGCGAACGCCTTGTGATTGCGGATCGCGGCGCCGTGGTTGAAGACGTCGAAGTTATCAAGTGCAGCGGCGCTTTCCAGGAAGGTGACGACGTGCGGGACGCCGGTGTTGACGAAATGGAGCGGTGCCTCGAAGCCGGGAATCTTGGCGTCGGTGTTGAGTTTGAGATCCTTCGGCTCGGACATCGCGATGCGGACATCGTCGCCGATCATTTCTGCGGCGAGGGTGCCGGCGAGGGTCTCGAAGGTGACGCGCTTGAGCACGATCTCCCCAAGATGCGCGGTGAAGCGGCCGAAGCAGCGTGCGCCGTTGCCACACATTTCAGCTTCGCCGCCGTCGGCATTGTAGTAACGGAAACGGAAATCCGCGCCCTTCTGGGCAGGCTCCACCGCCAGCAAGCCATCGGCCCCGATCCCGCGATTCCGGTCGCAGAGTGCGGCGATGGTGTCGGCGTCGAGTTCCTTGGAGAGCAAGAGGTCGCGGTTATCAACGACGATGAAGTCGTTGCCGGCGCCGTTCATTTTGAAGAAGTGGAGGAGCATGGTGGAAGAAGTGGATGGTTGAGAGTGGATGGTTGATGGCAAGAGAAGAGAATTGACCTGAAGATCCAGCTGGGACAGCCGGAACCCATTTTAAGACTGCGCGATCCCGTTAGAACGGCTTGGTCAGGCCGAGCCAAGCAGCGGTGACTGCTGCGCAGAGGCAGAGGACGAGCACCACGGAGCTGGGCAGCACTTTTCGTCTGGCGAGGACCGGGGCGGCTCCGATGAAAAGCCATAGGCCGAGTTTGATCATCCACCACGACTGGCCCATCGGCGGCTTTTTCAAGATCGCGAAGCCGACCACCAAGATGAGCAGCAGCGAGATGCCGTGCAGGATGGAAGCGCCCTTTTTGCCGGAGCCGCCGAGCAGGGTCGCTCCGAGTGAGGTGAAGAGGCCGAACACGCCGGCGAGGTGCAATGTTTTGAGAAGAATCGGGTCCATGATGTGCCGCAGCTTCTTCACATCCAGCCCGGAATCAAGGAAGTTTCCTCAAGTTGCGGGGTGGGGGTTTGGTGGTAGCTTGCCCGCCATGAAACGTCGCATTGCTTGGTTCTTGGCCATTTTTTCGGGACTCTATCTGCTCATCATGGGGCCGTTGCCCGATCTGGTACTGATCATCGACGAGGCAACCGCGCTGTTGATTTTCGTGAAATCCATGACCTATCTCGGCTTCGATGTGAGGCGGTTCGTGCCATTTCTCAGTGGGCGAAAAAATGGCAAAACACCCGGAGCCAGGGATGCTTCTGATCAAACCATCGATGTGTGAAAATCCTGTTTGAGCTGGAAGTTTCCGGTGCGAGCATCCGTAGTCCCATCTATCCATGGCTGATCAGCACCTTCCCACGACCCCTGGCAGAAAGCCTTGGGCACTCACTTTTTTCGGACTTCTCGCGGTTGGTGGCCTTATCGCCATGCCATTCCTCGCCGGTCCGCCGGATGGCGATAAAATGCCGGATATCGTTCGCTTCATCGGCCATTTTCACCCGCTGCTGTTGCATATGCCGATCGGGGTCTTCATCCTAATCGTTCTTCAGGAGCTGGGCGCGATCTTCGGCAAGCGGCATCACGAATCGGTGGCGAACAAGGCGATGTTCCCGCTGTTTTTCGGGGTGGTCAGCGCCATCGTGGCGGTTATCGCGGGCTTCATGTTGTTCCAGGGCTCGGACGAATACTCCGGCAGCGCGCTCGCCGAGCGGCACCTGTGGGGTGGCCTTATTTTCGCGGTGGTGGCGGTGATCACCTTCATCATGAAGGCCTGGACGGTCGCGCTTTCGGGAAATCCGGCATTCTATCGGATGCTGCTTTTCACCAGCGTCAGCGTCATGGGATTCGCCAGCCACGACGGAGCTTCCATGACCCATGGGGAAAATTACCTCACCGAGTATGCGCCCAATCCGGTCCGCAGTTTGCTGGGCTTGGAGAAAAAAGCCGGCAAGGAATCGAAACCCACGGTCGCTCCCGAAAAGCTTCCCGCCGAGCAATTTGTCTATGCGGACATCGTCAAACCCATCCTCGAACGCCGCTGCGTGCAGTGCCACAAGGAGAGCAAGTCCAAGGGCAAATTCCGGATGGACACCTACGAGATGCTCGTCAAGGGCGGCAAGGAAGGCAGTGGCCTCGAGCCGGGGAAATCTGCTGAAAGTAATATCCTCATCCGCATGATGCTGCCCAAGGACGACGACGAGCACATGCCGCCGGAAGGGAAGCCGGACATCGAGGAGCACGAAATCGCCATCGTCAAATGGTGGATCGACAACGGGGCCGATCCCAAGAAATCCCTCAAGGACTTCGAGGTGCCGACTGAGATCAAGGAGGCGATTGCCAAGCTAGCACCCGGCGACGCAGCCATTGGCACTGAAGATACCGAGAGTGCCGCTCACGCACCTGCCGCAACCGGGCCGGACGCTGCGCTCAAGGCGTCGGTCGCCGGTATTTCCAAGGAATTTCCCGGTGCGCTCAGCTTCGAGTCGCAGCAATCATCGTTGCTCACCTTCACCGCAGTTTCGCTTCGCGGAAATCTCGACGACGCCGGTTTCAGGAAGTTAGAAGCGGTCAGCCCACAGTTCGTCACGGTGGATCTATCAGCCACGAAAATCACCGACCAAGGCGTGGCTCAGCTCGCCTCTTCCAAGAACCTCCGCCTCATCCGCCTCTCGGAAACGGGCGTCACCGATGCCGCCATCGACACGCTGCTCAAGATTCCTTCCCTAGAATCGATCAACCTTTACGGCACCAAGGTCACCGATGCAGGCGTCAGCAAACTCTCCAAACTCACCAACCTCAAACGCCTCTATCTCTGGCAGACCGCCGTGACGCCCGAGGCGATCAAGACGCTCAAGGAAAAGCTGCCAGCGTGTGATATCATCACTGGGATTGGTTCGTAATTTCCGCAGGCTGCTGCTGGGAAATGCAGTGCAGCGTGCCGCCTTCTTCCACCAGATCCAGGCAGTCGATGCCGACGACCTCGCGGTTAGAAAACAACTCGCGGATCATCCCCAGCGCGCGGTCGTCGTTCTTCTTCTGCCGGAAGGTCGGGACCAGCACCCCGCTGTTCACGATCAGGAAATTCACGTAGGACGCCGGTAGCACGGGCAGCCGCCAGCCCGGCACTTCGCAAGCCTCGGGCAGCGGGATTTCTATGACCTCGAACGCTCGTTTGTTCGGGCCGAGGAAAGATCGCAGCCGTCCCAGATTGTCGCCGAGCATTTTTTGGTTAGGCGACGACGAATTAGGGTCCACGCAGGCCAGAATCGTCTGCGGGTCGATGAACCTCGCGAGGTCGTCGATGTGGCCATCCGTGTCGTCGCCCTCAATGCCTTGTTTCAGCCAAAGGATTTCCGAAACCCCGAGACCGTCGCGCAGAAATTGTTCGATCTCCTCGCGCCCGAGGTGGGGATTGCGGTTCGGGTTGAGCAGTACTGCTTCGGTCGTTAGAAGCTGGCCAGCACCGTTGATTTCGATGGCACCGCCTTCGAGAATCATCCCGCCTTTGAAAATTCGTTTGCCCAGCGCCGCAGCGATCCGGCCGGGAATGGCGTCGTCTTGGTCCCACGGCGGGAATTTTCCACCCCACGCGTTGAAGCCCCAATCGGTGACCGCCACCTCGCCAGTGATTCCATGTTTCACGAAGATCGGCCCGTGATCGCGGCACCAAACATCGTCATGCGGATGGTCGAACAACTCTACCCGCTCTGGGACCGCTTTCGCCAAGTTGCAGGCAGCGGTGATAGCCGCGTGGTCCGCACCGGGCGCGTTGATCCGCACAGGCTCGAGGCGCGAGATGGCCGCCGCGATTCCCGCAAATTTAGCCCAAATCATTTCCCGCTTCGCGCCGCCCCAGTGGCGGGCGTCTTCCACCGGCCAAGAAAGCCACACCGCCTCCTGCGGCGACCATTCGGGGGGCATTGAAAATCCAGCAGCGGCAGCGGTCATGCGCCAACCATGTACGATCCTCGCGCTCCTGATCCAGCATTCATTGGGCTCCTTGTGAGGGTTGTTTTTTAAAATTTCGATAAGTAATTCCACTAGTTAAAAAAAGAATTTTCTTTAGGTGTTGCGCTTTATGACAAGTAGGTGAAATTACTTCATGATTACGAAAAACCCTTACATGTTAATTAAAAACATTGGATCTGTCGCGGTTGTAGCCGCTTTATTCCCGCTGGGATTTGCAAATGCAGCAGAACCCAGCACCTCGATGACTCTCGTTTGGGATGCAGATTCCACGGAGAACATCCAAGATTACCGCATTTACGTCGGAACCCAGAGCGGCCAATATTCTCAAATTTATGACTCGGGAACGGTGAACTCGATAGCCATCGACCAGCTGCAAGTAGGGCTAACTTACTACTTCGCGGTTGTCGCCATCGGCAGCTCAGGCCTCGAAAGCCCGCTTTCCTCGGAACTCGTCGTGAACTTCGCCCCGCCGCCGTTGCCCACCGAAAGCACGATGACCGTGGCCGCAACCGGCGGAATCGAACTGCAATGGGCGTTCCCGACGGCCGCTTTGACTTCTTCCCCTGAGTTCATCGTGGAGGCGAGTGCTGACTTGGTGAATTGGCAGCAAGTCGCCCTCGTTGACCCCAACGATTCGCCTCTGGCAGCCGGCCCGTCGCAGCACTTTTCATGGGCCGCCCCGACCACCGCCGACCGGATGTTCTACCGGCTTACCGGGATCAACTGGTTGGGCCGGTCCACTGGATTTTAAGATTTCCTGGTAAAGTTGGTTGATTGGAAAAAACGTTGCTCGGGTCTAGGCCCGGGCAACGTAATTTTTTGCCCACTCACGCCGTGCGGTGGCGCAGGCGGTCGATGATCACGGCGATGATGATGACGGTGCCTGCGATGACTTCCGTCCATGGCGTGGGGATGCCGTTGAGCACGCAACCGGTGCGGATGGTAGTCATCAATAGCGCGCCGATCAGTGCGCCTAAAACCGTGCCTTCGCCGCCTGATAGACTGGCTCCGCCGATGACCACCGCAGCGATGATGTCTAGCTCCATGCCCATCGCTGTGGTGGGATCGCCCTGCGAGGACTTGGCCATATTCATCACTGCGGCCAAGCCGGCAAGCGCGCCGCCGATCATGTAAACAAAGATTTTCACCTTGGCCACGTTGATCCCGCAGAGGGTGGCGGTGTGTTCGTTAGAGCCGACTGCGAAGATATGCCGACCGAAGCGGGTGTAGCGCAGAATCAGCGAGAAAAGCACCACTAGCAGAACCATCAGCCACACGCCCCACGGGATTCCCGCGCCGCCCATCCAGAGTTTGTAGGCCGTCACGTCGAACGGGAGGTTCACCGGCGTGCCCTTGGTCGCGATTTTTCCGGCACCCCGGAAAATCTGCATGGTGCCGAGGGTGATGATGAACGGTAGAAGCCGCAGTCCCACCGTGAGGCCGCCATTGACGAGTCCGCAGAGTCCACCCAGGGCGATGGTCCCTAGAAAAACCACCGGCGCTGAGGTGTGGGTGACCAGCGTGGCCGCAAAAACGCCGCACAGCGCGATGATCGAGCCGACTGATAGATCGATCCCGCCAGCGATTATGATCAGCGTCATGCCGATGGCCGCAGTGCCGACGATGACCGTTTGCGTGAGCAAACTGAGCATCACGTCTTGGCTAAACATCGCGGAATTCATCATTCCGAAAATGGCGTAAACCATCAGCAGGGCAATGAACGGACCGAGCAAAGTGAGGGCGGATTTCAGACGGGTGGAGGACATAATAGAAGATGTTAGGGAAGATCAGCGGCTTTACCCGTGGCCACAAGCATCACGTCGTGCGGCGTGAGTTTTTCCACCGCCACCGCGCGGGTGAGTTTTCCCTGGCTCATCACGGCGATGCGGTCGCAGACGCCGAAGAGTTCGGGCAAATAGCTGGAAATCATGATCACCGCGCGCGGGCGTTTGGGGTCGGTGACGACCTCATTGATCGCCTCGTAAATGCGGGCCTTCGCCGCGATGTCGATGCCGCGGGTGGGTTCGTCTAGCAGCAGCACGTCCACGTCGTGTTCGAGCAAGCGGGCGAACGCCGCCTTCTGCTGATTGCCGCCGGAAAGCGCGCCGATGGCTTGGGCCGGGCCTTGGCATTTGATGCCGAGCCGATCGATCCACACGGAGGTGGCAGTGCGTTGTTTTTTCGGCGAGACCATGCCGCCGCTGCCGAAACGTTCGAGACAGGTGAGCGTGACGTTGTCGGCGATGGATAGATTCAGCGCCAAGCCTTCCTCCTTGCGGTTCTCGCTGAGCAGTCCCACTCCCTCGAGCCAACGTTTCCGTGGCGTGGCGGTTTCGGATTTTCCGCCGATTAAGACTTCGCCGGATTTCACACCGTCCAGACCGAACAAGGCCCGCAGAAACTCGGTGCGCCCGGAGCCGACCAATCCCGCGATCCCGACGACTTCGCCGCGGTGCAAATCCAAGTTTAGGCTCTGCGGTTTCTCGTGACCGGATAGATTGCGGATTTCCAACAACTTCTCGCCCACAGAGTGATGCGTCCGCGGATAGAGATCTTCCACATCACGCCCGACCATCAGCGAAACGACTTCCTCGGGAGTGACGGTCGCGACATCCCGCGTGCCGACGACTGAGCCGTCGCGCAGCACCGTTAGACGTGAGGCCAGTCGCTTCACCTCCTCCAGGAAATGGGAGATATAGATGATGGAAATGCCCTGGGCTTTCAGTCGGTCGATCAAGGCGAACAAGCGCTCGATGTCCTTTTGCGCCAGCGACGAGGTGGGCTCATCGAAGACTAACAACTTGCATCCCATCGCCAGCGAGCGGCCGATTTCCACGAGCTGCAGCGCGGAAACTGACAGTTTCCCGGCAAGCGCGTCTGGCCTGATGTCTGGATGATCGAAGTGGGCGAGCGCTTCTAACGCCCGTGCCCGCATCGCCTTGCGATCCACAAACGGCCCGCGCATCGGCTCCATGCCGAGCACGATGTTTTCCTCCACCGTGAGATGCGGCGCGATGGATAGCTCCTGATAGATCATTCCCACGCCCGCCGCCCGCGCATCGAGCGGATGGCGCGGGTGATAGATTTTTCCATCAATCTCCATCTCCCCACTGTCCGGCAAATAGGCGCCAGACAGGATTTTCATCAACGTGCTTTTCCCCGCGCCGTTCTCGCCGACGAGTGCATGGACCTCGCCCGGCAGCACTTCCAAATCCACCCGCCCGAGCGCGATGGTCGGCCCGAAGGTCTTGCGGATGCCCCGCATGACGAGGCGTGGATGGGAGGACGGCATGGGCGAGGAAAGCGGAAATCGAAGCGCGGAAGTCTTTCAATCAACTATCAACCTCTTCAAGGAAGTTGCGTCTTGATCAATGCGGCGATCTTCGGCTCGGCGAGATTTTCCGGGGTGACCAAGGTCGCGCCGGTGTCGATGACAGCTTCTAACTTCTCTCCCTTGAGCTTGGCGACGGCGGTCTTCACGCCGAGGTAGCCCATGTTGACGGGGTCTTGCAGGACGGTGCCGTGCATCTCGCCTTTCTTCATCGCGTCGAGGAATGTGGCATCGCAATCGAAGCCTACGAACTTGACCTTGCCGCCCAGATTCTTGCCACGCAGCGCTTGGAGCATGCCGTAAGAGTTCGTCTGGTTACTGCAAAAAATCCCTTGAATCGAGAGTCCGTCCCCGGCGGCGAGCCGTGTTAGAAGGCTGCTGGCTACGTCTTGCGCTTGGCTGGCGGTGGCACCAGCGAATTGCTCGGCACTCACCACTTCGATGCCGGGTGATTTTTTGATTTCCTCAAGGAAACCTTCCTCGCGCTGCTCGGTGGACGCGCTGCCTTGCATGTAGCGGAGCACGGCCACTTTGCCCTTACCCCCGAGAAGTTCGGCGAGGCGGCGGGCACCGATGCGCCCGCCCTCGCGGTTGTCAGTGGCGACGTAGCTGGTGATGAATGACGCACAATCCGCTAGGCTGGAGTCGATGATGATCACGGGTTTGCCTTTATCCGCGACACTCTTCGAAGCATCTCGCAGGGCCACGGCGTCGAGCGGGGCGAGCACGATGGCGTCATTTTGCAGAGCTTGGTTGGTCACCAAGTCGATCTGTTGGGAGCGGTCATCTTCGCGCTGCGGCCCGATGAAAGTGACCTTCACGCCAAGCTCGGCGGCCGCCTTGTTAGCTCCGGCTTCGACGGATTTCCAATAGATGTGAGTGGTGCCCTTGGGGATGACGGCGACTCTAAGTTGGCCGGATTTCTCGGACTTGTTGCAGCCGATCAAGAGCGTGGAAAAGGCAATGGCAAGGAGCGTGATGGGTTTCATGGTGCGGATGGTCTGAGTTATGAGTTTTTCGCGGCGCTGACTAGATTTTTCCATAGAGTGGGCCGTAGTTAGCGCAGGCCCGGAAGTCAGCGCCTTCTTGGTCGGCGGTGCCGAAGGAGGTCCACGCGCTCGGGCGGAAGATCCGGTCCGCCGCGATGTTGTGCATGTAAACGGGAATCCGCAGCATCGACGCGAGCGTTAGATAAAGGTCGCCGACGTGGCCGCAGGTCATCACGCAATGGTTAGCACCCCAGTGGTTCATCACCTCGTAGGCGCTGGTGAAGGCGCCCTCGCCCGTTAGAATTGGCGCGAACCAAGTGGTCGGCCAGGTGGGATTGGTCCGCTGGTCGAGCGCGTCGTGCACCTCGGCCGGCAGATCCACGGTGTATCCTTCCGCCACTTGCAGCACCGGGCCGAGGCCGCCGACGAGGTTGAGCCGGACCATCGTGGCCGGCATTCCGCCACGGGTGCGGAAGCGAGTGCTGAGTCCGCCGCCGGGGAAATACTCGGTGATGGATGGGTGCCAAGTGGTTGCTTTTAGGCATTTTTCCACTTCCGCATCGGTGATCTCCCAGAACGGCTTCATCGTCGGCTGGCCGTTAGTTTCCTGCTCGCCGGTGCCGTCGAGCGCAGCGGGGCCGGAGTTGATTAGGTGGAGAATCCCGTCACCGACGAGCGGGTGGCTAAACTTTTGGCCGCTGGCACTCTCGATGGCGTCGAGGCTCCAGTAGGTGCGGAGATCGGCAAAAATCTGCGCGCTGTTAGTCAGCAAGTGGCCGAAGAGCATGCCCGCGCCGTTGAGCGCGTCGTTCTCGGTGGCGACGATGTAAGGCGCGCGCTTGCCATTCCAGTCGAAGGACGAATTGAGGATGGCTTCAAGGAAATCGCCGTTAGGGAAATGGTCGGTCCACTGGCGCTGGCCTTGGAAGCCGGCGGCGATGGCATTGTGGCCGTGCGCCTGCTCGCCGAGTCCCATTTCCGCGAGCTTGGGATTGCCGATCATCAAATCGCGGGCGATCAGCGTCATCTTCACGCTGTCCTCCCATTCTTGGTCGATCTGCTCGCGGCTGCGGCAGGTGGCAGGGGAGTTGTAGTCGTTTCCTTCCGGACAATTTTCCTTCACCCAAGCCAGCGCCTTCGCATATTCGGCGGCGTCGTATTGGCCCTTGCTCATGCGCCCTACGAACTCCGTTAGGTCGATGGCTTCGACGCGCATCCCGAACCATTTTTCCCACAACGCGGGATCGACGACTGAGCCGGCGATGCCCATCGAGGTGCCGCCCATCGAGAGATAGCTCTTGCCGCGCATCAGCGAGACGGCGAGTCCGCAGCGGACGAATGCCAGCAGCTTGCCTCTAACATCCGCCGGGATTTCCGTGTCAGTCGCGGCTTGCACGTCCTTGCCGTAGATCCCGAAGGCGGGCAATCCCTTCTGGGTGTGACCGGCGAGCACCGCTGCTAGATAAACCGCGCCGGGCCGCTCGGTGCCGTTGAAGCCCCACACCGCCTTCGGCAAATGCGGGTCCATGTCCATCGTCTCGGAGCCATAGCACCAGCACGGCGTTACTGTTAGGGAGACGCCCACATTGGCGACCTTGAATTTGTCCGCGCACGCCGCCGCTTCCTTCACCCCGCCGATGCAGGTGTCCGCGATCACGCACTCGACGGGCGTGCCGTCCGGGTAGCGGAGTTCTGCGGCGATCAACGCGGCGACGGCCTGCGCTTGCTGCATGGTGCGTTCTTCAAGCGACTCACGGACGCCGCCAAGACGACCATCAATGGCCGGACGAATGCCGATTTTTGGATAGTTTTGATTCTTCATGGACTCGGGTTCAATTCGGGTTTGTTCGCCGAGATATGGCAGCTTTAGAGGATTTGTCAGCTTGAATTTTATATAATTTGGTGATGACGATTGTGTGATGGAATGCAGATTATTGTCTTGAGTTCAGGCGCTTCGTTTTCTTGATTTCAGCATGTCTGAAGTTCCTTCACCCAGCTCTTTTGTTTCCCATGAGGTGGAGTCATCGCGGCTGTTTTTTCTCGATCCGGTCGAGGATGAAAACTTCGCGGTCGTCTTCGGCGGCTTCGAGCGCTGCGTCGCGGGCTATCAGATCGACCGCCGGAATTTCCCCTGGTATGTGCTAGAATTCGTGAGCCACGGCACGGGGAAAGTCCACCTCGGTGAATCGGAGTCCGAGCTCGTGCCGGGCAGTTTTTTCGTTTACGGCAAGTCGCTGCCGCACCGGATCACGAGTTCGCCGGATCAGCCGTTAGGGAAATATTTCGTCGGCTTCACCGGGGCTGGCGTTGAAGAATTCCTCGAGCGCTACGGGATGCAGCCGGGAGTCGCTGGACGCTGTCAGAATGGCGAGCCGATCCGCCGCACCTTCGAATCGCTGATCGACCGCGGCGTCCGCAAGTCCCGGCTCGCGCGACCGCTGTGTGACACCATCACCCGCCAATTGCTGCTCATGTGCCGCGACGACGCCGCAGATCCCGGCAGCACCGATACCCCGGCCTACGGTACCTTTGCGCGGTTCAAGGACTTCCTCGAACGCAACTTTCTCGATTTCAGCTCGCTCGATGCCAGCGCCAAAGCCTGCGGGGTGGATGGTCCCTACCTCTGCCGGTTGTTCGCCCGTTTCCACGACGAGAGTCCCTATCAGTTTCTAACACGCCTGCGAATGGAGCACGCCTCGCGGATTCTGCTGGAGAGCGATGCCACCGTGAAGTCCGTAGCCGCCGCACTGGGTTACAAGGACGCCTTCCATTTTTCCCGCGTTTTTAAATCCGTCCACCACGTCCCGCCGTCGCGCTTCCGGCAGTCCATGCACCGGCAGTGGTCGTCTTGAAAGCGGGCGCTGGCTGCCGCCGTCCGGTGACCTGGAGCGCCCTTCGCAAAGCGTCTCGCATCGGCTTTCAAGGCTTGCCGGGTCCGATGCGGGGGGGTAAATGCCCGTCGTCATGGCAAAGAAACCTGTAGTGCTCATCATTCGCGACGGCTGGGGTGTAAATCCCGGAGGAAAACAAACCGCCATCAAAGACGGCAACGCGACTCTGCTTGCGAAGACTCCGTTTCACGAAGTCATGTTCGCGAAATATCCGAAAGGCTTCCTCAGCGCGTCTGGCCTTGATGTGGGATTGCCTCCCGGCCAAATGGGCAATTCCGAAGTCGGCCACCTCAATCTGGGAGCTGGCCGGATCGTCTATCAGGATCTAACTCGCATCAACAAAGCGATCGAAGAGGGGACTCTTGCGAAGAATCCCGTGTTTGTCGAAGCACTCGAAAAAGCCCAAACCGGGCGACTGCATTTCATCGGCCTCGTGTCCGACGGCGGCGTACACAGCCACCAGGACCAACTCATCGCCATGGTGAAGCTGGCGAAAAAAGCCGGCGTGAAGGACATTTTCATCCACGCCATCACCGATGGTCGCGACACTTCCCCGACTGGTGGCCAAGCGTATCTCGCGAAGGTCGAGGACGAAGCTGCCAAGTGCGGTGCGCACGTCGCCACGGTGATCGGCCGCTACTTCGCCATGGACCGCGATAAGCGTTGGGACCGGGTAAAACTTGCGTGGGACGCCATTGTGTTAGGAAAAGGCGAGCCGCGCGATGTGCTGGCGAGCGAGGCCGTGGCGGACTACTACCGGCTCGATAAGACCGACGAATTCATGCCGCCGATGATCTTCAACGAGCCGGACACCCAGCGTGTTAGAGATGGCGACGTGGTTCTGTTTTTCAACTTCCGCTCCGACCGCGCGCGCGAACTATCAGAAGCATTTCTCCACCCGGACTTCGCCGGCTTCGACCGCGAAGTCACGCCGCAGATCCATTTCGTCACCCTCACTCAGTACGACGAGAAATACGATTGCCCGGCAATTTTCGCCGCGCAGACGCTCGACATGGTGCTCGGCCAGACCGTCTCTAACGCTGCCATGACGCAGATGCGCATCGCGGAAACCGAGAAGTATCCGCACGTCACTTACTTCTTCAATGGCGGCGAGGAAGACGCCTATCAGGGCGAGGATCGCGTCATCATCCCGTCGCCCAAGGACGTGCCGACCTATGATTTTAAGCCGGAAATGAGCGCTAAACAGGTGACCGACACCGTCGTCCCCAAGCTCAAGGACTACGACATGGTCATCCTCAACTTCGCCAACCCCGACATGGTCGGCCACACCGGCGTCGTCGAAGCGGCGGTGAAAGCGTGCGAAGTCATTGATGCCGATGTGAAAACCATCGTCCAAGAAACCCTCCGCCTCGGCGGCAAGCTCCTCATCACCGCGGACCACGGAAACTGTGAGTTCATGCGCAACGCCGACGGCTCGCCTAACACCGCGCACACCACCAACCTCGTCCACCTCTTCTACGTCGCTGCCGACGCTGCGGACTACAC
This sequence comes from Akkermansiaceae bacterium, assembly GCA_043729385.1. Lineage (GTDB taxonomy): Bacteria > Verrucomicrobiota > Verrucomicrobiia > Verrucomicrobiales > Akkermansiaceae > Luteolibacter. Next base: position 17,852 of record JAYTLO010000134.1, read on the forward strand.
CGTGAGAGACGGCATTCTAGCGGACGTGGCACCGACGCTCTTGGAAATGTTAGGCTTGGCCCAGCCCAAGCAGATGACCGGTAAGAGCCTGCTCGTGAGCAAGCTGAAGAAGGCGGTCAAGACGGCAGTGAAGCAAGCGCCGGAGCCGACGGCGAAAAGGAAATCAGTCGTGAAAAAGAGCAAGGGCCAGGGTTTGAAAAAGTGGAGCCGCTGACGAACAACGCTTCCTTCGATCATCCTGCCGGAAATTGACGGCGGCTTCACGCCATCACCCGGGTTCTATCCGTGGAATGCCGAATTGGTTATTTGACGGCGGGAACGTGCCAGCCCCTTAATGACTGGAATTGTGGATTCCAGTCATCATCTCCCAGGGATTCCGGTCCCGGTTCCCCCTGCATCCGCCGCAAGTCGGGCACCACTTGATTTCATCCCGGGGCCGGTCCGCGACGGGTCACCTCCGATTGCGCGCCAAACCATCCTGGGCTCCTCCCCGGACCGGCCCCGGTTCTGCTTCCGCCCGCCCTTGCTTCGGTGCCATATCACCTTGCTTCCGGTGTGAAACCACCCACGATCCGGTGGAAAGTCACCCTCGATCCAGCACCGGATCGTAACCGCTTCAGGGCCGAATCGCCCCCGACTTCACCATCTTCCCCTTTCCCGCAGGCCCATGCTGCGAGAAGCACAAAACACATAAAACCAATAACATAGAAAACCAAAGCAATGGCCAAAAAAGACTACATCGAACCCGGCGACGCCGGCTTCTCCGCCCAGCTCATCACCTTCAAGAACGCTATCGGCGGCTACAGCGCCACCCTCGGCCTCTCCGCCACACAAGTGACGGCCCATGGCGTGGATTCCGATTACTTCGCCCACGTCATCGTTGGTACCACCGTCATGCAAAACGGTTCCAGCCAGTGGACTACCTGGAAATCCATCATCCGCGAGGGCGGCACGCCTCCTCCTTCCGGAGCGCCCGTCGCCCCGGTGTTTCCCGCCGCCGTCGCCGCCGTCGCGGCGGGCATCGAGGGACGTTTCCGCGCTCTCGTCCGCCTCATCAAAGCCCACCCGTCCTACAATGCCGCCATCGGCCAGGGTCTTGCCATTGAGGGCACCGAGCACGGCGGCCCGGACCTCGCCACCCTCGCTCCAGAAATCACCGCCACCCTCACCGGCGGACACGTCCAGGTCGGCTGGGGTTGGCAAGGTCACGGCAATGACCTCGACCTCATCGAGATCCTCGTCAACCGCGGCACCGGCTACAGCCTGCTCACCTACGACACCACCCCCGGCTACACCGATACCGCCCCGCTTCCCGCCACCCCCGCGAAATGGACCTACAAGGCCATTTACCGCGTCGGCGATAGCCAGGTCGGCCAGTGGAGCAACGAAGTCGCCGTCACCCCCGGCGGCTGATAGTGGTGCGAACCCCTGACCCGCATCCTAGCGCCGGGCTCCTCCCAAGGAACCCGGCGTCTTGTTGATCTGGAGCGGCCTTCAACGATCTTCATACAGTTGCACCAAGGGGGTTCCTGTTAGGTTGCGCTCTCAAGATGTGGAAAATCGTCGTGATTCAGTGACGGAATCGACACGAACAAAAAATAAATCCGGTGAATCCGAGTCCCAAATCTGGCCATCAGAAGATTGGGATGCGCTTGGAATAATGATTTGCCGAGAGTTCACACTAACAGTTCCGATTTGGTATATTGACGATTTGTATTGCGAGAAAAATTACATGCTAGTATATCCGTGAATAACAGGTGTTAGAGAGTCATATTCCTATCGCCTGTCTGATTCATTTACTTCCTCCGCCATGAAACTATCCACTAAAACTTGTTGGTTGATGTCGCCCCAGAACTATTCCCTGATGGTGATCGCCGCCGGGATAATGCTTGCGTCTCCTGTAGCTTCGGCTGCGGATTCTGACGGCGACGGCGTTCCCGACGATTGGGAACTTGCGCACCCGGGAATTTTATCTGTATGGCCACCGGCCTTGAACCAGACGCTGCTACCCTACAATACGGCTCCTCGTTCGTTCCTGCTGAACAACGCCACTTCTTCGGCCGTTACCTACACCGCCACGCTTTCGAACAACACGGTGCCGCTCTACAACTCGGTGGATTCCATCACCGGCGGCGTCAGCTATGGGTGGGATGAAATTTCCGCCACCGGCACGCTCCTTACCATGATCTCGAATGCGGATGACGCCTCGGAACCGGTGGCGCTCACCGGCTTCACCTTTCCCTTCTACAGTATCAACTACAGCCAAGTCCATGTGAGTTCCAATGGCTTGCTGAGTTTCGGCACTGCGAACAGTTCAGGCTACAACAATCAGATCCCTGGATCGGGTGCTCCGCCTTATGCGATTGCCGCCTTTTGGGACGACCTCGACACACGAACTACGGGTATAGTTTACTACAAGCAGGAGGCCACCCGCCTGATCATCCAGTTCCAAAACGTTGGCCGTTACGGCGGCGGCGCGGGCAACTATACCTTTCAAGTGGTGCTCTAATCCACTGGCAAGATCGAGCTGCGCTACAAGACGATGACGGGCATCCTCAACTCCGCCTCGATCGGGGTCGAGGGCGCGGACCAGACACAGGGCTTCGGCGTCGTGAATAACGCTGCCTATGTGGTGGACAGCCTAGCGCTGCAGTTCGAGCCAACTTCGAAGTTCTTCAACATTCCGACGCTGGCCGGATCGGTGCCAGCTCACACGGTCGGCAGCCTCAGCGGTCTCTTCAACTCTCTCAGTCTACCACCGGGATCCTACACCGCGAATGTATCTATCAGTCACACTGGAGCGGGTCCGTCGCCTTTGGCGCTGACGGCGAATCTCACGGTCCCAGACCAACCAGGTGCCATCAGCATCACCTCCCCGACGACGGGTTTCACGGCGATGCAAGGGACTTCGGTTTGGATCGAGACGACCGCCTCCGATCCCGATGGCCTTGAGAAAGTGGAATTCTACGACGGGACGACGAAGCTGGGAGAAACCCCTGCCTATCCCGGCAACGACTACTACGATTTTTATTGGTATGTGGCCGAGAATGGATCGCGCTCCATCAGCGCGAAGGCCATCGACCTTTTTGGCGGCGTGACGCTTTCCTCGCCGCTCCTTTTCAACGCAGCCGCTAACAACGACTTCGACGGCATGCCGGACGACTGGGAAACCGCCAACTATTTGGACCCGAACGACCCCTACGACGGAGAAATCGACGCCGATACCGATGGCTACACAAACTTGGAGGAATACCTTTTTGGAACCGATCCGCAGATCGCTGAGGATTCAGACTTCGACGGGATACCGGACGGTTGGGAGTATCACAACGGCACGGACATCCATATCGCGGACTGCAGTCAGGATACCGACACCGACGGCCTCGCCAATCTGGAGGAATACTGGTATGGCACAAACCCCAATCTTGCTGATTCTGATAACGACGGACTGGATGATGGATTCGAGGTGAATCAAACCCTTACGTCACCGACCGAAAAAGACTCGGATTTTGATGGACTGAGCGATAGTTACGAGGTAACCCACTCGCTCGATCCATTAAATTATTCTGATGCCACAGGCGATGCAGACTTGGATGGTCTGAACAATTTATGGGAATTTAAACTGGGCCTAAACCCACGCTCGGCGGATTCCGATTCCGATAGTGTGCCGGATGCGCTTGAGGATTTTGATGGAGATGGTCTGGGCACCCTCGCCGAGGTTGCCACTCATGGTTCGGACCCTAACCAGCCGGATTCGGACGCGGATGGACTCAACGATGGTTGGGAATTCATTTATGGATTTCCGGTGATGGTGGACAACTGGACCGATGCTATCCCCGCAAACGATCCTGAGGCTGATCCTGATACTGACGGTCTCATCAACAGTGCCGAGGAACAAATCGGCACAAACCCAAACAGTGCGGATACGGACTCCGATGGATTTTCTGACCTGCAAGAAGAACAATCAGCCAGCGACCCTCACAATGGTGCTAGCACCCCCGCCAACCCTGGTGGGACCCCAGGCGGTCCAGCGAACACACCGCCCCCGACAATTCCGGTTCAAGTGAATTTTGGAGACCACAGTGGAAGCCATTCGGAAAAATATAGAGTAGTCCTCGAACCTCTTGAAGGGGACTTGTACACCAAGAAGCGCCATCGAACAAATCGGGCGTATGGCCAAACACAGACAGAAACTTTCTATTTGCCAGCGGGAGCCAAATACAAGGTAACGCTTGAGTACCGCGCTACGGACCCCAATTACTTCGGTCCACCCAAGCCAGACTACGACTACACGTTAGACTTTTCTTCCAATAGCACCAATACAGCTATCACCGCCGTTCATGAGGACCCCGCTGGCATGCTCGGCGTCCACGATGAAAGTGAAACATTCTTCGCTTCAGGGAAATCGGCAACACTTAACATCGCATGGTTGGCTTCTGAAACAGTGGCCCAAACTCCTTCTGATAGAAAAAGAATAAGGCTGGGGGTCGGTGAAGAGGTCTCTCTGACAACCAGACCGGCGCAGGGCGACGTTACATGGACCAATACAGTTGGCAATTTGGACGTGAATACTGGTTCAGACGTAACATGGACATTGAAGGCCGATACTGGCTCGGCATCGGTAACTGCTGATTATCTTGGTGTGCAGCTGACTAAGGCTTTTACAATCCTTGCCCCAACTGGAGTGGATCATGCCGACATCTATGCAACACCTAGCTATCCGGTAGGGCAGGCCAGCGCAGGGATGCATTTGTACCCTGTAGTTGTCGCGCCTGTGGATGTGTCTTTTTACAATGTCCAGATGCTAGAAGTTGGGAAGCCAGCTTCTAATATAACTGGAAATTATTTCATCATTCATCCTCCTATTTCTCACGTTGGCCATGGCGCAGATGTTTGGTTTAAATTAGATGAAAAGAACCAGTGGCCATCAAATTGGGATCAAGCGAATCTTACGAATTGGCCGAGTCCTTGGAATGATGCAGGTGGTTTTGAATGGGATATTCCTGCAAAATGGAAGGTTGTTAATAGCACGGGGACGAGCGCTGAGCATACCATCGCAGGTTGGAATCAAGTATTTTCCATTGCGGTTGGTGGTGCTATAACGATCCAAAAGTTTAATCACAGCGTGACCCGCACAATTTACAATGTAATCACAAGTCAATAGTTATCACCATACTACAATGAAAAAAAATTATTACCTATTTATTTTGCTGCTGGCCCTGGGATCTGAGGCAATGGCGCAAAAGGAAGAAAACAAGTATTTGATCGATAAAATGACTCAAATGTCTAGCACTCGAAATATACGAGGATTGATCGACGCTTTGCCAAAATTGGAGACACTATGGGACCAAGATCCAGTGGCTTATCTTGAATCTGTGAAAATCAACGTTCACGCATTGACGTCCCAGGCTGCATCCGATCCTGATGCAGTAAAGGCAGTTATTACCGCATTTTCCCATGTTTCGAAGAAAAAATGTCCATCTAGCACTGAATCATCAATAATTTATTTTCAAAGCAAATATAATATAATCGGAGACTGTTTCAAGCTCAGACACATTCGTGAAAATCAGGAGCCATTTCTAATGGCTGCGGACTTTTTAAGTGAAGTCCGGTCTCGGCGTATACTTGGCTATCGCAGCAAGGTAATTCAGCATCCAGGACGAGAAATTCTAGAGGCTGCCAAAGTTCATGAGGTTGCGGACCTACCCACTGAAGCCCAGAAGGAAGCGGTGGCAAACGCTGTCATGAAAAACAAGGATGAAGAGAAAATGCAAAGCCTTCAAAGCATTCTCGATTCGATTGATAGAACGTTCACGAAGACCTTAATTGTTTCTGGTAAAAAGATGCCAAAAACAAAAAAAGAGGAATTTTATCGTGTGCTGTCCAATCGAGCCAAGTTAACTAAAGAGGAGCAGGAAAATCTAGAAGCGACTAAATAACATCAATAGCGGTTATTCTTAGAATCGAATAACTATTCAACCCGAACACATCTCATGAAAGTCAAATCCAAAACAATAGCACTGTCGCTTGCGCTAGTTCTCATAGGCAATCAAGCAAGATCCGAACACGAAACTGTTGCAGCTGAACTCAGTGTTTTGAAGCAACAGATTGGGAGACAAAATCGATTGGCGGACGAACATATCGACGCGACATCTCGGACACTAACGACGATTCTGCCCAAAATCAATTTCGAGCCGGATTACGGTCCCCAGCGTGACGTCGATGACGCGATTCCAAATGGAGCAACCGCCCATTTGCGTCAGGTTAAGGCTAGGATGCCTGATTCTACAGGAGATTTTCGGGTTCTCTTGTCCCGTTCAACGTGCCTCGGGTCGGGATCAAATG
>JAYTLO010000135.1:0-27376 GCA_043729385.1 Akkermansiaceae bacterium
GACGGAGAGCAGACCACGACAGGCGGTATCCGCAAGCGACCAAGCGTCCACCAATTGACATCGTCTCCAAGAATACTTCAAATCCGACAGGCTGCTAGGAGTAATCATTTAGATGAGAATATAGTTTACAAATCCTGACCGATTCTCTGGTATGCCACCGTCTTTGTGAAAAGTTCATGGCGCGACTCAGAAATTACTCATAAAAGACTGAATTTAAAGCGTTTACCCCGAACCAGACTGATGTTCTCGATGCCGAAACTCCGACTTGTCACTCCGAACAACGCCCGCGGCCTTGGCCTTGTGGATGATCCGACGGCGGCTGCCCAGCGGACGGGGACGAGCGGGGCGCGGTTGAACCAATCGTCCAAGAGGGCGCCGAATCCTAGGCGAAAGCCTGATAGAACCGTGGTTTCCCGCCCGTCCCGCGAGACGAATGAAACCCAACAATCAATTTCCAGCCCACTGCCGAACGTCATTATGAAACAGTTTCCAGCCACCTCTCTGAAAAAGGTCCATCGCGAACGGGTAGGTTTCACGACCCAGTCTTGGCTCGCGCCCTTGATCGCCTTGGTTCTCGTTCTGACCCATGCGGCGGGAAATGCGGCCGATGTCACAGTGGTGAATACGCTCAATTCCGGTGCTGGTTCACTGCGCAATGCGATCGCGAGTGTGCCGACAGCAGGTAGCATCGACTTCGCCCCAGCACTTGGTGGTCAGACGATTACGCTGACCAGCGAGCTGGTGGTGAGCACCAGCATGACTATCGACGCCACCTCACTGGTGGGCGGGCTGAAAGTGAGTGGCGGGGGCTCTGTGCGCCTCTTCCAAGTGAATGGTAGCGGCAATCTCACGCTGAAAAGCCTGACACTGACCGGTGGCAAAGGAATCGGCGCGGCAGACAGCGGATTCGGCGGTGCGATTCTCAACGAAGGCATCACGAAGGTAGAGACCTGCACGTTCACTGGAAACTCCGCCACCAACTCCGGCGGTGCCATTCACAACGCGCTGACTGCCAATTTGGACGTGAAATTCTGCACGTTCACCGTGGATGTCGGATTGGTCGGAAATTCTGCGAGTCTCTATGGCGGCGCGATTTCCAACTCCAGTATCCTGACGGTGAATGGCTCCACCTTCGACCGCAACGTCTCGTCTTTCGAAGGCGGTGGCATCTACAGCGATTTCTCCAGCACGCTGACCATCAATAACTCCACTTTCAACGGCAACCTCGCGGTGTTCTACGGTGGCGCGATCTTCAACGGCAGCCCGCGGATGACTCTTCGGAGTTCCACCTTGGTCGGAAACCACGCCGTCCGTATCGGTGGGGCGATTTACAATGACTTCTTCGGCACGCCTAGCTCGAACATCCAAAACTCCATCGTCACCGCCAACACCTCGCCAGAGGGCGAGAATATCTTTGGCCCGTGGACGGGGACCAACAACCTCACCACCGGTGATCCCAAGCTGTCGCCGCTCGGGAATTTTGGCGGAGCCACCAAGACCATGCCGCCGTTGCCGGACTCACCGGCGCTTGATGCAGGTGGCTCGACGAGCCTGCTCATCGACCAACGCGGCCAGCCCCGGATTCTGCGGGCGGCGCTAGACATTGGAGCTTATGAAAGCCCGATTTCTGACTACAACCCGACGGGCGTCACCATTTACGGCAGAACAACGGTGGGTGACCAAGCTGGCGTGTTTGAAATTTCCACCGATCCGAATTTCCTGCCGGTCGTGAGCACCATGGCGGGGACTGGCACCCCTGGATTTGGCGATGGTGCCCGGTTGTCCGCAAGCCTCGGCTACCCTTCCGCCGTCGCGCAGGACTCGGTGGGAAATACATTTTTCGCCGATACCGGGAACCACCGGATTCGCATGATCGGTTCGGACGGGCTGGTGACCACCATCGCCGGGAGCGGCGTTTATGGTTTGGCAAACGGCCCTGGAGCCACTGCGGCGTTTGCCTTTCCCGCCGCGCTGGCGATCGGCCCGGATGACAACGTCTATGTGGCGGATACCTACAACCACCGCATCTGCAAGCTGACGCGGCCGGCGGTGCCCGGTGGTGTGTGGACGGTGACAAACTTGGCGGGGACTGGACTGTCTGGATTCGTGGAAGGTGCCGGCTCGGTCGCGCGGTTCAATAAACCCTATGGTCTGACGCTGGATTCCAGTGGAAATGTCTTCGTCGCCGACTCCATCAACCACCGAATCCGCAAGGTGACCTCAGTCGGCGCGGTCAGCACCTTCGCCGGCTCCGGCTCGGGTGCTTTTCTGGATTCTGCGAGCGCTCTCAACGCTAATTTCGACACTCCGCAGGGCGTCGTCATCTTCGGCGGCAATCTCTACGTGGCGGACACCTTCAACGACCGCATCCGCAAGGTGACGGTGGTGGCAGGCGCGGCAGGAGCGGTCAGCACCCTCGCCGGATCGACCACGGGTTTTACCGACGGCAGTGGTGCTGCGGCCAAGTTCGACACTCCTTCGGGAATCGCGGTCGATGGTAACGGCGGCCTCTACGTCGCGGATGAAAACAACCACCGAATTCGCAAGGTTGATACCACCGGCGGGGTCACGACCGTTGCTGGCACGGGAGCTGCGGGTCTGATCAATGGGAAATCCGATGTCGCGAAATTCAAGTCACCGACAGGATTGTGCGTCGCTCTGGATGGAAATCTGATCGTCGCGGACGCGCAAAATCACGTGCTCCGCCGCATCGCCATCAAGCCGTTGACGGTGCCCTCCACGCCTTTCGCCGATGCCAGTGGAGTGCAGGTGAAATACGTGCTAGACGTGGCGGCTCTGGGCCTCGATGCGGGGGTGACCTACTATTTTCGCTGGAAATCCTCGACCACGACGATCACCCAGACGCCGCTCGGGCAGAGCTTCTATTTGTATGATTTCCCGACGGTGGAGACCATGGCTGCCAGCAACTTGTCTCCCTCCACGGCGGTGCTCAACGGAGACGTCGATCCGAAGGCCGGCCGGACCGTCGTCGCTTTCGAATACTCGACCGACCCAGGTCTCTTAAAACCGTATGAGGTGACGACCTTCGCCGGTGCTGCTGCCCAGTTCTCAAATCCCTCTGGAGTCGTAACCCACTCGAACGGCGACATTTTCGTGGCAGATCGGCTGAACCACCGGATTCGCAAAATCACTTCGGCGGGCGTCGTCAGCACGTTCGCGGGTTCCGGCGTGGCGGGCTTTGCCAATGGCAGTGGGACTTCCGCGCAGTTTGAGCGACCGACCGGCCTCGCCATCGATAGCAGCGGAAATCTCTACGTCGCAGACGAGTCGAACCACCGGATTCGCAAGATCACCCAAGCGGGGGCCGTCACCACATTTGCCGGCTCCGGCGTCGCGGGATTCACGGAAGGGGATTCCGCATCCGCAAAATTTCTCTATCCCTCAGGCGTGGCCGTGGATGTGGATGGAAACGTCTATGTGGCCGACTCGGGCAACCAACGCATCCGGAAAATCACTACCGCCACCGAGATGGTCTCGACCTTGGCCGGCACGGGCGTCGCTGGATTGACCGACGGAGCCCTTGAAATCGCTCAGTTTTCCTCGCCGCAGGGTCTCGCCGTGGACGCGAGCGGCAGCGTGCTGGTGGCAGACACCGGCAATCACAGCATCCGTGCAATCGTCGGCGGAAACGTCACCACCATCGCCGGGGTAGGCGTCGAAGGATTTCTCGATGGACCGGGCAGCAGCGCCCGTTTCGCCTCGCCACGGGGCATCGTGGTGGACGTCGCCGGGATCGCTTATGTGACGGATTCAGGAAACCACCGCATCCGCCAACTTTCCGCAGGCTGGCAAGTCAGCACGCTCGCCGGTTCTGGCAAGCCCGGCCAAGTCAACTCGCCAATCGTCGGTCTTTATCCCGTCACCGCCTGCGAGTTCGATCTTCCGCTAGGGATCACGGTCGATAGTTCAGGCGCGCTATTCGTCACCCAAGAGGGGCTGCTGCGCAAAATCGCCCGCAGCACCACGTTGCCGACCTTGATCATCACGCCCGACGCCACCGGCACCGGCGAGCGTTCTTTGTTTGCAGCAGTCGATCTGCCGCTGCTTTACGGCTCCACTTATTATTTCCAAGCGCGCGGCACCAGCTACCGGGACTCGATCACCGGCGGCATTCTCAGTTTCGTGACCCCGCGAGCCGAAGTTTCGGTGTTCGCTGGAAACAGCACCAGCTCCCCGGTGCTCACCCACCTTCAGTCAGATGTCGTTGAATTTGGGAACACCCCGACGGGTCAGCCGTTCATCCGCGAGTTCACCATTTACAATCCAGGGAGTTGGCCACTCACCGTGAGCGGCATCACACTGCCCTCCGGCTTCCAGCGCAGCGGCGGCATCGGCGTCATTCCCGCACTCGCCTCGGCCACGCTTCAGATCACCATTCCAGCCGCCATCGCGGGAAATTTCAGCGGCAATGTCGTGATCACCAACGATGCGCCGGAAAAAACGGTGTTCTCATTCCCAATCGCCGCCGTGGTGCTGGATCCACCGGTGTTGACGACCTTGCCATCCACTGCAGCCGGGACCGGCACGGCGACATTTCACGCCACCGTCAACCCTCGGGACAGCAGCACCAACGTTTGGTTTGAGTGGTCGCAAGATCCAGAATTCGACGGTGTGATCGTCAGCACGGTGGCGGGAACCGGACTCAACCAGCCGTCCGGCATCGTGACCGACACCGCTGGAAATACCTACGTGGCGGACAAACAAAATCACCGGATTCGCAAGATCGCCGTGGATGGCACGATCAGCACTTTCGCCGGTACCGGCGTGGCTGGATTCGCCGACGGACCAGGCACCACCGCCCAGTTCGACCAACCGCTCGGTCTGGTCATCAGCGCCAGTGGCACCTTATTTGTCAGCGATTCAAACAACCACCGCATCCGCGCGATTGATTCGACGGGTGCCGTCGTCACCTTTTCCGGTCTTGGCACGGTAGGCTTCACGGACGGCATCGCCACCGCTGCGCGTTTCAGCAGCCCGGCTGGGTTGGCAATCGACAGTTTTGGCGTCCTTTACGTCGCAGATACAGCCAACCACCGCATCCGCAAGGTCGCCACGGACGGCTCGGTGAGCACCTTAGCGGGCAACGGCGCGGCTGGCTCGACCAATGGCTTGAGCGCGAAATTTAACGAACCACTCGGCATCGCCAGGGATTCTTCCGGCTTCGTCTATGTCACCGAGGCGGGCAGCCAAGCGATTCGTAAAATTGCGCCTGACGGTTTCACCAGCATCTTCGCCGGAGATCCGGGGAACTCAGGCTTCGTCGATGCCACTGGTGCGGCCGCCCGTTTTGCCAATCCGACCGGACTCGCCGTGGGCGTGGGCGGGGTGCTCTACGTCGCCGACAAGGGGAATCATCGCATTCGCAAAATCAGCTCCAGTGCTGCCGTCATCACGGTCGCTGGATCTGGCGCATCGGGCACGCTCGATGGCTTCGGCGAAGTCGCCCAATTCTTCAGCCCCATTTCCCTAGCCACCACCGCCACCGGCGGAGTGATCGTCGGCGAGTCGGGCAGCTCGACGTTGCGGAAAATCACCTCGCTCCAGATCTTGCTGCAATCCGCCGCCGGACTCACCGGCACCGCAGAGCTCGCCGTGGTGCTGCCAGTCACCGGCCTCCCGACTGAAGCACCGTATTACTTCCGCTCCATCGCGACCAACGGTGGCGGCACCACCATCGGGGCCACGATCACCACCGCCCCGGTGATTTCCACCTTTCTCGCATGGCAGCTCGAAATGTTCGGGGTCGATGCCGGGAATCCGCTCATCGCAGGCTCGTCCGCAAGCCCCGCCGGTGACGGCATGTCCAATTTGCTCAAATACGCGTTTGGCCTAGACCCGCATGTCGCCGGAGCGGCGCCGGTCATGGGGCTCGACGGCGGCTTGCTGAGTTTGACCTACACCAAGCGCCTCGCCGCGACCGACCTGATTTACACCGTCGAGTGGTCACCGGATCTCAGCGGCTGGAGTCCAGTCGGAGTCACCGAGCAGCCGCAGAGCGGAAATTCCGTCACCCAGCAGATCCTCGCCACCGCCCCAGCCGCGCCCGCTGAGGTCAAGTTCCTCCGGGTCCGCGTCACCTTGCAGTAGTCATGTCCCCTTCACTCAATCTCATGAAACACTCATCTTCTCCATTCTGGTGCTTGGTCGCAGGCCTTCTCGCGGCCGTCGTGACCTTGGCCGCTCCGGCCCAGGCTCAGACCGCCGACCAAGTCGTCACGCTCTCCGCCGGCTGGAATGCCGTCTGGTTAGAAGTCGAGCCGCTGGATGCCAATGGCCAAACGAAACCCCCTCAGGACGTTTTTAGCCACTTGGGAATTCAGTCCGTCGCCACTCCCAAGCCACTCTCCGGCATTTCCGAGGTTTTCGCCAGCGAGCCCGGCACCATCTCCACCTTCAATCAGGACGATTGGCAGCAGTGGAAGCGCATCGACCCCGCCGGCCTGAACGATCTTTCCATGATCTTCGGAAATCGTCCCTACCTCGTCCAAGTCGCCGTTGGCACTCCGCCCATCACGTTGACGCTCAATGGAAAGGTCCGCTTCTTTCGTCCCACTTGGACTCCAGATCGCTACAACCTTATCGGCTTCGGCTTGCAGAGTTCGCCCACTTTCGATTCGTTCTTCGGCCCGTCTGGCACCAAACATGCCGTCGATAAAATCTTCAGTCTGGATGCCGCCACCGGCAACTGGCAGCGCGTCACGGGCAGCGCCCAAATGGTCTCCGGCCGTGCTTACTGGGTATTTTCCTCCGGCCAATCCACCTACACCGGCCCCGTCGCCGTGGACTTCAGTCTCGCGCTCGCAGGTCAGCTCAACTTCGGTGGCCCCGGCGACGCGGTGACGGTCGGCACCGGCATTGACGCCCTCCAACTGGATCTCCAAGAGCTGATTTTCAGCAACCTCGGCGCCGCTTCCGTCACTCCAGAGCTGGATCTGATCACGCCGGACTCTGGCACCGGCAGCCTCGCCCTTTACGCCACCCTGCCTGCCGCCACCAACCTCGGATATGTCCGCGGAAATCAAGTGGACTCCTCCGCCGGCGCGGGTGGCAGTGCCGCCCTGGGTGAAACGGTCGCCTCATTGCGAACCGCCACCCTCACGCTAGGTGCCCGCCGCAATTGGGCCGACCAAACGTCACGGACGAACACCTACCGCCTCAAAACCGGCGCGAACAGTGCCTCGTTCTGGCTGCCGATCAGAGCCAGCGGGAGCGATAGCTTGCAACCCATCGTTGGCGCACCCGGGACTCCCGCCAGCCAAGTCACCGGACTGTGGGTGGGCGAGGTCAGCGTCACCAACTCCACCAGCATCGTCGAGGACGGCGCACCCGTGCGGCCCACCGCTGGCTCCGTCCCACGCCGCATTATTCTCCATTCCGACGCCATCGGCGCCGTGCGGTTGCTTTCCCAAGTCACCGTCATGCAGACCAAAACCGCGGACCCAGCCATCCCATCCGTGGCGGTGCTGGTCGTGGACCCTGCGAAAATTTCCTTCTTCGAGGGCATCAAGGAGCGCGACGGCAAACGAGTCGGCTCGCGCATCGAGGCCGTCACCTACGACATGCCGCGCAAGCTTGACGGAGTGAGTCAGGGAAATCTCATCGAAGACCCCAAATTCCTAACTCTAACCACCCTCAGCGCCCCGCTCCAAGCTGCGCTGAGTGAAAATCCGCTTAACCGGACGGTGACTCAAAACAACCTCATTGCCGCCAGTGCCACTGCCATCGCTGCCGCCAAGCTCACCATTCCGAGCCTCCTGCCCAACTACCTGCTCTCCAGCTCGGGTCGTCCGCCGAAACTCGTCGAAGCCTACGATCTCTCAGCGTCGATGACCGGTGCCGTCGGTGCTAGCCAGACACTCACAAGTCAACTCACGCTCGATCCCTTTCATCGCAGCAATCCGTTCCGCCACGCCTTCCATCGGGATCTCACCAAGGGGCCACAAATCAGCCGTACCATGAGCGTCGTCTTCGATGCGGACCAGCCCGTCGCCGGGCGTCTCACCGGCACCTGTTCCGAGACCCTCACCGGTCTCATCAAGACCAATCTAACCCTAACTGGGCGTGTCGAACTTAGGCGCGTCAGCACGGTGGATTCCCTTAAGTAATTTCAATTTTCCATTCTCCCATGACTCTCTCAATCGCGATGAAAAATCATTCCTTATTCCCGCTCATGAAGGTAATCGCCGCCGCGCTTCTGCTCATTGTATCCGCAGGTAGCGCCTTGGCCGTATCTGGTATTGCAGTGACAGTAGGTGCAACCTCAGTGGCCGATAACGGGACACATGCCTTTGGAAATGTCCCAGTGTCCGGTCCTAACGGCAGTAATACCTTTACCATAACCAACCCAGGGGCCGATCCGCTGACTCTAACATCGATCTCCCTCAGTGGCACCAATGCCTCCGAATTCAGCATCACTCCCGCCGCCGTTCTCACCGATGTGGCGACGGGTGGAACGAGAAATTTCACGGTCGTCTGCAATACCACCACTAGCGGTTCTAAAACTGCCGCAATTACGATTAGCTCCAACGCGCCCAGTCCAGAGAACTCCTATGTCATCAATCTCACGGCCAATGGTACGGTTCCTATCATGTCCGTCACGAAAACCACTCCGAACCCGGATGTGGTCATCACGAATGGCGGAACAGCGGATTTCGCTTCGATCGCAGTGAACTCACCTATCTCGCGAACTTTCACAATCTATAACACCGGACTCGCCGATCTGACCGGTTTAGTGATCTCCAAGAGCGGAACCCACTCGGCGGAATACACAATCACCCAGCCAACTGCACCAGTGTCTGCCTCCGGCGACACTACGTTTGTCGTGACCTTCACCCCGTCAGCATTCGGCACTCGCACGGCCGCACTTTCCATCACCAACAATGACCCGAATGATAACCCGTGGGTGATTAATCTAACTGGCATCGGACTCGCGCCGGCGATCGCGATCACGCAACCCGTCGTCGCACAAAGCGGCACCGCGCAATTTGGAACGGTCCCTCAGAATACCGGCAAAGATATTACCTTCACCGTTAGCAACACTGGCACCTCTCCCCTCACTCTGACGTCCTTGGCCGTTACCGGTGCCCAAAAAAGAAACTTTAACATCGTAGGAACTCCGCCAACGACGGTGGCCGCTGGTGCCACTGCGGACTTCACGGTGAAGTTTTCGCCAACGGAAGCGATCGCCTACAGCGCGGTTCTTACCATCGTCAATAACTCGGTGGCGTCGCCATCCACGAGTCCCTTCACATTCACTCTCCAAGGAACCGGGTCTGTAGCAGTCGAGAAGAAAGATTCATTTGGTTATATCCAAACCGAAATTTTGGGTGGAAATGTTCTTCCGTTTCTAGTGCCCGGCGAGGCGGGTGTGGTGGAGGATCTTAACCTGCGCGGCATCGACGTGGCATCGCCTGTCGATATTGGGTTCAACTTCTTTTTCTACGAGAAGTCCTATAGCCGGTGCCATATCTCGACGACGGGCTTGCTGACCTTTAACGGTCCCTCCATCAATTACGTCCCGGGTAAAATTCCTTCGGGTGGAGTTAACTACAGTCCCGATGAATTCATCGCTCCACTGTGGACGGATTTAAACATCACAACGTCTAGCAAAATTCTCTATAAGACGTTAGGCACGGCTCCAGACCGGATCTTCGTCCTCAAATACCACAACGTGCAGTTGTATAACAACGGTTCGATTGGTGGAGACAAGCGCGTGTCGTTCCAAGTGCAACTTTACGAGAGTTCTAACTCGATCCAAATCCGTTATCAGAACGAGAACCCAGCGGTCCTG
The DNA here is from genome assembly GCA_043729385.1 of Akkermansiaceae bacterium. Taxonomy (GTDB): domain Bacteria; phylum Verrucomicrobiota; class Verrucomicrobiia; order Verrucomicrobiales; family Akkermansiaceae; genus Luteolibacter. The sequence continues at coordinate 9,812 of JAYTLO010000135.1, forward strand.
TTTCCCACACAGCAGGTATCCATCGGCATCGAGAGTCGCAACTATTCCGGAACCCCCAAGCCGGGGCCAGATGGTTGCGATGGTATTGGATATCTGACGGGGACTAACACGGATCTTACGAACACTCCCGTTACTTTCGCGACCAATGGTGCTGGCAGTCCTTTCGCGGAGAACAAAAGTATTTTGTTCAAACGCCCTGTCGTCATCACGATGGAAAGCAAGTATCAACGCCCGGTTTATCCTGCGTTGCTTACCAACTGCACAACCACCGCAGGCTCGAAAACCATCACTTGTGCCAGCACGGTGGGCTTGACCGCGAGTATGGACATTAGCGGTCAAAACATTCCTTTTGGAACCACGATTGCTTCAATCACGAACGCGACGACCCTCGAGATTACCCTGCCCGCAACCGCTAGTGGCAGCTCGTTGTCACTTCCGGTGTCCGGTAGAGTGAACGTCGGGAGTCTGACCTTGGGTCTGAATCCGTCTCACGGGACCATTTATTCCACACCCATTGGAACGGTGAAACGGTTCGAGGCACCGGAAAATATCTATTTAGATAAGGATTTCACCGTTCTCAATTCAGCGGGCGACGTGACCGCCGCAGAACCGGCGTGCTACCGGCTTGTGAACGATGGTTATGCGATTGACGGTCAGGTCGTCCAGGGCACTTATGCATTCTTCACCGTCACGCTCAATCGCGACGTGACCGTGGTCTGGCGGTGGAAGTTAGAATATGCAGTCATTATCAATTCCGCCACCGGACAAGGCGGATTTGGCAATCCATCGCCGGAAGTGGGGCGACAATGGTATAAGTCTGGAGATCAGTTCACGGCCTCCATTGATTCTAATATCACAAATTCTACCGGCGGTTTCAGATTCAACACCACCGGCTACACGGTTCAAAAATTCGTTCCTGCGACTCAACCTGCCGTCGCTACAACTACAACTGCCTTCGCTCAAGATGGCTCCCAACGCCGCACGACGGTGCCACTCACGATCGACGTGCCGGTAAGGCTGACGTGGAATTTCGTAGGCCAAGTGCGCTACCGCTTCGACGCCCTGAGCTACGCCCAAGGTGGTGGTTTGGTGGATGGCCAGTCGTTCGTGCAGGTCGATAACAATCCTCCCATCTATGGAAATGGAGCCAATACGGATGTGTGGGTAAATTCAGGAGTAACTGGGAGCAAGGTTGTGGTCGGTGCCTTTTATCGCACCATTGACCGCTCCCTCACGCTGGGAGATTTCAACCCCGCACCCGCTGGCGACCTCGCTGGCTTCGGCACTTCGGTGGCCCCGTTGATTGATCGCTTGGTTCCAGATCCACAAAGCATCTCGCGGGTCGCGCGGACCTTCACAGTGGCTCACGCCACCAGTCCCACCGAGATTCACTGGGTGTTCCAGCCCACCGTCTTCCGGGCACAGGTTGAGTTAGGAAAGAGTCTCGATGGGCAGGTTCCTGATGTTCAACTCGTTCCTGCCTTGCCACCTGGGGCAGTTCTAAAACTCACCGAATCGGGACCCGGAAATTTGATCACCACCAAGATTCCGCCCCCGGAGGGAAGCATCGTGGGCATCAGCGATGCGTTGCGTTGGGATCGTGTGGGCAAACAATTATTTCCCGTGCGACCTGGCAGCTACGAGATCGGTTGGGCCGATGCTAACAACACAACCAAGAGTTATAAGATCGAGATTCTCAGCGGTTATCCGAAGGACGTGGTGAGATGGACACTGCCGATCGAGGATAGCGATGGAGCACGCAAAACACAGGTGAAGGTTCTGAATTGTGTCCTCACCACCGCCAGCACGACTGTTAACTGCACCACTGCCGCAGGTCTGACAGCAGGCATGTTGATTAATGGTCCAAACATCGCCGTCGGAACGACGATTACCTCGGTCGCGACTACAAGTTTCGTAATCAGCAGTTTTCCACAAGCTGCCGGCACCGTGATTCTCAACGCAGGGGACTATGTCTATGAGGTCACTCTCCCTGAAATCGACCCGCTAGCAGGCTTCCCGGCCCAAGCGGACAACGCGCACTACCGACATTTGTATGATCCCGTGCCAGCCCGCCAAGCGCCAACCAAGCTAGACCTCAGAGCGACCGATGAGTGGGATTTCCAAGACATGACTTATGCAGACGGAGCCACCTCGGCTTCAGTTAGTAAAGAAGCTGCCGGCGTGCCTTTCACTGCCGCTGGCACCGGCCGCAGTGTGCATCTTTACAGTTATCGGCCGAACTCGGACGAGATTGCGGATGGTAGCCTCGACAAGGAAAGCCTCGCAGTGCGGGTCGTCCGCTCCAGCCCGGTGAGCGTCATTTCCCGCGACAATGCAAGGCTCGTTCTCGGGCGGAAAGCGCTCGAACTCGGAACCAGTTCCGCAACCGGCGGTGCCTATGGGATTGTGCAAAAGGGTGGGGCGACAACCACTGCGGTGAATCCCGGCAGTAAATTTGTGGTGGATTTCTGGCTCAATGCAAAAGGCCTGCAAGCCCCTGCGGCGGTGACGCTCAGTGCCTGCACAACCACCACCGGAGTCACCCAAGTGACCTGTGCTAACACTAGCTCGGTGCTTCCCGGCATGACTCTCAGTGGGACAAATATCCCCGCTGGAACCAAGATTGTCTCCATAACTAACAGCACGACTCTCGTGCTTAGTAATGCAGCCACGGCCACCGGCACTGGCATCTCACTCGCTGCCACTAACAAACCAGTAACGGTGATGACCACCGATGGCGGCGGACTTCAAATCACGCTTGATTCGGCAGCTTCGACTGCCACCGCGACTTATCGTGGTGTGCAAGTGACACACGATTTGCCCAAGACCGGCGTGGCATGGCGTCACTATGCCGTCCACGTTTTCACCAATACATTCTTCGGCGTGGATGTGGCCATCATTGACTTCTATCTGGACGGCGTGCGTCGGGAAAAAGGGTTCGTCACGAGTTGGTTCCCAGGCGCGGCAGGATCCACCGTCGATGCCGGGGTGACGGAAGACTCCTTACGATTGGGAGTGGATGCCGAGCCTCGCAGCGGCTTGCAACTTGATAACTTCCGGATGTTCAGCCTCGGCACCGACACGCTAGGCTATCTCAGCCCCGGCGAAGTCCGACAACTGAGAATTGAGCGCGACATGACCGTCGCCGGTAAGCGGCTTCGGGGCATCAGCCCGCAGTTGTCATTTAACTTTGAAAGTGCGCCGACAAGTGGCTCTTTCGCCAATCAGGGAACACTCGCAAATGTGGGTGTCGGCACCGTCACCGGTTCCGGACTCTTCGCCGGTAAGTGGGCGAACACCGATCTTCAAGAAGTCGCCACGCGGTTGAATAGCACCCTCGACAACGCCGGCTTCGGCGGCAGCGGTTATGCCATCAATGCAATCTCCAACTACAATTCAAATCTCTACACCCGCAGCGCAGAGGTCGGCACTTGGGGGCCGATTTTCCCAGTCAACCACAGTCAGCTCTTCACCGATGCAGCGAAGCGGTTGGAAGTGGCCTACTACGAAAACCCCTATCTCACCGACCCCTTACCGCACCCGAATGTGGCGTGGCCTTATGTGGTGACGGAATACAAAGACGTGGTCTTCCCGGCGTTTGGTCCTAACAAGGACAAGGCAATTTACATCGCAAGCCGGATCGGCTCTGAAGGCGTGGACCAGACTGGTCGTCCGCAACCGATCTTTAACCTGGCCGGTTTCTCTGATCTTAAAATCTACAATCAGCCGGACGCCACACTTGCGGGCTACAATCCGAACGAAGAGCACGCCATCACTGCACCCGCCGGCCGTGCCGCTCTGAAGGTGAAAAACATCGGTGAAGATATCCCCAACAATCCGCCGCTTGCGGCCTATGCCTTGCAGCGGGATATCAACGCCACCAGCACCAGTTATACATCCGATCCTTGGGTGCTGGTGCAGGTTAACAATCGTCTCACCGCCGAACCGGAAATGGCGGCCTATCAGGTGTTCAAGACTCGTGACGGTCTCACGGCCTTCCCGCGCCCCGCCACCACGGTGGTCAATGCCGCGAACTCTGGATTGGTGTATGAAAGTGCGACCAATCCCGACGATGCATTCCTCGGTCTTGATGCCACCAAGAGCTTCAATTTCAGTTATCAATTTGATTACCCAATCTATGCTGGCGACCTATTGATTCCACCGTATCCACTTAATCTGGTGATAGGTAATGTCGCCATGCGCGACGCCCGCGGCAATAGCCTCCAGATCGGTTCGCTCAACCAGCGGACGCTATGGCGCGACGTCAACAGCAACGCGTGGGTGGTCTCTGGCAATGGCCGCTTCTTCCACCAGTTCTTCTATCCATTCCGTGGCGACTTCTACCTGCCCAATACCCTAGCGGGAACCCCCGTGGCGTGGCTGCCTGACAATGGCATTAACTACACCGGCACCGGTGCCAATCTTAACCCGGTGAAAGTGATCTATAACAGTTTCTGGCGCTCCGACTATCCTAAGCTCAAGCGCGGTGAGACACTCACCTATCAGGGCGGCGAATACTTTAGTGAAACTCCGGGTGCCAAAGGTCTGCCCGCGCTCGTCGCGATGGCTGCTTCTGAAGTTATCTATGACAGTGCCACTCCCAGCATGGTTCTGGGCGCTACCGCTACCAATCGCTATGATGTTAGAAATGCTTCGGCTCGCATCATGCGACCGCTGGATCGGCGCGAGAATCTCTTCACGACTGCTCAGATGGGCGCCTCTGGATTCACTCCGGCCGCCACCACCAAGGTGTTTATCGTGGCAGAGCGTTGGTATTTCAAAGAATTGCCAGGCTCGCTCCAGAAGCGGTTCTATTTCGACTCGCTTGCCGAGAAGCTCGTCTTCCGCGGGCGTCTCAATGAGAAAGAAAGCGGCGATGCCAATCTAACTGCCGGCCCTGACCCGCTCAACATCCTCGAGCCGAATGTCATGACTCCGAATGACTATGACCGCATCCGCGGCCTTTCCACTAACACCGCGTGGACTGCTGCGATTGATAAAATCTATCTCAGAGCTCAAGACCCTCATCTTGTGACGGGCGCAAACATCAATGCGACTCAGCCAGTGCTTAATCTCCAAGGTGTGAAAAATACCCCTACCGGCTACCCGGCGGAGTTGTCCACCTTCTGGTCGAAAACTGGTAATGTCTTCGCCCCTGCGACTTCTCCGGTGCCCACCGTGGTGCCTCTCGATAGCTTCGGAGTCGGCTCCGCTTTGGTTCCAAGTCCGGGTCTCCTCACTCAAAATCCCGTGGGTTCCCTCTATATCACAATTGCAGAAAACAATCGTACCGAGTTGGTCGGTGCGCCGGTGAGTTTGCATATCATCGAAATCATTCCGGATCGTTATCGCGGTGCGATCAAGGTGATCGAAGGCTCCGATGCCTTTAGTGAAAAAGTCACTCTCCAGCACAACGGCGAGTTTGGTGCAAATACCGGCGATCTCTATTATGAATGGTGGATTCGTGACGCGGCTCCGCTCGACGTGGTCGCCTCCGAGGTGTTGGCAAATGGCAATCTCACGCAAACCGATTCTAACGGCCAATCACTTTGGCAGGAATATATCCCGACCGATCGCGCGTCCTTGACTGACAACACCGCCAAGCATCTCGGGCTTCATTCAATTGTCTTCGAAGGCCGGCCCGATGTGGTTCTCGCCGATAAATTGGTGCTCATGCGCTATCGCCACAAAGATGAAGCGAATTGGAAGCTAGTGCCCTTCGAGTTCGCCAATGCCTCTACGGCATGGAAACCCGGAAACATTCCTACCGTGTCACCCGCGCCCTTCCAATGGGCGGGTGCCGCAAACTCACCCCAACTTCAGGCGGATGGCAGCAAACGCTATATCCCGCAGCTGGTGATGGGCTGGGTCAAACGCGTGCTCGACCGCATCAATCCCTATGAAGCGCGTTATGCTGATTTCTTCAGTAACGAAAGCCCGGCCACCTATAGCAGCCAAATCCAAATCGCCGGTGCGCCCTATGCCGGCAAGGTGGCACTCAATCCAGACAAGAACGTGATTGAGAACACCGGTCTTATTGAACTTTACCGCACCGTCTTGGATCGCGCGAAGGAACTCTCTATCGGAAACTCCAGCAACGGGAATGCTTCCACCGGCATCAATCAAGCGCTGTTACTTGCCGCCACTCGGCTCTCGGTGCTTTATGAACTGCTAGGAAATGAAGCCTACAGCGATGCGCAGGACTCCACCATCAATGCCGGCGAAGATTCCTCACTTGCAGGTGTGGCATCCTACACTCATGCCTTCCAAAATATGGAGGCAGACCTCCAGCATGAAGAACTCGCACTGCTTCGCGGCACAGACTTCGGGAAAAGCTACCCAGTCTATAACCGGATGTTCTGGAACTATGCCAAGGGTCTTGGTGAAGCTGCGTATAACGTCAACTATAACATCTACGACGTCACCAAAGACGGCTTCATCAATGAAGATGACGCCCGCAAACTTTATCCACAAGGCCATGGCGACTCGTGGGGGCACTTCGTCTCCGCGCTGGATATGCATTATACCTTGTTGCAACACCCAGGCTTCACTTGGGGGACTCGCTCCGAGTTGTATTCATTGATGCAAAACGTGCTCGAAGTGGATTTCCTCGATGAGAAAACCTTCGTCCGCCTCGCCGCCAGCAAGGCCCGCGCCGGGCGTGATATCGTGCGTGAGTCCTATCGTCTCGCCTACACCCAAGATCCGAATGGCCAGTGGCAGGGCTACACCGACGGTGCCGATCCCGCCCGTGCTTGGGGCGTTTCTGAGTGGGCCCACCGTGCCGGCCAAGCCGCTTATTTCGACTGGGCCGTGGCCAATGCAGTTCTTCCTGAAGAGGCTGCCGCTGCCACTCCCGTTAACAATCCGCAGAACCTCGACCGCATCGACCGCCTCGGTGCCATCGACCAAATCGGCGAAGTGGCCGGTGGTCTCCACGAAATCCAAGTCGCCCTGGATGAAGCGAACGCTGGGGTCAATCCGCTGGGGTTAGATTCTGATGCGCTGACCTTCGACATCGAGCTGGACTTGTATGAAGCCGGTTCTGGCGGTGATCGCAGATCTCACTTCGAGCAGATCCTCTCCCGCGCAGTTACGGCGGGCAATAACGCTCTAACGACTCTCGACTACGCCACCCAGGCGCAGAACAAACTGCGGTCATTGGCCGACGACACTGACGGCTTGATCCAAGAAACCATGAGTCAGGATCTCGACTACCGGAACCGTCTCATTGAAATTTTCGGCCGCCCTTATGATGGCACGATTGGTTTCGGCAAGGCGTATCCCGAGGGCTATCAAGGAGCAGATACCTTGCTCTTTGCTTATCTCGACAAAACGAAGATTGACCAAATTGTCCCGCCGGCAGTCGGAGTGAATGATACCAGCATTACCTATAAGATGCTTTACGATAAAGCCATCGGTTCAGCGATCATGGACAACCCGGTGATGCTCAATCTCTACAAGGCCACCGGTGATGATGATCGCACGCTTGCCTTCAAATCATTAATGAGTGATAGCGGTGTCTATCGGTTTGGCACTGAGATGAAAGACCTGAGCCTGCCCTACAAGACCGCCTCACGCTATGGGTTCCAAGCGCCGACCGATTGGGGCCAGCGCACCAGTTATGGGAGGGTGCAAGCCGCCTTGCAGAACATGTTAGCGGACGAGATCGAACTGGATCGTAACCTAACGAACTATGCTGCGTATGTGCAGACCATGGAAGGTAGGATTCACCGTCTTCAGAGCGAGGTGGAACTCTACAGTGAAAAAGAAGGCATTAAGGATAGTATCACCGGCGTGCGGGCTGGATTCACTGCCGCGACGGTGGCGGCGAATATTGTCATCAATACTCTAGCCGCCGTCAGCAAGACCGGTGAAGCCGCAGGCAAGGTTGGTTCGGCTGCAATCCCGGATGACCCAGTCATCATTGCGGGCTTAGCCGCAGGTGGCTCCATACCGACCTCTCCGGCAATTGCTGCGGTTGTCGCTGTGGGCGAAGTGACCAAGATTCTATCGGAAACAGGTAAAGATGTCGCATTGTCGGTCTTGGAAGTGGTCAACCTGGTGCGTGATGAAGTCATCGCCAAATTAGATCGCAACATTGAGAAGCTAGACCAAATCCGCGAATTGGAGGGAATGGTGCAAGAGCTGCAGATTAATGACGTGGATCGCCAGCTGCGCGACGAGATCGGCGCCACCACTTTAAATCTCGAACTCCACCGCCAAGAGTATTTCACCGCGATGGCCGAGGGCTTCCGGTTGCTCAGAGAGCGCGAGTCTTTCAACAAGATTCTGGCCTCCAAGGTGCAAAAGAACCGCTACCAAGACATGGTTTTCCGGCTCTCTCGCAATGAAGCGATGAGCAAGTATCAGAGTTCCTTTAACATCGCCGCGCGTTACACATGGCTGGCGGCACGGGCTTATGATTACGAGACCAGCCTTGATCCGGGGCATCCGGCGGCACCGGGGAATTTGTTAGACAGGATCGTTAAGGAACGTCAACTCGGCTCCTGGACCGATGGTGAACCGCGCCTGGCGCACGGCGGTCTCGCCGAGATTCTTGCCCAGCTCACCGCCAACTTCACGGTGCTCAAGGGCCAACTCGGGATTAACAACCCGCAGCGTGAAACTGAGAAAATCTCACTGCGTGGCGAGCTGTTCCGCATCCACTCCTTGGACCCGGACCTCGCGGCGGCCGATGAGCTTAAGAAGGACATCACTGCCCTTAATTTCCCGGCGGCGCAACTCACCCTGGAGCAGCGCCAGCTCTTGGCGAAGCTGGATGACCCGGAGAATCAGGAGGCGGTTGATCAAGCTCCGGCCAGCGCTGACCGCTGGAAGGATGCGCTCAAGGCGCGGATCGTTCCTGACCTCAACACGCTGCCAGAATTTATCCACCACTGCCGTCCGTTTGCGACCGGTGTGCAACCGGGCATCGTCATCCGCTTCAGCACTTGCATTGAGTCCGGTAGAAACTTCTTCGGTCACCCATTGGCCGAGGGCGATCATAAGTATAGCTCTGCGAATTATGCCACCAAAGTGCAAGGCTTGGGAGTTTGGATGGATGATTACAATGAGGCGGGACTCTCGACTTCCCCGCGCGCCTATCTAGTCCCGATCGGTAAAGATTTCCTGCGGACATCCACTTCCACACTGCCGGTCACTCGCGCTTGGAATGTGGTGGAGCAGCGAATCCCCACACCGTTCATCCTCAACCCGAGCCATCTGACCTCGCCTAGCTACATCCCGACGTCGGATGGCGTGGGTGGCTTCTATGGAGATGTCCGCCGCCACGGTGACTTCCGCATGTATCATAACAATGGCGACCCGGAGGCCGATGATGCCGAGTTGATTCTAGACTCGCGTCTGATCAGTCGCTCGATCTGGAACTCCGAGTGGATGTTAGTCATTCCAGGGGGCGGTCTTGACGCAGATCCTGCGGCCGGATTGAGGAAACTCGCGGACAAGATCACGGACATTAAAATCTATTTCACGACCACCTCCCATCAAGGGCAGTAGCACCACCTGTGGACTCACTCATTCAGCCATCCCTAACGATGAAAACCATCTTTGCCCTTATCTCCGCCTTGATCCTGGCCAGCCCGGCAGCTCGTGCCCAAGGCTTCACGGATTCCGCCGTCGTCTTCTACGGCGAGGTCCGCAAGTCCGGCGGCGGCCAGACAGTCCTGCTGCAAGGCGGGCAGCTCAAAGTAACCTTCGTTAATCAGAACAACGCTGCGAACAGCGTGACCCTCGAGACCGATTTGCGACCCACCGGGCCGGGCGCGGTCAAGCCGTGGTCTTATGCATTGAAAGTTCCGTTAGCCTATCTCCCCGAAGCGCCGCGGATCGATGAATTTCTATCGGTTAGTAACTTGCCCACCAGTTTCCGGATTCAGGAAATCACCATTGATGGCGTCCCCGCCACCCTGCCAGACGGCAGCAAGGAGTTCTATGGTTTGAGCTTCGCCAGCCGCTCGAATGACTACCGCCTCGACTTGCTCGTCGCGGGCGACGGCGCAGACAGTGACGGCGACGGCCTCCCTGATTGGTGGGAGCGCCTGTTCGGACTCGATCCTAACATCGCCGATGCCAACGGCGACTTCGACAATGACGGGTGGAGCAATCTCGAAGAATTCCGCCGGGGCAGCAATCCGGCTGTTAGTAATCGCAATCCACTGCTGGTCACTGCCGAGATCCTCGTCCCGGAATCCGGTGAAGCTGGGATTTACCCGCAAGTTCTGGATTCTGATACGGCGGACGCAGGGATCAACCTCTCGCTCGCGAGTGGCGCGGCCAGCGGCTTCGATCTTAAATATGACGGCGCACCACTCACATCCGGCGGGCCGTTTCCGCTCACCGACTTCAGGTCCGGTCGCCTAACCATCGCCCACACCGACCGGTCGGTGCGTGGCTTCGCCCTGCCTGTTAGTTGGAACGACGGCGGCACCGTTTACTCCGGCCAGGTGCAGGTGCGCGTGGTTTCCCCAAGCCCTGCGGACGGCAGCGACGCCGCTCTCTGGCTTGATGGCCGCGACCTTCCTGCCGCAGGCTCCAAGATCAGCACTTGGTCCGACCGTTCCGGAAATGCCCGCCACGCCACCCAACCGCTTGGTAGCTATCAGCCGATAGTGACCGATCGCGCGGCGGACTTTTCCAAAGTCACCGCTGCCCACCTCTTTTTCCAAGACTCATCTTTGCCGGTGGCCGATCACACGGTGCTTGCCGCCTACACGGCCGCCGAGTCTGCGGATGCGCCGCAGACGTTGCTCTCGACCAACCGCGGCTACTTGCAACTCGCCGCGACCACTCAGGCGATTTCCTATCCCGGCGCGCCCACCTATCAGGTCGATGGCACGGCCATTCACGGTTATGAGAATGCCACGGGTGCCACCACCACCTCGATCTTCCGGCGCCAGGCTAACCTTTTACAAAACATCTTCGGCCTTTCCTATGATGGTGAAAATGTGACCACCGCCCCCGTCGATCCGGTCTTGCCGACACTCGGTGCCCGCCGCACCGCGATCCCGGACGGCACCGCTTCCCCGGTCGATCAAGCCTTCGCCGGACAACTCCACGAACTGCTCGTTTTCCCCAGCGCCTTGCCCGAGCAAAAACTGCGCGGCGTGAATGACTACCTGCAGTCGAAATGGAGCGCCGCCGTCATCTGGAATTTCAGCACCAGCCTCAAAGACGTCACGCTCACCGCAGGTCCGGGATCTCAGCCTCGCATCATCCGCGGCGGCTTCGGCATCGACCGTCTCACCGGCGGGGCAGGGGATGACACCCTCTCCGGCGGTGCTGGCGACGACATTCTAACTGGCGGCGGCGGCGCGGACCGCTTCGTCTTCGGCGGCGTGGATCTCGGCCGCGACCAGCTCACGGACTTCGATTCCGCAAACGACATCATCGACGTTTCCGCGCCGTTTTGGGGGGTGAAGGGCGACGCTCGGAACTTCGTCAGCGTCCGCTTGGATGCCAACTACAGCACGCCGGTGCCGACGCTCGATAGCAGCCTCATCGTCACCCGCCCGGACGGCAGCAAGCAGGAAATTGTGCTGCGTAATGTGGTCATCGGCAGCACCCAACTCATCCGCCTCATCGCGGAAGGCCACTTGCGGATGGGCGGCCTGAGCATCCCGACCACAGTGCAGCTCGCGCTCGCCCCCGGTTCATCTAGCAGTCCGTTAGGTGAGTCCCTCGCCCAATCATTCACCGTCCATGTCACTCGCAGCGGGGCCGGTGTTTCCGCCGCACTCGATGTCCCGTTAGGCTTCTTCCAAGGCTCGGGCGGTCGCTTCGTGGTCGATGGCGCAAGCTCAAGTGCAGGCCAGCGCAGCGTCGTCAGCTTCGCCCGTGGTGAAACGACCAAGACCGTCACCGTCCATCCGGTTCCCGATTTGGAGACCGCTGGAGTGTCTAATGTGCAAGTGGCCGTCTTGCCGCAGTTCAAGTATTCCGTGAGTGGTGCGCCCGTCGCGCAAACCATCAGCGACAATCCGCTGGTCTGGTTAGAAATCACCCAGGCGAATGCCGTCGCAAGTCCCGCCCAGCCCGCGCGTGTGGTCATCCGCCGCAATGGCAGCACCACTCAAAGTTTGCTCGTGGATTTCCAACTCGGCGGCACCGCAGCCAATGGCGTGCAGATCAACACCATCCCCACAAGCATCACGCTGCTGGCCGGCCAGAGTTCTCGTGAAATGCAAATTTCCGCCCGCGCCGCCGGTCTAACGGGCGGGCCGAAAGTCCTGCTCGTCCGCCTGGCCTCGCGCGATCGCTATCTGCTAGGCGACCCTCACGAAGCCGTCCTCTACGTCGGTAACACCGCCTCGGAGACGAACGGTGCTGGTTTCGACCGCTGGCTCGCCGCCTCCTCCCACGGTGCTATTACCAGCCGCGCCGCGCTTGAGAAAACCTCGCCCGCCAGAGTGGGCGAGTATTTGCAAGCCTACGCCTTCAGCCTCGGCTCTGTGGATGATCTCGGAAAACGCGGTGTGAACCTACGCATCGTCGGTGGGCGGCCGGAGCTAACAGCCCCCGGCCAATTCAAAGCCGCCGACCTCCGCTGGGGCGTGCAGTCTTCGGATTCGCTCGGCCAGTGGGGAGATTCCGCGAGCAGCTTCGTCCGCCAAGCGGATCCTAACGGCCTCAAACTTCTCGGCGCGCCATTGGCGAGCAGCGAGACCAGCAAGTTTTACCGCCTAAACATGAGCGTCGATCCCGGCCAGCTCGCGGGCAGCAGCATCGCCGCGACGACGGGCAGCGCGGAGTATGGCATGAGCGGCAATGCGAACTGGAACACCGATCCGACATCCGGCGCACTCATGAGCAGCGGCGGTAACAGCGGCGAGACGAACCGGGTGATCAGCAAGGTCAACGCCACGGCGGTGATCGACTTCGAGATGGAAGTCGTCGGCGGAAATTGGGATGACTCGCTCACCTTTTTTATCGACGGCGTGAAGCAATCGGAGACCTACGGCGACGCCGTTAGAATCCAGAAAACGCTATCAGGCTCGGGCAAACATCTGCTCATGTGGGAATTCACTCGGGGTGCTGGCAAGGCGGTGATCCGGAATCTGGCGCAATGACGATCCGCTCGACACGACCCGTCATGCTGGTGCTGCTCGCGGTGATTTCCGCGTGCAGTCCGAAGCAGCGGGACGCCGCCAAACCCGCCGCTGCGGTGGCGGAGACGGGCGCGCTCCTGAGTGTGGGATCGCTCGCGGTGGATCAAGCGGATCTCGACTATCAGCTCAAGGAAAACCATGGCGGCCGCAGCGATGAGGAGACCCGCAAGCAAGCCCTCGGCGAGCTTGCCAGCCGCGCCCAGCTCGCCCAAGCCGCGCTCGATGCGGACCTCCTCCGCGACCCGCTGGTCCGCGCCGAGTTTGCCCGTATTTTGGCGAACCGGCTCAAGGAAAAAACTCTCTCTCCGCAAGTGAAGGCCGCCACGCCGCCTTCCGAGTCGCGCCTGCGCGAGCTTTACGCCGCAGGGGCCGACCGCTTCCGCTCCAATGAAAAGCGCCAGGTGGCCGTGCTCTGGCTGAACCCAAAGGGCGACCCTGAACGGGCGAAACAGTACGTGGAAAAACTCGCCACCGCCCGCGATTGGTTTTTCAAAAACGGCGACTTGAAGGACCATCCCGAGCAAGGTTTCTCCGCGCTCGGCGTTGATTATTCCGAACACCAAGCCAGCCGCTATCAGGGCGGCATCGTCGGTTGGTTAGAGAGCGCCGGCGGCATGGACGCGTGGTCCAAGGCGGTCGCACAGATCGCATTTTCCCTAGCCCAAGCTGGCGAAGTCAGCGCCGTGGTTACCAAGCCAGAGGGCGTTTTCCTCGTCCGCTACATGGCGCTGAAGCCAGCGGTCCTGCGCCCGTTCGAAGCGGTGTCCGGCGAACTCAGCCAAGCGGAGCAACAGCGCATTCGCAAAACTGCCGAGTCCGAATTTTACCAAGCCATCGCGGAAAAATATCCGGTGCGTTGGCCCAACTAACAAATCTCCCATTATCCATCATGAAACCATCCCGAAAACTGCTTTCGTCCGTGATCTTCTTCACCATGAGTTCGCATCTGGTGCAAGCTGCGTCGGACATTTCTATCAGCAACGGGGACGATGCGGATATCACCCTTTCCTCTCCGTTTCAGGATGCGACGAATAATGGTGGCACCTCGAATCTTAAGGTGGTCACGCTGGTGGGCGCCTTGGGCACCGCCAATGTCTCGGTGACCACCACTTCCGGCGGCGTCAATCCGCTCGAAGGCAAGCTCGAGGTGAGGGACTCGATCGCTTGGAGCACCAACCGGACTTTATCGCTCGCCGCGAATACGAACATCGTCATCGGCGCGACCATTAACAATCTAAACGGCGGCGGCTCCTTGAATCTCAATGCGGCTGGCACCGTCGCCTTCGACGCAGACGTCACCCTCAACGGCGCGCCATCCCAGCTTGCCGTGACGTCCGGTGGCATCTCGCAGACGCTAGGCCGCAAGTTGTTAGTCGATGGTCTGGCCGACCTCAGCGGCGGCGTGGGTGATGTCACGTTGCTGTCCCAAAACCGCTTCGGTACCCTCAAGTTGACGGGTGGCGCGGTGACGGTCAACGAGGCCGACGCCACGCTTCTAACCGGCGTCAACGCGGCCAGTCTCACGCTCACCACGGCGGGGACGATCACGGACGCAGCCAGCACGACCCTCAATGTCAGCGGCCTTGCCAACCTCAACGCGGGCGCAAATGCGATCACGCTGGGTGACAGCGTGGGGGATATCACGAATTTCGGCAGCCTCAATCTAACTGGCACCGCGGTGACCATCACCGAAGACAGCGGCTCGGAGCTGGCCGCAGTCGGCGCTTCGAGTTTCACCCTGAATTCTAACGGCGCGATCACCGACACTGGCAACGTCAACGTCAGCGGTCTCGCGACTTTAAACTCGAATGGCAACGCCATCACCTTGGGCAACCTGCCGGGTGAAACGACCGATTTCGGCACTCTCAATCTGACCGGCGGCGCGGTATCGATCAGCGAGGACAGCAGCATGGATCTCGTCGGCACCAACGCGGCGGGCAGTGTCTTGCTGACGTCCTCCGCAGCGCTCTCAGACGCGGGGGCCACCAGCCTTGCGGTCACCGGACTCGGTAGCTTCAGCGGCACTTCGATCAGCCTCGGCGGCGGAATTTTTAATAGCGGCACCCTGACCTTCAATTCGCCAGGCGCAGTCGGCATTGCTGAGGACAGCAGCATGGATATCGTCGGCGTAAACACCGGCGGAGTCACCAACCTCAGCTCGACGGCGGGGATCTCCGACGCCGGTGCCACCAGCGTGAACACCGGTGCTCTAACCATCAGCGGCACTTCGATCAACCTCGGCGGCGGCATTTTCAATGCGACCACTCTGAACTTCAATTCGGCAGGCGCGGTGACGATTGCGGAGGATAGCAACACGGACATCGTCGGCTCCGTCACGGCGGGCAGCGCGGCCATTTCCTCGACCGGCGCGCTATCAGATGCGGGCGCCACCAACGTCGCGGTGACCGGACTTGGCAGCTTCAGCGGCAGCTCGATCAGCCTCGGTGGCGGACTTTTCAACACCGGCTCGCTCAATTTTAACTCCGTGGGCGCAGTGGCGATTCAGGAAGATTCCTCGACCGTGCTGAGTGGTGGGAGCACGGGTTCGAGCCTGTTATTAAATTCAGCCGGTGCGATCACCGACGTCGCGGGTTCGAGTCTAACGGTGACGGGCGCGGTGGGCATCACTGCGGGCTTGGGAACCTCGGTGACTCTGGATGAAACGGCTTTCAACGTCGGTGGCGACACGATCATCACGGCAGGCGGCGGTAACAACATCGTGCTCAACAACGCGACTAACATTTTCACCGGCACGGTGACGTTCGTGCCGTCTGCCGGGACATTGGCCAACGTTAACGTTGTGGATACGACCGCGTTTGACCTCAAAGCACTGACCGTCACCAGCACTCTAACCACCATCTCGGGCGGCGCTCTAACCGACAGCGGAAATCTCTCGGTGGCTGGCCTAGCGACCTTGGGCGGAGGCACCATCACCATCGGCGGCGTGGGGGAAAGCACGAGCTTCGGCTCGCTCAATTTCAACTCCTCCGGCGCGGTGACGATCCAGGAAGATTCCTCGATGCTGCTCAGCGGAGCCAGCACGGGCGGAATCACCATCCTGACCTCGACCTCAGGAATCTCCGACGCCGGAGCCACCAGCGTGAACACGGGCGCACTCACCGTCACCGGCACTTCGATCAATCTCGGCGGCGGGATTTTGAATGCCAGCACGCTGAATTTCAACGCGGCAAACGCGGTGACGATTGCCGAAGACAGCAACATGGACATCGTCGGCGTGAACACGGGGGGGACGACCATTCTCAGCTCGACCGGAGCTCTATCAGATGCCGGCGCGACCAGCGTCAACACGGGAGCGCTGACTGTTAGCGGCGCCTCCATCAGCCTCGGCGGCGGGATCTTCAATGCGAGCACGCTAAATTTCAACTCAGCGGGCGCGGTGACGATTGCCGAGGATAGCAACATGGATCTCGTCGGTGCAAACACGGCAGCCAGCGCGACGCTTTCCTCGACCAGCGCGCTATCAGACGCGAGCGCGGCCAGCGTCAACATCGCGGGTCTCGGAAATTTCAGCGGAACCTCGATCAGCCTCGGTGGCGGCATTTTCAACACCGGCACGCTGACCTTCAATTCGGCAAACGCAGTGACGATTGCCGAAGACAGCAGCATGGACATCGTCGGGGTAAACACGGGTGGAACGACGACTCTCAGCTCGACCGGCGCTCTATCAGACGCCGGTGCGACCAGCGTGAATACGGGTGCGCTGACCGTTAGCGGCACTTCGATCAGCCTCGGTGGAGGCATCTTCAATGCGACCACGCTGAACTTCAATTCGGCAGGCGCGGTGACGATTTCCGAAGACAGCAGCATGGACATCGTCGGCGTGAACACCGGTGGCAGCGCGACGCTTTCCTCAACCAGCGCTCTATCAGACGCAAGCGCCACTAGCGTCAACATCTCGGGTCTCGGAAATTTCAGCGGCACCTCGATCAGTCTCGGTGGCGGGATTTTCAACACCGGCACGCTGACCTTTAGCTCGGCAGGCGCGGTGACGATTTCCGAAGACAGCAGCATGGACATCGTCGGGGTAAACACCGGCGGAACGACGACTCTCAGTTCGACGGCCGCTCTTTCAGACGCCGGTGCGACCAGCGTGGACACCGGCGCACTCACGGTTAGCGGAACCTCGATCAACCTCGGTGCTGGCACCTTCAATGCGACCACGCTGAACTTCAATTCTGCAGGCGCGGTGACGATTGCTGAGGACAGCAACATGGACATCGTCGGCGTGAACACGGCTGGCAGCGCGACCCTTTCCTCAACCGCCACGCTATCAGACGCGAGCGCGACCAGCGTCAACATCGCGGGTCTCGGCAATTTCAGCGGCACCTCGATCAGCCTCGGCGGCGGCATTTTCAACACCGGCACGCTGACCTTTAACTCCGCAGGCGCGGTGACGATTGCCGAAGATAGCAGCATG
>JAYTLO010000136.1:0-12415 GCA_043729385.1 Akkermansiaceae bacterium
AAAGCTGGAATTCGATCTTCTCACTGCCATAGAAGACCTGCCTGGACACTCGCGCGGATTCGGTGGCGGGGATCATCGCGGGTAATGGTGGCGCGCGGACTGGAGCACCTTGTCGAGAATGAAGTCGATGGTGTCGAAGGGCACATCTCGCCCGCTTTGTTCGAAGCTGCCGAGCATCCGGTCTTCCAAAGCGTTCTTGATGTCGTTCTGGATGTCCGGCTTGTTCTGCCAATCGACCACGACGAGTTCGCGGATGAGCGAATCGAGTTCAAGGGCGAGGCCGCTGAGCTGTGAGACATCCTCGGTGCCGGGTTCGGCTTCACCGTGGATGGCTTTGTTCAGGGTGTTGTAGATGGCGAGCGCCGGGACGTGATCGCGCAATGCCGGGGGCACGTTGCTCATGCCGTGGGTGCGGACTTCTTCGGAAGCCTGTTTCGCGCGTTTCAGGTATTCCGCGGCGGCGATCCGTTGAGCCTGATAGTCGTCGATCATCCGACGCAGGATCGCGGAGAGTCGCTGATAGAAAACCGGGTCCTCGTCCATCCGCTCGGTGATGGTCTTGGCGGTGCGGTGGGCGATTGTATCGGCGCGGGCAGCGGGGGTGGCGAGTTTTTCGACTTCAGCCTCGAATTTCTCTTTGTCGAAAATATCGACCAGCGGGGTGATCTGCCGAACTTCGTTAGAGCCGACGTGGCGGTCGATGAGCTTCTGCATCTGCCCGGCGTATTCCTTGTAATCCAGATCCGCGGCGAAAACCTGCCGGAGGTAGCGACGGAGGTCCTCGAAGAATTTCAAATCATCCCAATACATTTTGACGATCTTGGCCGGCGCCTTCTCCGTCCAATCGAGACTGGAAAAAGCGATCTCCAAGGTGCGGCCGAATTGCCGGAGTCTATCCACAAATTCATCGCGGACGGCTTCGTCGCGGAGAATCTCGACGTAATCCTCGTAGGCGTGCGGCCGTTGGACTTTCTGAAAGAGGTTTTTCAAGGCCGCGTGATGATCCGCCAGTTTCGCTATCTCGGTGCCGATGTCGAAAATCGCGGTCTCCAGATCCTCCGCATCGAATTCACTGAGCTCACCGTATGTCGCCAGCGCTTTGTCCAGCTCGCCGAGGATGCCTCGGTAGTCGATGATGTAGCCGAAGTCCTTGCCGGCAAATTTCCGGTTCACGCGGGCGATGGCTTGCAGCAGCGTGTGCTCCTTGAGCGAGCGGTCGAGGTAAAGGATCGTGTTGCGCGGCGCGTCGAAGCCGGTGATGAGCTTGGAGCAGACGATGACGATGTTAGGGTCGCCCTCGCCCTTGAAGCGCGAGACGATGTTATCCTGATAGGCTTCCTCCGAGCCGTGCTCGTTCATCATCTCGTCCCAAAACGCCTGGATCTCGGTCTCGTTTTTCTTCGACGTATTGCTGTGGTCCTCGCGGTCGTCAGATTTGGAAATGACGACCTCGCAGGTGACCAGGCCGATCTCCTTGAAAATCTCGCGGTAACGGATCGCGGAAAGCCGGCTGTCCGCGACGAACTGGCCTTTGAGTCCGAGGCCTTTGAAGCGTTCTTCGAAATGCGTGCTGACGTCCCAGGCGACCATCCGCATCCGTTGTTCGGCTTTGTGAAGGTGGCCGGCGGTGGCGAACTTCTTTTTCAGCGCGACCTTTTGTGCCTCCGTGCGGTTGCGGGCGATGCGTTCGAACCATTCGTCGATCTGCTTCTGGCTTACTTCCTGATCCACCAGGCGACCTTCGTAAAGCAGGCGCAACACGGCCTTGTCGGCGACGGCTTGCTCGATGGTGTAGGTGTCTATCAGTCCGCCGAATTGTCGCGCCGTGTTTTTTTCCTGCTTCATCAGCGGCGTGCCGGTGAAGCCGATATAACAGGCTTTTGGCAGCGCCTTGCGCATCAGCTTGTGCATCGTGCCGAACTGACCGGCGTAGTGCTTGCCATGCTGGCTGCGGTGGCTCTCGTCCACTAACACAAACAGATTCGGATCATCGTCGAGGTGGCCTGCTTCCTTGAGGGCGTTCTCAAACTTGTCGATCACCGCGGTGATGATGCCGTCCTTGCGCTCGATCCGGCGCTTGAGGTCCTTGCCGGTGGTGGCGCGACCTTCCGACGTGCGGCGGCCGACTTTAGGGATAAGCCCGCAATCCGCGAACGTGTCGCGAATTTGTTTGTCGAGTTCCACACGATCGGTGACGAGGACGATGCGCGGGTTCGCGATGGCGGGATGCAGCGCGAGGCACTTCGCCAACATGACCATCGTGAGCGATTTGCCGCTGCCCTGGGTGTGCCACACGACTCCCCCGTCGCGGTGGCCATCGGTATCCAAATGGAGGACACG
Source organism: Akkermansiaceae bacterium (assembly GCA_043729385.1). Lineage (GTDB taxonomy): Bacteria > Verrucomicrobiota > Verrucomicrobiia > Verrucomicrobiales > Akkermansiaceae > Luteolibacter. Next base: position 2,341 of record JAYTLO010000136.1, read on the forward strand.
CCGGAGGATCTTGTGGATGGCGAAGTATTGCTGATAGCGGGCGACCTTCTTGATGCCCGCATCGAAGACAATGAACTTGCGGAAAATCTCCATGAACCGCTCCGGTCGGCAGAGCGAGTGCAGCAAGCGGTCCTGGCCGGTGTCGGGGCGGCCGTATTGCTCGCGAAGTTCGACGGATTCGTGACGGGAAATTTTGTTGCCGACACTCTCGATCGCCTCCCAGACCCCGGATGGAATCGGGCGGCGGAGAGCATCATCTAACGATTGTTGATCCGGGGCCTCCTCGCGCCATTCCGCCCAAAACTCGGGTTTGGATCCCGCGGTGCCGTATTGGCCGCCGTCGCGGTTCACACTGAATAACAGTTGGGCATACCAGAACAGGCGCGGAATGCCGTCCATCTTCTGATTGCGGATGTGTTGGGAAATGCCGACATCGACGCCGTCCTTGATCAGCGGGCTCTTGCACTCGATCACACCGAGCGGGATGCCATTGACGAACAGCACGATGTCCGGGCGGAGCGTGTCATGGCAGCTATCGCGCTCCACCTCGAACTCCTCGCAAAACTGGAACGAGTTGTTTTCCAAATGCTCCCAATCGAAATAACGGAGCTGCGGATTGATCGGATTCCCCTCCGCCATTTGCTCGGTGCTCTTGCCAAGCGTGAGCAGGTCGAACAGCCGTTGGTTGGTCGGCACCAATCCCTCGTCGCGCACGGAAATGACGGCATCGAGGGCGGACTCTATGGCAGCATCGCCAAACGGATAGGTCTTGCCCTTGTAGTTGAAGCAATTGATGTCCCGGAGTTTTGCCCGCAACACATCCTCCAAAACCACCGCCCGGCGGCGGCCGGCGCGCAGGGCCAGCGCCTCGCCGGGAGTTAGATATTCCCAGCCAAGGTTCACCAGCAACTCGACGGCGGGGAGCTGGGACATCGGATCTTCGCGGAAAGAGGGCATTATGCTGAAGGGAGGTGGAAGGGAAAAGGTACGAAACCCTGCCAAGGCAAAAAAATGCCCGCCAAAGTGCGCTTCCATGGAGAGGCGTGGCGGGTTTGTTGCCAGCACGATAAACGATATCGGCCCGGTTGGCTATTCGTTAACGAACTAACAAATGGAATGTCGTTGCTCATTCTTGCCCGCTCTGTTTCTGGATTTGTGCGAATACTGCCTCAAGGGCGGGCCGTAAAACCTTCTTTCGCTCAATGTCAGAAAGAGGAACGCCGTAATTTCGGGGTTCGCCCGGCTTGGTACCTACTTCGACCTCATAGCCGAAATCTTTAAGCAGTATGCGGACACGGCTCACTGCATTGAACGGTTTGGGAGAGTCGCCAGTGAAACCCATCAACTCGTATCGAAATTCGACGGAGTCGGCTTCATTCATCGCTCCCTGCTGCAACCATCGATCAAGTGACATTGGAATCTCGGCTCCTGGTTTATAGATCCAAACAGTAACTTTCTTTTCAGCGAACAGATCGTCGAGGCTGCCAATCAGCGCGACAAAGTCGGCTAACAATGGCTTGAGATTGGTTTCGCACAATACTGCGAGTGATTGATTGGACTTGGGAACGACTTTTCGTTCGTTACCTTTCTGTCGCCGTTTGAATAATTCTATCTCCTTAGTCAGATCATCCGCCTCTTCAATGCTTTCGCCTTTGGCGGCGAGGACACCTCGATCCATGGAAGTCGCCAAGCAAGCTGCCATATAGTCGGTGAGCGCATCCAACTCCCCAGCGTCAGCCCTCCGCAGAGCGGCCAGGTAGCGATCCTTTTGTTCGGTGGGAACGATTAGAGGAAGGTAGCCAACGCGCATGAGAACGTAATTCACCAGAATCCGCGCGGTGCGGCCATTGCCGTCACCAAAGGGGTGGATGAGGACGAAGTCGTGGTGAAGTTTGGAGGCGATCTCGATGGGATGCAGTTCCTTCTTCTCCAGCGCGGCCCGCAACCATTGGATCAATTCGTTCATCTGAATCGGGACCTCGGAGGGATCGGCGAAGCGGAAAATGTCGCCGGAGGCGGTGCGAACGTTGTTAGGCTGCTTTTTGTATTCGCCGGGAAGAATCTCAATCCGGCTCGGTTGACCGTCGGGCGTGATCGCATCTTTCCAGAAGGATTCCTTGAGAAGGATACGATTGAAATCGCGGATGTCGGCTTCGGTGAGCGGTCGATCTTCCTCCACCAATTGCTTCATGTGCTCGATGGCTACATCATGCGCCTTCATCTCTTCGTATTCCCGCAGCCCATGGTCGCCGGTGGCCTGGCCATGGATGAGAAGGATCTCGGTTTCACCGTAAGTGAGCGTGTTGCCCTCGATGTGGTTGGAGTGGTAGTTCCAGTCCAAGCGCAATTTCCGCCAGAGCCGGTCATTGTCCTCGCGTTTGAGCGGCTGGAGGGATTGCCACTCGGCGAGCTGGGAGTTCAGGTTTTGAAAGCGGGGGTCCATGGTGGTGGGGAGTTAGGCGTTTTCCGACGGGTTCAGAGCGATTCGCCCAAGGCATGGAAATAGGGCTCGAAAGCTTGCTCGGCCTGGCTGGCAATGAGCGTCAAGAAGGGTTGGAAATCGTCATCCACATGCGCGCGATCGAGGGCTTCGTAGTATTCGAGGCGGCGCTCGACGGGGAGCACGACGGGCGGGAAGCCGGATTTGAGAAGTTCCAGGTTCATCAACAGGCGGGAGGTACGGCCATTGCCATCGACGAAGGGATGGATCTTCACGAAGTCCGAGTGGACGCTCGCGGCGCGCTCGACCGGGTGCAGAGTGATGGCTTCGGTGCGATACCAAGTGGCGAACGCTTCCATTAGCTCAGGAAGATGCAGGAAATCCGGTGGCAGGTGGCGGGCACCGCTGATGCGGACGTTGACGGTCCTATAGATTCCGGCGTTGGCGTCATCGATGCCGCGCAGGATGAGGGCGTGGAGGTTCTTGATGTCGGCTTCACGGAGGTCTCCGCCTTCCTGGACGAGGGTTTCGAGGAAACGGATGGCTTCGCGGTGGTTGATCGCTTCCAGGTGTTCGCGGATCGACTTGCCACCGATGGTGATGCCTTCCAGCACGACTTTGGTTTCCAGGAGCGTGAGCGTGTTGCCCTCGATGGCGTTCGAGTGATAGGTCCAGCGGACGACGAGATCCTCATGGAGGTTTCGCACGACCGATTCGTGCAAGGGGCGCAGGGCATCGAGCCGGGATTTCAGGTGGTCGAGTTTTTCGAACATGAGGGTTGGCTGGCCTTTCACGGAAGCGGCTGGGATGGAGGTGTCTGAGGCAGATTCCAGAAGACTTCAGACTTCCAATTGCTTGGAAAGCCCATCGCGGCGGCATCGATCTCAGAGAAAGCAGAAAAAAGGTTGTCCAAGCGCGAAGCCCATCCGTCGCCGCCATGGATGGACTTTAGCAGATCGAAAAGCACGACCGCGCAGGCATAGAAGCGATCGGGATGAGGAATCAGGCCCTTATGTTTCTTTGCAATCTTGGGAGGCACCGAAAACACTCGGTTCCACAGTCGGCTGTGGTGGGCGCAGAGATTCCGGAGGTAGGACAAGCTCTGTAGCCATTGTTGGAAAACGGTAGGATGGATCCCGAACGGTGTGGCAATGTCATGTTGGATCTTTGGGTCCACGAAACACGAATAAAGACGGGAAAGCACCCCAAAGGAGAGCATCTCCGCCGCCATCCAGATGGGCGGCAGATCGGGATCGCCGTATTTCGTGTAATAATGGGAAATGAAGGTCTCCGAATGCTTGGTTGGGTAGGTTTTCTTGCCGGTCGCCGGGTTTGACCGAATGCCCACTGCTTCTTCCATTTTTCCGTGCAGGTTCGTCATGCGATAGCCTGGCTGAAAGTTTTTCGCATCGAGGAACCAATGAGGCCCCAGCGCCAAGGCCGTGACATTGACAATTTGGGAACGGATGGCGATTTCGCAGCGCTCCACCGCGTCGTTGACCAACAGCCGGAGTTCCCGGTCGAATTCGTAGAGCCTGAGAATCTGTTCGAAGTCCGTGCCGGGTTTGAACAGTTTCCGATTGGACGGCATCCTGAATGGGTAGGCGTAAGCGGAAAGCCGGTAATAGCCAATGCAGGTCAGGCAATGTTTTGCCTTCTGAGAATCCGTAACCTGAAGGCCTTTGCTGGCCAGCTTGGCCAGTTGGTCGTCGATGGTGAGGGCCGGCTTCGAGTATTTCATCGGGCCTGGCTGGGGGTTCGGGGGCAAAAAAATACCCGCCAAAGTGCGCTTCCAAGGAGAGGCGTGGCGGGCTTGTTGAGAGACTGTTCGCATGGCCGGCTTTTTCGGTCAAGACCGGAATTCTCCGTAATCCTGCCCCGAAACCGTCTTGTGCCGGGACGGTTCGCCGCAAATTTTGTGGAGTTTGGCGCGTTCATAGGCCGGAGAGTGATAGGCCTTTCACCTCAAGATCGGCAGGCAGGTTGATCTGAGGAACATCACGGTGAAAGTGCCATTTGAACACTTCGGACAGCCATTTGCCGTAGATTTCCATCCACCGTTTCCAGTGCTGCCGGAACCTAGCCGTGTCGCTCAAACCATTCGCGCCCAGCAATCTGGAGATCATCGCCTGGTGGCCAAGAAAAAGCTGATAGCCCTTCCTGACGGAGTCCTCAGGCCAGCAGCAGAAGTTCAGTGGCACCGTGACGGGCCATGATAGATCGCCCTCTTCGAAGCGACCATTGGTGGACAGGTGGCAGAAATTGAGGAAGCTCAGCAACTGGTAGTAGGAAGAAACCGCCGCTTGTGCGTGATTCTCGGAACCGTAAGCCTCTGTCAGCCATTTCTGGTCACGGATCAATCTGGTGAGGAATCCCCACGCGAGGGTGCAGGTGTGGTTCATGCTCTCAGGCCAACCGGTCACGCCTGTTTCCAGGAAAAGCGGTTTGCTTTCACGGCTCCGGTAGCTGTCCGGGATACGCGTCGTGGCCAGATTGCAGGCGGCCTCGCTGTTTCGTGACTCCATGAGCATCCCGCCGACCAAAGCCTGTCCGACGAAAAGCAGCAACTGGGGGAAATCCGTCCAATACGTGTAACCGCCACGGTTCCAGCCAATCGGTTGGATCAATTCGTCGATCCAACCAAGTTGACTCGCGAATTCTTCCTTGCCGGATTCAGCCCCCGCCACAAGGCAGGCAAAGAGCGGCATGAAAAAGGACACGCCGTGGGACGCATGATCAAAGAGCGGAGAGGGATCTTTTTCGGTGAAAGAGGGGAGCGATTCGTCGGCAGATCGCCATACCGTCAGATCCTCGGTAGCCCGACGTTGCAAGGTTCTGATGAGCTTGCGCCACGTTGCTGTGTCACCGGCGGAAGCGATGGATCCCGCCATCCGGTAAGCGGCTTCGGCATCACCGATCACCGCTTCGAAGCTCGATTCCGCAGCCACTTGCCGTGCCTTGGACTCGGCACCTGGGGTACGAAGTCCGGCGAAAGGGTCGGGGCCTAGAGCCGGCTTGGCCAGATGTTGGGCTTGGTGCAAGGTCTTGATGAGCTGGTCCAACGCGGTGTCGAAATCCTCGTCCTTGCTGAAGTCCACCCAGAGCCGGGTACCCACACAGTCCGGCACGATCGTCCCTCCTCCTCCTTGCCGGATGATCGGAACGAACTTGCGGGTACCCAAGTCCCGTACCAACTCTCCGGTCACGATCATGGCCTCGTAGCCGACGCCGCCTTTGCCGTCGTTGGCCTTGCGAACGTAGGGCTCGGTGCAAATCATGAGAACCCTGTCCGCCGCCTTGACCGCTCGTTCCATGAATTTGGGCACATCATCACCGGGTTCCAGATCCCATTGGTCGAAGATCACCTGCACATGCTTTTCCATCAACGCGGCGGCCAGTTGCGCCACCCATTGCTTGTGGTCCCGCGAGTCGTGGGAATAGGAAACGAAAACCGTTGGAGTTTGTAGGGGATCGTCAGACATGAATTAGGAGGATTTGGTTCTCACCTCTCCGGTGAGGAGTTTTTGCATCAGCCCGCGCTTTTGGGTGCGGAGGGAGTCAAGGTGCTGGCGGTGAAGGGTGAGCTCGCGGTCGATGGTGTCGAAAAAGTCGGCCAGGGCTTTTTGTTCGTTGAACTCCGGACAGGGAAATTTGAACGGCGCAATATCTTTGAAGTAAAGCCGGACGCGAACGCTGCCACTTCCACCGACATTGACGAAATCGTGCCAATGGGTGGTCCTCCGGAGATGATCAAAGAACCGGGGCTCCAGCTCCCCTTCCCTGCAACGGAAAACAATGTAGTCACCGCTCACCATGACATCTTCATCCCGCTGCCAACGGGCGAGTGAACCGATGTTGAGTCGCATCGGGTTATAGGCGAAAAAATTACGCTTCACCAATTTACAATTGTTAGTGGACACGCCCATCACCTGTTCGCGCATGGGAACCATGCCGTCAGCTTTGGTCACCGCGTAGAGCCGGTCCCAGCTAAATTTCCCATTGTTTCGAAGGCTAACATTTTCCGCAACGTCTCCGAGATGTCGCTGCGACCAACGGCCAGAGAACCCCGGCAGCCGCTTCTTGCCGCTGAGGAGTTGCTGCATGAGCGCTTGTTTGCGGCGGGATTTGGCGGCGATGAGGGATTCCAAGGTTTCGATAGCACGTTCCCAGGAGGAGATGATTCCCGCTATCCTTCGCTGCTCGGGAATGGGTGGGAGTGGGATGAGCAAATTGACGAGAACTTCTAACGCGAGACGACCTGTTCCATGTCCTGCCAAAGTTGTTGAAGTTCGAATTTGCTCGCCGTGAGAGTCGAGAAAGTAGGCAAGATAAATGCTTAGGACCCTCCGCTCGTCGGCTATGATAGCTTTAAGGTCTTGGTTGAATGTCACAGCAACTTCCGCGACAGCAACCGGGAAGCATTTCAGGAGCATCATGCCACGGACGAGCACCAAAATGGATCCCGCAGGAACGAGGCGTGCTCCGTTCTCAACAGCAAGAGGTGAAATTTTATCAATAGAGGTTTTTACTCGAAAGGATTTCAGATCTTTTGCGCTTAACCATGGAACATTTCCATCCCAATACTTTGCATTGGCTTTTGAAGGAGTGCCACCACTGCGGATGCTTGCGAGTTCTCCCATTTCGTGGAATGCCCAATCCACCGGAATCTCCCCGGCGGGGGTGTGTTTGGTTTTCTTCGAGGCGTTCAGGGAGAGCTTGGGCATGGCGGGTGGTTAGCCGAGGAGGGAGTCGATGTCGGCGAGGAGGGATTGGACGAGATCTGCGCCGCGGAAGTCGCGGGTGGTTTGGAGTTCGTGGGAGATACCGGCACGGACCAGCGCGGGCATCGCTTCATCGAGCGCCTCGCGGAGTTTGATGGCTTGGAAGTGCTCGGATTTTTCGTCGATTCCAGGGATGGCGAGAGCTTCGGAGAAGCGGGTGATGGTGGCGAACAAGGGCATCCAATCGATCCAGCGGGGAAAGGGTTTCGAATCCCCGCCGCTTGTCGTGGCGGGAGCGAGGAAGCGCCAGTCCTGCGCGCGGACGCGGAACATCTTCTCGCGGCCTTGGCGGCCGGAGATGACTTGGCCGGATTCCTCCATTTCATTGAGCGTTTGCTGGATGGATTTGGAAAAATAACCGGTGGAGCGGGCGATGGCGGCGGGATGGCCGGCATCGTGGGTGAGGAGCCAAGCCATGATTTCCGCCCGCGCGTTCACGCCGAACAGGGCGCGCAGGGTGAACAGCAGGTTTCCCCGCGAGCGCGGGTCCGGAGACTGGCTCATGCCACGGTGTTCCAGTTTCCCGCGCAGCAGCCCGTATTTCCCGAAGAAGGGCTCGACGGAACCGAAGTGGACGGCAGGTTTTCCATCGCGCGAAAGGTAGAGGGATTCCGCTGCGGATGGCTCCGGCGCGAGATCGGCAATGACGCCATTTCCGCAACACGGCCTGCTGGCCGAGGATGTCGGAGATGGCGGCAAGGACGCGCGGTTCCGCCACGCCGGGCCATTCGCGATGCAGATTCTGGAGGCGCTGGAGATTGATCCGGCGGCCGAATTTCACCAGCCAGTCGATGGACTCATCCATCAAGCGGGAGTCGTAGCGGCCGAAGCGGGTGGTGAGCAGCAGCAGGGCCTCGGGGTCGGTGATCCAATCGTCGCCAGCGCGCGCGTGTCCCGCGACGCCGATGGAGGACCACTGGTGCCAGAGGAAATCGACCACCCGCTCAGTGAGGCGGCTACTGGAATCGGTGAATGAGGTCGGCATGGCCTAGCTTGATACTTGAAATACCCATTATGGATGTTTTTGCGCTATTTCGGCGCGAACCCGAGGTTTTTGAGGTGCCCGCGCATTTCCTTCCGGACGGCGGCGAGTTGGGCTTCAAGGTCATCGATTTCCTGCTGGACGGCGGGGAGGTCGATAGTGGTTTGCTCCTCGAAGGTATCGACGTAGCGCGGGATGTTGAGGTTGTAGTCGTTCTCGCGGATTTCCTCGAGGGTGGCGCGGTAGGCGAATTTCTCGACGGTCTTGTATTTCGTGTAAGCGCCGACGATGCGGGCGATGTCTTGGGGGCGGAGTTTATTTTGATTGGTGCTTTGGGAGTATTGCTCCTTGGCGTCGATGAAGAGGGTGTTCTTGTGGGTTTTCCCCTTGCTGAAAAGCAGGATGGCGGCGGGGATGCCGGTGCCGAAGAAGAGGTTGGCGGGCAGGCCGATGACGCAATCGAGCAGGTTTTCCTCAATGAGCTGGCGGCGAATGCTGCCCTCCCCTGCCCCGCGGAACAAAACGCCGTGCGGGACGACGACGGCGACGCGCCCGAATCCCGGCCGGGCGGTGGCGATCATGTGGGAGATGAAGGCGTAGTCGCCCTTCGACTTGGGCGGGATGCCGCGCTGGTAACGGCCGAAGCGGTCGCCGGGGGCTTTTTCCGCGCCCCATTTGTCGAGCGAGAATGGTGGATTGGCGACGACGATGTCGAACTGGCTGAGGGCGTCGTTTTCGAGAAGCTTTGGGTTGTTGAGGGTGTCGCCCCAGACGATCCGCGCGCTGTCGATGCCATGCAGGAACATGTTCATTCGGCAAAGCGCGTAGGTGGCGCTGTTCACCTCCTGGCCGTAGAGCGAGAAGTTGTTGGAGGGTGAGCCGTCCTTCTCGTGGATCTCCTTGGCGACCTTGATGAGCAGCGAACCGGAGCCGCAGGTGGGATCGCAGATGCGGTCGCCGGGTTTCGGAGCAACGAGGCAGGCAATGAGGCCGGAGACTTCAGGGGGGGTGAAGAACTCGCCGCCTTTCTTGCCGCCTTCGGAGGCGAAGCGGGCGATCAGGTATTCGTAACAATTTCCGATGACGTCGAGATTGCCGATTCGCGAGGGACGCAGGTCAAGCCGAGGATCGTGGAAATCGGCAAGCAGATGTTTGAGTCGGGCGTTTCTATCTTTTGTTTCACCCAAGCGTTTCTCGTCGTTGAAGGAAACCGTGTGCAGCACGCCTTCCAGCTTGGCCTTGTTCGCGTCCTCGATGTCCCAGAGGGCCTGGTCGATGAGTTCGCCGAGGTTGTCGGCATCGCGCTGGCGGTAAAGGCTGTCGAAATCGCAGCCGGCGGGAAGCTGGAAGCGTTCGCGTTCGAGGCGGCGCTGGACCATTTCCGGCTTGCCGGGGAATTGTTTTTCGAGGGCCTGGCGGCGTTCCTTGACGAGATCGGAGAGGAATTTCAGGAACAGGAAGGTGAGAATGTAGTCCTTATATTGGTCGGACGACATGACGCCGCGGAAGGAATCGCAGGCTTTCCAGACGATGTCGTTGATTTCGTCCTGATTGGCGGTGGGTGGCTTGGGCATGGGATGGAGGGTGGCTTAAAGGGATGCCGCAATGACATCGAGCTGGCGGAGGCGGACGGCGTGGAGTTGATCGCTGATGGCTTTTTCCCGACGGATGGCTTGGGCGAGGTTGACGATTTCCGCTTGGAAGGAAAGCGGCGGAACCGGAATTTCGAGATCCTTGAGCGCGCCGAGGGTGATGTTCGGAATGGAGCTGCCAGTGCGCATGGACTTCAGCCGGGCCTGGAGGGCGGGCTGATTGAGAATGGTGGCGAGGTAATCGGGGTAAATTCGAGCTTTGTCGATGACGCGAAGAGCG
>JAYTLO010000137.1:0-35534 GCA_043729385.1 Akkermansiaceae bacterium
GCTGATCAACTATTTCGTCGTCGGCGCACCAGCCACTGAGTGGAAAATTTCCGTGCCTGCCGACATCGGCAACATCGACGTGACCGGCCAAAACGTCGGCCGCGATTGGCGGCGCGAGGGCGACACGGTGATCGTCCCGCTATCCCGTCCGGTCCTCGGCACCGGCACCGTGCTACTCACCTTTGAGCAGCCGATGAGCGCCCGCGGCGGCGACCTAACACCCGGGATGGTCCGCCCGCTGGATGTCCAAGCGGAGCGCGGCTATGTGCAAGTGGTGAGTCCGCTGCAGGTGAAGTTTGCCAAGCCTGTTAGTGAGGGACCCTTGTTGGCGATCGACCCTACAGAACTGCCCGCGGAATTCCGCTTGCTCAGCAGTGCGCCCACTCTAGCAGCGTGGCAATACACCGCCCGCGATTTCAAGATCGGGATGAAGATCGAGTGGTTCGAGCCGGGTGAAACGGTCGAGCAGGTCGTCGATTTCCTCAAGCTCTCCAGCCAAGTCTCGCGCGACGGACAGTGGGTGACGGATGCCCGGTTTTTCGTGAAATCCAAAGGCCGCAGCGCGTTGCGGGTGACCTTGCCAGCGGCTGCCAAACTGTGGGAAGCGAAGGTCAATGGCGAATCCGTGAACGCCCGCTCAGACGGCGGCGAAACCCTGGTGCCGCTGCCCTCGCAGATCGATCCGAACCAAGCCGTGGAAGTCACTCTGCGCTACGGTGCGCGGTCCGAGAACCCGCGCCGCCCGCGTCTAGCAGCACCGATTTTGGCCGCGCCGGTGGTCATCGGCGAGTGGACGGTCACCGGCGACGAAGGTCGTCAGTTAGTCCCTCGCGGCGGCTCGGCAGAGCTCGTGCGTCCCGGCCTCGCGGAAAGCGGCTGGGAATGGTTAGCAAGTCATGCGGGTGGAGTTTTCGCCCTGCTCGTGTTAGGCGCGGCGGCGTTGGCAAGTAGCTCGCGGCGGGTGCTCCCGTTGGTGTTAGGAATGGCCTTCATTTTGGTGGCGGTGGGGTTCGGGATATCCGCCGCTGCGACCAGCCGGGGCAATGCCGCCTTCTTGGAATACGCCGCGCCGGTGGTGGCGGCGGGCAGTGAGGTGGCGGTGGAAATTGGCAACGTCGCCCCGTGGCAAGCGCGCACCGGGTGGGGGATGTGGATCGTTTTCATCCTCGGCACAGCCATCGCGGTGAGGGGGATGTTAGCTGGAGATCGCTGGTGGCGGATGGGCGGACTCGCACTCGTCGGCGCGTCGTTCCTCTCGATCCGCGGCGGCGCACCGTTGTTCTTCGGCATCGCTGCATCCATCGCCCTGGCCTGGTGGCTGCCCCGGCTGTGGCAGGCCATCCACGACCTGCGCAAACCCAAGATCGCGGAAAGCGTCGCCGCACTTCTCATTCTAACCGGCCTGTGTTTCCAAGACGCCCGCGCTGCGGAAATCCCCGGCACCAAGCCTGCCGAGTCGATGATTCAAGATTGGCAAATCCGTGATGGTCGGCTGCGCGGCACCATCGCCGTGACGCTGCGTGGCGAGGTCGGTGATCGGTTTCTGTTACTGCGTGCGCCGGCCGTGTTGAGTGGTTTCGAGGGAGCCGGGCTGCATGTGGTGAAAGCTCCGTTAGACAAAATGGATGCCTACTTCATTGTCGCGGACAGCGCGGGCCGGATGACCGGCAAGGCGGTGTTTGAAATGCCACTAACCGATCCGGGCAAGGGCTGGATCTTGCCCGGCGGTCCCGCAGCGCTGCGGCAAGTCACGCTGCGCTGGGACCAAGCGGGCTGGGAGTTTTTCTCGCCCGGCGCGGCCAAGGTGACCGCGCTCGAAGGCCTAGCAGCCAATGAAAGCGGCGCGGTGTTAGTGCTCGGCCCAGCCGATCCCGTGACCTTGCAAGCCCGCCCGAAACAACGCGATGTCGGCAGCGAAGAAACCCGGTTTTTCGCCGAAGTCTCCAATCTCTATCTGCCCGGACCCGGCGTGGTCAGTGGTCGCCACCTCGTCTCGATCCGCCCGGCGCAGGGCCGCGTCTCGCTGTTAGTGATGACGGTGCCTGCGGGTTTCACTGTCAGCGATGTGGTCGATGGACCCGTCGGCTCATGGCGCTTCGACCCAGAAAAACGCGAACTCCGCGTGCCAATCGAACCGGCGCAGGATCAGGCGTTCACTCTAACCATCGAGACCCAGCGCGGCGCGGGGACTCTGCCAATCAATCTCGATCTCGCACCGCTGCGAGTCGCTGGCTCGGCGGGTGAGATCGGGTTTCTCGCGCTGGCCTTCGGCGAGGAAGCCCAACCGGAATCGATCAACCTCGAAGGTCTATCAAAAGTGAACCCGGAGGATTTCAACGCCTCGCTACTGCCGCGCGACAAGGAGGGAAACCCGCTGGCGCTGCTTCAGAACGCCTTCCGCTACGGCGCGGGCGAGGTGATGGCGCACGTCAAAGTCGCCGCCGTCGCCCCCGAGCTGCGGGCGGATTCCTGGCAACTCGTCTCGCTCGGCGAGGACCGCTTGCTGGTCGCCACCGATCTAACGGTCACGATCACTCGCTCCGGCGTGTTCCGGCTGGTGGTTGATTTGCCGGAAGGATTGGACGTAGAAACCGCCACTGGCGAGGGTTTGAGCCAATGGACAATTAGCCCGGACAAGCGGGTGCTGACCTTGCATCTAACCGGTAAGACGATGGGCAAGCGCGAGTTCAGCCTCACTCTAACTGCCCGTGCACCGGGAGCGCAGGAAAAATGGTTAGTGCCGCGCTTGTCACTCCGCGATGCCTCGCGGGAAACCGGCGTGGTCACCGTCGTCCCCGAGCGCGGCTTGCAAGTGCGGGCCGTGGAGCGCCGCAATGTTTCCCAACTCGATCCGCGGGCGCTGGCCGATGCGCCAAAAGAATCCGCCCGCGCAGCGGCCCGGCCCGGTGCCTTGGCCTATCGGTTGTTGCAGAGCGATTGGTCGCTCGGTCTCTCTATCAGCCGCCTCGATCCGTGGGTGACCGCCCAAGTATTTCACGAAGCCACCTTACGCGAGGGGCAGATGCTGACCCGCGTGGTGATCGGTTATAAAATCGAAAACGCGGCCCTCAAATCGCTGCGCGTCCGCATCCCCGGACTCGATGCCACCGCCGCCGCGACGGTGCGGGCGAACGGCACCGCCGTGGCCGATCTGGTGCCGGTGGCGGACCAGGAGGGCGCGTGGGACATCAACTTCCAACGCGGCGTGGCCGGGGAAACCAGCGTCGAACTGGAATACCAGCGCGCCAGCAAAGACGATGGCACGGAGCTGATCCAGCCCATCGTCTTGGAGCAAGTCCGGCAGCTATCGTACTTCGCAGCGATCCGCGCTGGTGGGCGGTTAGAGCTTGAAACAGGCACTTTGCCGCGCGGTTGGCAACGCGCGGATTGGGCGGTGGTGCAATCCTCGCTCGGCCAAGCCGCAGGCAACGTCGCGCCGCTGATGGCATTCCGGGTGGCCGATCCGGAAGGTCCGCTGCCGGTGATTTTGAAACGCCACCAGCTCGCCGATTTACAAAAACTCCGAGTCGCCGAGGGAATGCTCACCACTCTGATGTCGCCTGCGGGCGACGCTCTAACGGCGGTGGATTTAAATATGCAGGTCGTCGGCAAGGGCACGTTGCGGCTGAAACTGCCGAAGGGTGCTGCGCTCTTCAACGTGCTTGTCAACGACGAGGGCGCGACCTTGGTTAGAGAGGGCGACGAGTGGTTGTTCTATGTTTTTCCATCGCCCGAAGTCGGCCGCCCCGCGACGGTGCGCTTCGTTTACTCGGCGGGCACCAGCAAGGGCGAGCGACTCGAAGGACCGGTGCTCAACGTGCCGATGGAAAATCTAACGTGGCGAGTGTTGGTGCCGGAAGGATGGCAGATGACGAGCCACGGCGGTGACTTCGATTTAAAGGAACAAGCCGCGATGGGTTCGTTCAAGCTGGAGGACTATCAGTCGTTCGTGCAGGGAAAAAAGAACAGCGACTCGAAGAAGGCCGTCGCCTTGCTGGACCAAGCGAACACTTGGATGAAGGCGGGCGATCAGGAAAAAGCCAGCCAAGCATTTAGCAACGCAGTCCGCAGCAACCAGCTCGACGCCGCATCCGGGGAAGACGCGCGTGTCCAGCAACGCCAGCTCATGACCCAGCAAGCCGTGCTCGGTCTCAACACCCGCCGCCAGAAACTCGCGATCGATAACAAGCTCTCCGCCCCGCAGGCCGACAACGCCCAACTCCAACGCGCCGCCGACGCCAACCCGGTCCTTCGCGGCGGTTTCAACTACGATCCAAAGCAGTTCGAGCGTTTTCTGGAAGGCAACACCGCCGACGAAAACACCGCGCTCAAGGAAATCGCCAACCGCATCGTCACCCAACAGTTAGCCGCCGAACCCGCGCCGGTCGCGCTCGATGTCACTCTGCCGGAGCGCGGCACGGTCCTAACATTCGGGCGCAGCGTGCAGGTGGACGGCAAGCGCCCGATGGCGATCACGCTTTCCCTCAAGCGCAGCGGCGGCAGCTTCGCCTGGCTCGCGGTCCTGCTTTGTCTGCTACTAGGCGTGATGGGCGGGGCGAGGATTATGAAAGCTGGAGTTCGATAACTTCGAGCAAGGACGCCAGATGGTTTTCGATCATATCCCAGAGAATGAGATGATCCACCACGTCGTAGCCATGCGCGATGATGTTGCGGAGACCGATGATCCTGTGAAGTTGCGGAATCGTGGAGGCTTCGTCGGGGAAATCCCTGCGCAGTCGTGACAATGCCTCACCGATGATTTCAAACTCGCGCTCGGCAATGAGCTGCAAATCCCGGCGGGAGCTGAAGGTAACCTCCTCGATGCCATCACAAAATCCCTGCAGCTCAATGATGGCCTGCCGAGCACCATGCAGGTGCTTCTCAGGCAGGTGCGGCGTACACGATTTTTCCTGAGGTTTGCAGCTCTTCGCGGAAGACGGGATTGCGGATCGCATCGGTACTCACAAGGTCCACGGAACGATGGAAGAGGACTTCCAGTGCTTCCTTGAGATCCATGTAGGCGGTGAAGCGCCCCTTGGCCGTGGGCTTGCTGAAAGTTACTGCTAGATCGATATCGCTGCCTCGCCTGAAATCCGCAGGTCGCAGGGCAGAGCCGAACAGAATGAGTTTCTGGACTCCGCAACGCTCGGAAGCCTGCCGGATTTCAGCAATTTCTCGCTCAATGAGTTTCATAACGGGTCGAAGCTATCATTCCAGATTTCGATACTCCATGAAAGAATGGCGACGTCGCTATTCTCTAATGCCCTCCTCCTCCCAAGCCCGCTTCAACGCCGCCCTCAACGCGCTGCCGAGATGGGGGCAGAGGATCTCGCCGGTCGCTTGGATTGGGAACGGCTCGGAAATTCCGCCGAAGTCGATTTCCCAGCCAGTGCCGCGGAAGACGGAATCGTGCGTCTGCCAGTTTTCCGCGAGGCGGGGAAGCAGCCAGAAGCGGACCGCCTCATGGGCGTCGTCCGGCCAGCCTGCCAGCCTGCGTCTCGCATCCGTTAGTCCGCGTCGGTGCGGGCGAATGGTGCAGGCGTGGCCGATCTGGTGCCGGTCACGCTCCCCGAACGCGGCATCGTTCTAACATTTTGGCGCAGCGTGCAGGTGGATAGCAATCGACCGATGGCGATCAAGCTGAAACTCAAGCGGTCCGGCACGGGCTTCGCCTGGCTCGCCGTAATCCTCGGCCTTCTGCTAGGCGTGATGGGTGGGGCGAAATAGGGGGCGACTTGGAACCGACCAAGAGCACTCGAACTTAACAATGTTTCTCCTTTCATTTGCTGGCCGGTTCCAGTGCTCTTAGCCAAAGAAAAAATGGCGCTCATCAAATGTAAAGAATGCGGCAGGGCCGTCAGTAAGGATGCCAAGGCCTGCCCCGGCTGTGGCGCGAAGCAAGGAGTTGGCGCCTGTGGATGTCTCGCCGCCATAATCATCTTCCCCTTTCTCGTTGTAATTGTGATAGCGATCAGCGGAGGTGGAGGTGGAGGTGGAGGTGGAGGTGGAGGTGGAGGTGGAGGTGGAGGTGGAGGTGGAGGTGGAAGTGGAGGATCGTCCGGATCTCGATCAGCCTCGGTATCGAGCAGTGATCCGCTACTCCAGAATAGTGCCTTGGATGGCTCCGTGTATCATGTAAAAGAGAATCTCAAGAAGAGCCTAAAGGATCCAGATTCATACGAGAGCATTGAGTGGAGCACTGTTCAGAAGTTGGACGACGGGAAATTTTCCGTTCGGCACAAATACCGCGCGAAGAACTCATTCGGAGGATTTTCAATCGAGAACCATATTTTTACCTACGATGCATCCGGCAACATACTCGCTGACACAAATCTTGAAGGCTAACAATGAAGGGGGATCGGAATGCGGGCGTGAAGAGGTGATTTTGCCTTAACCTTCCTCTTCCCAAGCCCGCTTCAACGCCGGTCCCAGGGCGCTGTCGAGAGCTTGGTGCCAATGGTCGCTGGTTTGAATGATGGGTAGCTCCGGGAGGATTCTCGGCGTTAGATCGGCGGGAGCTTCAGCGGCGTGGGCGTGGAAATATTCACCACCGTCACTGGCCGGGCCGATGACGCGGTGGGTGGTGCGGCCCAGCCCTAACAACGCGGCGTGGACCCAGCGAGCACCGAGCTGGGGGCAGAGGATTTCGCCGGTCGCTCGAATGGGGAAATGATCAGAATTTCCGCCGAAGTCGATTTCCCAGCCCGTGCTGCGGAAGACGGCATCGTGCGTCTGCCAATTTTCCGCGAGGCGGGGGAGCAGCCAGAAACGGACGGCTTCGTGGGCATCGTCCGGCGCGACAGCCAGCCGGAGCCGCGCGTCTGCTAGACCGCGGAGTTGGCGGAGGGTGGTCACGACGATGGCCCGATACCGGCGCGCGGCTTCCTCCGGGCCATGGTCGGACGCCATTTCCGGCAGGACGAGTCCGGGCAAGGGTTCTTGGATTTTCAGCGTGAGCAATCGCACACCGAGAAGCTTGTCAGGCGGCGCGGGTGGTCCAAGCGCGGATTACTACGGAATCCCTTATTTTACAGGCATGAAAACAATCTTGCCCCAAGGCGGGAGTGGGGGGATGCTGTGCCCGCAGCGAATCGGATGGCAGCCAAGGACAACAAAAAGCGGGGTGAACTCCCGGAACCGACCCGATGGTCGAACGAAATCACCGGGATCATTTGGATCACGGCAGGTTTGTTGTTGCTGCTCTCGCTGGTGAAATACAGTCCGGCAGACTTGCCACGGTGGGGGCCATTAGAGGCGTTTGCTGGGAAGTCCGGGGCCAAGGGCGAAAATCTAATTGGTCCAGTCGGCGGGGTGCTTGGGTTTATCCAAATTCTGTTATTGGGTGCGGCGGGCTACTTGCTGCCGGTGGGATTTATCTGGTTCGGAATCATCAAGCTGGCCTTCGACGCGCGGATCTGGCCGCGGGCAGTGCTCGGATTTTGCATCCTGCTACTCGCCGCCGCCGCATGGCTCGATGCTGCAGATTTCTTTTTCAAGGAATGGGCCGAGCGCTGCAATCTCAACAACAGCCCCGGCGGGGTCATCGGCGATGGACTGGGCGGCTTCGTCCTCACTAACGTCATCGGCCGTGCGGGCACGCTCATTCTAACTGGCGGAGTTTATCTGGTGGCGTTGATCATGCTCACCGGCCAGCAGCCAGTGCGTTTTGCCAAGGCTTGTTACCGGCTGGCCCGGATGAAATTTCATGAATGGCAGGCGAGCCGCAGCGCGACTGGGAAAATCGCCGCCCGCGAGGCGGAGATGCTTGCCGAGCGCGAACGCCAACGCGAACAGCGCCGCAAAGACCGCGAGTCCACCAAATCCGCAACCTCCGCCAAAGCCGCTGCCGAAGACCCGCAGGCGCTGCTGCCGCTGCGCGAAATTCCCACCCCGGAGATCATTGATGCTTCCCAGCGCCGTGCCATCGACCCCGAACTCATCGGGAAAAATCCCTTCAGCCGCAAGCCCTCGCCGGAGCATCAGGGACTTCAAGAAGGCCGTTTCCCGAACTATCAGATCCCGCAATTCGACCTGCTCGACCCGCTGCCCGAGGTGGACGACTCGGATGCGGATGACGATCACAAGGAAGAGACCCGCCAGATCATCATCGATACCCTCAAGGCCTTCGGCATCGAGGTCACGGCCGGTCCCATCACCCGTGGTCCGACCATCACCCGCTACGAAATCTATCCGTCCACCGGCCTCCGCGTTTCCCGGATCTCTCAGTTAGAAGCAGACATCGCCCGCGCCACTTGTGCCGAGCGGATCAATATCCTCGCGCCCATTCCAGGCAAGGACACCGTCGGTATCGAGATCGCTAACAGCAAGAAGGTCGCCGTGCCACTCCACGAGCTGCTCTATTCCACGGATTTCAACTCCTCGAAGAAAAAGATCCCGCTCGCCCTGGGCAAGGACGTTTATGGGAACACGGTCATCGCCGACCTCGCCGCCATGCCGCACTGCCTGGTCGCTGGAGCCACCGGTTCAGGAAAATCCGTCTGCATCAACTCGATCATCGCCTCCATGCTCTTCAAGTTCAGCCCGGACGAGCTGCGCTTCATCATGGTCGATCCCAAGGTGGTGGAAATGCAGATGTATAACCGACTGCCGCACCTCGTCGTGCCCGTCGTCACCGATCCGAAGAAGACCGTGGCCGCCCTCAAGTGGGTGGTCAACGAGATGGAGAAACGTTACAAAATTTTCGCCAAAGTCGGCGTGCGGAATTTCGATAGCTTCAACGCCCGTCCCATCCCGGAGAAGCCAAAGCCCGCTCCCGAGCCGGAGCCGGAAGAAGACCTAACGGATGATGGCCCAGATCCCGAAGCTCCATTCAATTCAAAGGAACTTCTCGATCCCGCAATCCCTAGCAGTCACCAAGCGCCACCGTGGTCGATGCTGGAAGACGAGCCGGACGAGGACATGAACTCGCTGGCTGCGGCACTCAGCGATGGCGACCTCGGCCCCGAAGAGGATGAGGAGGACGAGGAAGTTTACGAAGAGCAAATTCCCACCAAGTTTCCCTACATCGTCGTCCTCATCGACGAGCTTGCCGACCTCATGCAGACCGCCCCGGCGGATGTGGAAATGTGCATTGCACGCATTGCGCAAAAAGCCCGTGCCGCCGGCATCCACCTCATCATCGCCACCCAGACGCCGCGGGCAGACGTGGTCACCGGCATCATCAAGGCGAACATCCCATCCCGCATCGCCTTCCAGGTTTCCTCCGCCCTCGACTCCCGCGTCATCCTCGACACCAAGGGCGCGGATAAGTTAGTTGGAAAAGGCGACATGCTCTATCTGCCACCCGGCTCCGCCAAACTCGAGCGCGCCCAAGGTGCCTTCGTCACCGATGCCGAGATCGAGCGCCTCATCGACCACTGCGCCGCCCAAGCAAAACCGCAGTTTGAAAAAGAAATCCAAGCCTCCATCAATGGCGAAGGCGGCGACGACGAGGACGACGATGTTTCCCAAGCTGATGAAGAACTCATCATGAAATGCATCGAAGTGGTGCGCCAGGAACAGAAGGCCAGCACCTCGCTCCTCCAACGCCGCCTCCGCCTCGGCTACACCCGCGCCGCCCGCATGGTGGACATCCTCGAACAACGCGGCATCGTCGGCCCCGGCGAAGGCGCGAAGGCGCGGGAAGTGTTTCTGAAGTGAGGCTCGTAGTTGTTTTGGTATCAGTCCTCTTGACTAAGTCATTGTAGAATCGGGGACTCGAGAGCATGAACCCAAGGAATTGAGATTATACGGAAAGACCTACTCCATGCCTTGATCCGACCCGGTGGGCGGTTGCCGCTCGCATGGTAACATGCTCTAGGAGGCTGTTTGATAATTGCCAGGATTAGCGTGGAAGGGTTCCGGGCAGGATGCCTAGACCACTGTGGCACGGGCATTCTGCCCGGAGCCTAGTCCGAGAGAAAGATGTGGGAGAGTTGCTTGATCGTTTTGATGCTAACGGCATTGAAGCGACATTCGACTGCTTCCGAAAAAGTGCATTATAGAAGAGGCCCAACAAGTCGAGACACAGCAACCCCTATCAGCCGCCCTGTTTACATGATCTTCCGTAGTTTTAACCTCAACCCTGTGATCGACGCTCGCTCCCGCTGATAGAGTTGCGTGCTCTTTGACGTTGTGTGAGAAAATGAATCCAGACGAGGCAAATGCACGATTCGTGCTGGGCAAGCTAAGCAGTGACGCGATTGTCCGCCTGGCCAACCAATGGATCGATAGTGGACTCTATACCGAAGCACTCGGCGAACTGTGTATCATGAAGTTACCTGTGATGTCTGAGGTGGGTCCCATGTTCGCCTCAGCGATGAAGGAGCTTGGGATTGGCTGCCCGAGCAGACTTGAAGCAGCCATGCTATTGGTTCGAGTCGGCATGGAGCGAGTTTCTAGTGGATGCGCAACTCCTGTTGAGGAAGCTGAGTTCCTCTATTGGGATGTGCACCACGAAGTATCGGACATTAATCCCGATAAGGAATACGTTGGAGACAGCCTTGGACTGGGATCCGTCTTTTGCTGGCTTCGGGAGATTTGGGATTGTAGGGATGGGTCGATGATTCTATACCATACGGAGTTGCCGCGCCATGAAGCTGAGAAGAAGTTCATCGAGCATCTTAAAGAAGCAGCTGCGGAATGGCTAAAAAAGAACACACAATAAGCCGCGTCATGACAACCCCTACCAGCCGCCCTGTTTCGATGATTCCACGTAGCTCCAACCCTAACCCCGTGATCGACGTGCGCCCTCGCTGGTAGGGGTGCATGCGATTAATGTTTCGGGTCAGTAATGTTTCGGGTCAGTCCTCGCATGGTAACATTCTCTAAAAAATTACACCGAAATGTTACTATGCGAGGACTGACTCCTGCCATCCGACTGCGGGCGGTGGGCAACAGCATCAAAACCTGGATCAACGGCGTGCCCGCCACCGACTACACCGAGACCCTCGCCGGCACCGCCACCACCGGCTTCATCGCCCTCCAGGTCCACGAAGGCGGGGCCAGCATCATCGGCAAGAAAGTGCGCTTCAGAAACCTCCGGCTCACCGGACTTTAAGGGGCCGGGCGAAAAACCGGTATAGGATTTCAAGTCGGACATTGCCGTCCTCCGCGCCAGCTTGGGCACACCACAACGCCGTCAGTGCCCCAATTCAAAATGCCTTTCTAGCAGGACATTCACTCCCGTCTGATAATGGATGGGCAGGCTGTGGCTTGCTTCGGGAAACTCCACCAGTTTCGCGCCCGGACCAAGGCGGGGCGGACGGTGCGAATGCGGCTGAAGTGGAGTTGTTCGCGGACTTCCTGGCCGGTTCGGTGGAAGTCGGCGGGGGCGGCGAGGACTTCGGCTGGCTCAAGGATTTTTTCCTCGGTGAGGGGCGGGTGTGCGGGGAGGTGCGGGGCGCGGGTGCCGAAACATCGGAGCCGATCGTCGCTGTCCCCACTTCCAAGCTCCCAGCCCCCAGCTTCAACTAAAAAGCCCATCCCTGTGCGGGATGGGCTTTGTGAAACGGGAAATGCCCGTTAGGAAGCGGAGACATTCACGTCCCTTGGGGCGCCGTGGACTCACCCCTGCCGGCGGCGGCGGAGCATCAGTGCGGCACCAGCAACGCCCAGAAGGGCAAATGCCGATGGCTCCGGAATTGGGGTGATAGTCGCTTGATATTCCACTGCACGGTTGAGCGCAAGAAGGCCGTCGTCGCTTCTGAAGATTTGTGAGAGCTCATCGTTGAAGTTACCATTCTCACCGTCAATTCTCCGGATCGGCACCCGGACGCTTTGTCCGCCGACCGCGGTAAGCGCGGTCGTGCCGGTCTGAAAGACAAAGAAACGAACGTCACCACCTGATGCAGGGTTCAGCTCGGGCGTGACGGTCATGCCGGTGAAGTTGAAGGATAACGGGTCGCTGGCGGCCAAGGTGTCAAGCGTCACGGTGTTGGTGGAGGTGCCTTGAAAGCCTCCCAACACGTTTCCCGAAAAGGTAGTGTAGACCCCAAGATAAATAGTCCCTGTGGATGCTTCACTACCGCGAAAAACGGTTACATTGTTGAGGTTGTATTGCTGTCCGGCAACGAGGTCCGGCTCATAATTGGCGGTAAGGCCAGTCGTGGAATCGAAATCGATTGCAAAGGCTCCGATGTCACCGAATTGGTTCAGGTTCCCGTCTGTGACGACGACTGTGGCGGCCTGCGCGGTGCCGAGGCCTAGGATGGGAAGCAAAAATGCCGCGCGGCGGAGGGTTTTGGTTGGTTTCATGGTTTTGGTTGGTTTCATGGGTTACTTCTCGGGGATAGTGCTGCTTTGTGTCGGATAGCTCAAGAACAGAATCTTCCCCAGCCTCATTTAGCGGAGCAGTTCATGCCGGTTGAATGTGTGGAGGGGGTTCTGCCGGGACTTTGAGGCTGCCGGAGAAACTCAGCATGTTTCGGGTCAGTCCTCGCATGGTAACATTCTCTAAAAAATTACACCGAAATGTTACTATGCGAGAACTGACCCCTGCCACTGACCCCTGCCACTGCTGACCCATGCCATCGGAAATCTCACCCGCAAATCTACGAGATGATTTCCTCGCGGCTATGCTTCTAACGCCTCGGTGATGTCGGCCATGATATCGTCGATGTGTTCAATGCCGAGAGACATCCGAAGCATTCCAGGCAGCACTCCTGCGGAGGTCTGTTCCGCGACGGAGAGCTGCGAATGAGTCGTGGAGGCTGGGTGAATGATGAGCGTCTTGGCATCGCCGACGTTTGCGAGATGGGAGATCAGCTTGAGGCTGTTCACGAACTTTTCTGCGCGAGCACGATCCCCTTTGATGACGAATGACAAAACGCCGCCGAAGCCGCGAGTGAGATACTTCTTGGCCTCAGCGTGGGTCGGGTGGCTTGCGAGGCCTGGATAGTTCACAGACTCGACGTCCGGGTGCACAGAAAGCCATTCGGCTAACTTCATCGCATTTTCACAGGTGCGCTCAACACGCAGCGATAGAGTTTCCAAGCCCTGCAACAGCATGAACGAATTGAACGGGCTTTGGCATGGACCCCAGTCGCGTAGGCCTTCGACACGGCAGCGAATGATGAACTGAATGTTACCAAACGGGCCACCGATGCCGAACACATCATTCATCACCATGCCATGATAGCTCGCTGAGGGTAATGTGAATTGCGGATACTTGCCATTCCCCCAATTGTAGGTGCCGGCATCCACGATCACGCCGCCCATGCTGGTGCCATGACCGCCGATCCATTTTGTCGCAGACTCTACAATGATGTGCGCGCCGTGTTTCAACGGCTGGCAAATCGCACCGCCGGCACCGAAGGTGTTATCCACGATAAGGGGCAGATCATGCTTCTTTGCGAGAGCGACGAAGGCCTCGAAGTCCGGCACCGTCAGCCCGGGATTACCGATGGTTTCGAGGTAAATGGCCTTGGTCTTGGCATCGATCAACGGCTCGTAGCTCGCGACCTTGACGCCATCAGCGAAGCGGGCCTCGACGCCGATCCCCTTGAAGGCGTTTTTGAATTGATTGTAGGAGCCGCCGTAAAGATGCGAGGTGGTAACGAAGTTATCGCCGACGGTGGCGATGTTATTGATGGCGATGAATTGCGCAGAATGTCCAGAAGCCGTCGCGAGAGCTGCGACGCCTCCTTCGAGAGCCGCCACTCGTTTTTCAAAAACGTCAGTCGTCGGGTTCATCAAGCGGGTGTAAATGTTGCCGAATTCTTGGAGGGCAAACAGCTTGGCACCGTGCGAGGAGTCCTTGAATTGATAGGCCGTCGTTTGATAAATCGGCACCGCCCGAGATTGAGTGGTGGGATCAATTTCTTGGCCAGCGTGCAGCTGCAATGTTTCGAAGTTCATGGATTGGTAGTTTAGATGGAGCGAATCAACGGGATGAACGCATAGGCGTTTAACATGGCGCAGATTTATGAGTCCAGATCTTTGGAAAATCAATGGAACTTTCTAAATGCGAGGTTGGAGTCGGAATCGTTATTTCACCTGCGTCAGTCAAGCCTATGAACCTACCAACTCCCGAAGATACCACTAACAGCAATCGTGAAGCGCTTCTGGCAATCTGCCTTTTTGCGGCTTTTTCAGATGGGGATAAATCCGAGTCCGAACGCGCTCAAATCGCGAACATTGCCGAGGAGTTAGAATCTAACAATCTGGCCGAGATCTCAAGAAAGATCCTCATGGGAAAAGTCTCCATCGAGTCGGTAGTCGGCGAGTTAGATTCTCAACAAAGCCGCTTGCTCGCCTACGAAATGGCCCGAGCAATTTGCGAAGCGGGAGGCTCGATCACCACTCTTGAGCAAGAGTTTCTCACTCGCCTCCGCGCTGCTCTCGCTCTCACCGTGGATGAATCCAAAGCCGTGGACGATGAGGTTGATGCTCTGTCTCTGGCTCCTGTCGCCCAAGAAGGTGCGCCGCAAAGCGCTGTCGATAACAGCAGCATGATTCTCAAGTATTCCATTCTCAACGGTGCGCTTGAACTCTTGCCAGAAACCTTCGCCACCATGGCGATCATACCGATGCAGATGAAGATGGTCTATCGCATCGGAAAAACGCATGGCGTCGAGCAGGACCGCTCCCTCATCAAGGAATTTCTGGCGACCGCCGGAGTGGGTTTTGGCTCGCAAGTCGTGGAAGGCTTCGCCCGCAAACTCATCGGCAACTTCGGTAAGAAACTGGGCGGGAAAACTGCTGGAAAAATTGCAAATGAAGCCACAGGTTCCGCTTTCTCGTTCGCCAGCACTTACGCGATCGGTCATCTCGCGGAGAAGTATCACAGCGGTGGAAAACGTCTCGCTGGACCGGAAATGAAAGGGCTTTTTAAATCCCTCACCGAGCAGGCCAGCTCACTCCACGCCCAATATCTTCCAGCGATTCAAGAACGAGCAAAAACCCTTAATGCCGCTTCGATTTTAGCGATGGTTCGGGGGAAAGATCAGGTGTGATATGCTAGTTATAGTCGGCCGTGAGGGGGGCTTGCCACTGGAGGAGTTAGATTTAGCTGTGGCTGCTCAAACTCGCATCGAAGGCATGACCGTTGAAAACCGCTGCCACGGTCGTTACAAGTCCTGCTCGATCGCCTTTAGTGTTAGAAACAACTCTTGCCAGCGTTTGAGCCTCGGCTCGATGGCGAATTTCTCGCGGGCGAGGTGTGCTCTAACGGCGGTTAGTGATGAGGCGTAGTCTTGGAAGACGATGCGCAATGCTTCCTCGTAGTCCGAGCGCAGGGTGCTGGCGAAGCCGCCGCAGGTGTCTAGCAGACGCTTTTGAAACTCGGCGGTGATGGCCTTGCGGGTGATCCATGCGGTGAGCACGCCGCCGGTTAGAAAGGCGGCGGCGAGGCCGCAGAGGACGGCGGGTGCCCATGGCACGGCGAGCGCACCGCAAGTGGCTCCGGCGGTGGTGAGTAGCAGCATCATGAAGGTGAAGGATTTAAGCGCCACGTTGCGGCGGCGGATTTCCTTGTCGAGCTGGTTGCGGACTTTGAGATTGCCGATGCCTTGGCGAGCGGCGCGACCGAGCCGCAGGACGAAGCGCTTTTTCGCGGCGTCCAGCGTTTCATCGAGCGGGCCGGAGCTGCCGAGATCCACACCCATCGCTTCCTTGACCCGTGCGCCGAGATCGTTCCAGTGGGTGCGGCAAAACTCGACCACTTCGATGCCATCCTTCTCGGCCACGGCCTCGACGGCGGACTGCAGGCGCTCGACGAAAATCGCCTCCATTTCCGGGCCGGTGCGGTCGCCGGTAAACAGCCGGATGAACGAAGGGATGACGCCGAGCCGCCGCCGCAGACGTTTGGAAACCCAGACGGCTTCGGTCTCGAAAATTTCCGCCACGCCGGTTAGATGGCGCGGCAGTCGGACCACAAATCGCTCGCGGATGTCGTCGATTTCCCGCTCGATGGTGTCGAGGAAACGGCCTTGATTGTTGAGCGCGTGGGTCTGGTCATCCACATGGTCCTCCACCGCCCGCAGCGCGGCGGCGGCTTGGCTGCGCCAGCCTTGGAGTGCGTCTTTGCGCTCGGGAGCACCGCAGACGGTGTGAGAAATGAAGTTCTCTAACTCCTGATAGCCGCTGGCCTTGAGGAGGCCGTGGGCGACGGGGTGACTGCGCTTGGCCTCGCAAGCGATTTTCCCTGAAACGGCGAAGATCGGTGGGACGTGGCCGATGCGTTTCATCGACAAATCCGCCATGTGGCCGCGGATGACGCTGATGTCCACTGGCTCGCGCTTATCGGCTTGTTGGATGATGAGGACGACTTGCTTGAGGCTTTCCGGTGAGAGCTGGGAAATGAAATTCCAAGTGGATGCTGCCCACGGATTAGTGACTGGGAAGACGAACAAGATGAGATCGGCGGACGGGAGGAAACGGGCGGTGATTTCCTGATGATCAGCGACCGCCGAGTCGGTGCCTGGTGTGTCTAGCAGACTGAAATCGCGGAGAAAACCGAGCGGGCGGAAGCGCTCTTCTAACACGGGTGTGATCGCGATATCGCGCGCCGGGTTCCCGAACTGATAGTAGAGGACGCGGTTAGTTTCTGGCAGGTTGCTAACGCGGCAAACGTCGTGACCGAAGAGGCCGTTGAGGAGCGTGGATTTACCAGCATTAACCTCACCACAGACGACGAACAGAAAGGGCGTGCCGAGGCCATTTTTAAGAGCTGCGAAGGGCAGACAATCTCCGAGATCGGTCGCCGTTTCAGCCGCCAGTTCGACGGTGCCGCGCATCACGTCCGCGAGCCGTTCACGCGTCGCGAAATAGCGCTCGCCGAACATGGTGTAACTCACAAGGCGGGGGAGAGAGGATCAAATGTTAGAAGAAGGAGCGACCGCAGCTTGGGTGGCTGGCGCGTCGGTTTTCATCGCCAGCAATTGTGAGACGGTGACGAACTTGAAACCGCGGCGGAGCAGCCCGTCGAGAGTGGCTGGCATGGCATCAATGGTCTGGGCATGGAGGTCGTGGGCGAGGACAATGCCGCCGGATGAGGCAGCTGCTAGAATGCGCGAGGTGATCACGCCAGCACCGGGGCGTTTCCAGTCTAGCGGATCGGCGGACCAAAGAATGACGGGGTAGCCGAACTCGGAGTGGACCATCTCGCGCTGGCGCTGGAGCAGCCCGCCGTAGGGGGGACGCATGGTGCGCGGCTGGACTCCGGCGGCATTGACGACGGCATCCCGGCAGCGGCTCATTTCTAACCGGACGTCTGAGTCGCTGAGCTTGCTGAGCAGGCGGTGGGTGTGTGAGTGATTGCCGATTTCATGACCTTCCGCGACGGTGCGACGGACGATGCCTGGGTAAAGATTTACGCTCTGGCCGATGACGTAAAAAGTGGCCTTGATGTTGCGGGCGCGCAGCATATCTAGCAGCCGAGGAGTGTTTTGCGGGTGCGGACCATCGTCGTAAGTTATCGCGATGTAGTTGCCGGAAACCATCACGCGAGAGAAGGAGATACCTCCGCTTTTGGAGAAATCTGAGCCGAGTGAGACGTCGGGATTGCGCGGGACCGGGCCTTGGACCGACGGCGTGCGGTAGGCGGTGTTAGACGGAGTTTTGATAGGTGCCGCGTTCGGATTGGTGCGCGTCAGCCTGGGCGGTAATGGCGCGGCGGCGGCGCAACTGGAAAGCGCGGCGGTCCCTAGCAGGAAGCCACGGCGGGTGAGCTTGGCGGCTGCGGACTCGTCGTCGGAGGCGGCGTGGAGTGAGGCGTTGAGAAACTTGTAGCCGAGGGTGTGAAGGGGATTTTCCATAAGGAGAGCAAATGCAGAGATGCTTCGGAGAAGTTACGGAATTCGGTTTTCATGTCACGCCTCGTTTTTGGCGAAGGTCGTGCCTTGGTTGAGCGCGTGGACGATTCCGCCGCCGGGCAATTGAAATTGGTAAGACCACCGCAAAGTCACGCCGAGATACGCCTTGGCAATTTCCACCGCGCGCGGCAAGGCCTCACCCGTCGCTAAGAGCGCGGCAATGGCAGCGGACAACGTGCATCCCGTGCCATGCGAGCCTGCAACGGGAATCCTAGTAGCAGAGAAGCGATGGACCTCGCCTTGATCGACAAGCAGGTCCACGCAGTGAGGTCCATCGAGATGACCGCCTTTTAAGAGCACGGCGGTGCCAAACATTTCCGCAAGGCGGCGGGCGGCGGATGCGAGCGCGTCCTCGTCTGGGATCGACTCTCCGAGCAAGACTTCCGCCTCCGGCAAATTTGGCGTGATCACGCGGGCGAGCGGCAACAGTAACTCATGGTAAGCCGCCACCGCATCCGGCTCTAACAAGGACGCGCCGGTGGAGGCGATCATCACTGGATCGACCACAAGATGGACGAGAGGATAGGCCCGCAAAATTTCCGCGACAGCGGCGACGTGGGCGGCGGAAAATAGCATCCCCGTTTTCACAGCGGCCACCGGGAAGCTTTCTAACAATAGGGAAATCTGGTCGCGCACGACGTCCACCGGCACCGGATGCACCACGCGGACGATGTTCGCCGTTTCCGAAACCACGCAGGTCACCGCCGTCAGCCCGTGGACGCGGAAGTGCTGGAACGTTTTCAAATCCGCCTGAATTCCCGCGCCTGCGGAACAATCCGAGCCAGCGATGGTGAGGGCGATGGGAGGGGAGTGGGGCATGGGGTTTTGATAGCGCGTGGAGCGAGGCGGGCAATGCCAGAGATGAGCGGCAACAATTCACACGGGACGGATGGCGATATCCCAAAACTCAAACCGGGTGTCACTGAAAGTCGCGGACCGCGGCATGGAGCGCACCCGTAAGGGGGGCGGACATTTTTGTCCGCCCGGCCGATGGGAAGGGAAAGAGATGAGCTCCGCGCTTCCGCTTTCGCCGCGCATCGGCAAGTGGACAGCAATGTCCACTCCCCCTATTTGGCTCACCAATTTCAGTCACACCGACTCAGATCCCTGTGGTCGCCGCGGCTTTCGTGCTTGGCAGCCCCCGCAAGTCACAGAAAGATCCGCGTCATGGCAGGAGTGATCCGGGAATTTGAGGGGCTGCGGGTGAAGGTGGACGACGTGATCTACATGCCGAGTCTCGACGCGCCGCCGGAGAAACCGCATCCATTCGTGTATTTTATCTCGATCCACAACGACTCGCCGGTGCCGGTGACGATCCGTGGGCGAAAATGGGTGGTGCAGGAGGACGAGGGAGAAATCTCAGTGGTGGAGGGCGACGGGATCGTGGGGCAGACACCGGTGATCGAGCCGGGCGGCCATTTTTCCTACAACAGCTACCACGTCGTGGCGCGGGGTGCGAAGGTGTCCGGGGCGTTTTTCGGCGAGACGGCGACGGGGGACTGGGTGTTCTCGCGGATCCCAGAGTTCCGGTTAGAAGTGCCGAGTTGGGCGTGAAGAAAGTTGATGGTTGGGAGTTGATAGTTGATAGAGAAGAGTGAAACGCCGCGCATCGCGCCCCTCTTCTCTTTCAATCAACTATCAACCATCCACTATCAACCTCTTTAAAAGAGCACAGCATCCATCGCGATGTCGTGAGGTTCCGAGAAGGTGTTAGGGACTAGTTGAAAATCGAAGCAGATGCCGATTTTGAGGGCGCCGGGGTGGGCTTGGGCGAGGAGGCGGTCGTAGAACCCGCGGCCGCGACCGAGGCGGCCGCCGGTTTTATCGAAGGCGAGGCCGGGACAGATGAAGGCGTCTATTTCCTGAAGTGAGACTTCGGGTGATCCAGCGGCGGGTTCGAGCAAGTTGAAGGGTCCTGGGTGGAGAATTTGGCCGGAGTGGAAGGTGAGGTGATGGCCGGAAATTCTCGGATAGACCCACGTTAGGTCGGGGCGGGCGAGGAGGACGGCGGAGAGATCCACCTCGCCGGGGAGCGGAGAATAGATGGCGATGGCGCGCAGCGCTGGCCGGGCGAGCAGCCATTTTTCCAAGGTGGCGCAGGCGGGGCCGGGGCTTCCATTAAGTTCACGCAACGCCCGCCGCATGATTTCGCGGAGCTGGGGTTTGCCAGGAGTTGATTCGGGAATTGCCACTTGCCAACAATCGGACTTCTCCCATCCTTAGCGCTGATGATGCGTTTTTGGCAAGTAGCGGCAATTTTTTATGCCATGGCGTCGGTTCTCGGGGCGCTGGAGCCGGTGAAATCCTTCCCGTGGGACGCGCCGAAAGTGGTGACCAGCGTGTTCACTCAAGACCTCGGGATGCTGGATTCCGAGCGCGAAGAATACGCCACCAACTTGGCGACGATTGCCTCGAACCATCTGGCCACGGCTAAAGCCTCGCCCGCATCACTCGCGGACGCACGCCGGATGTTAGCCTTGGCGCTCCAGCTTTCCCCGCGCAACAAGCGAGCGGTGGTGGTGAATTTCCAACTCTCGAAAGGCGTGCTGCCGGAAATCACGGATGGCAATTACAGCCCGCCGGTGTTCGCTCGGCTGATTCTAACACGCGGCCAACTCCTCGCCAAACAAGGCGGCGAGGAAAACCAAAAACTGGCCCGCTATTTCGTCCAGCTCGCTGCGGAGTTAGACCCGAAAAACGAAGACGCGGTCTATGCCAGCGAGGTGCAGAGGCTGGATCATGGGGCGGTGGATTGGGCGGCGGTGACGGATCCGGCGGGGAAGAAGCCTTGAATTACCAGATTCACGTCACGCCAGAGGCATCCCATTGATCATCACTACTGACCACCTCCCAGCGTTCCTCCAGTGCTCGGGCGATCATCAGCCGGTCGAACGGGTCACGGTGGTGATGCGGCAGAGTGGCGAGTCGGGCGAGATGTCCTGGCCGGATGGGGAATATCCCGATACCGATCAGCTCGGCTTCCTGCTACAGCAGTTCGATACGATTGGGCATCTTGATTCGTTGTGCTTTTTCCCGTTTCTTTTAGGTCCCAGAGTTCTGTCATTATTTCCGTCAATCCATGTTCTCCGAAATCGAACGCAAATTCCTCGTCGCGGATGATTCGTGGCGGAATGGTACGCTGGGTGTTAGAATCGCCCAAGGCTATCTTTCGCAGGACCCGGATCGGACGGTGCGTGTCCGCATCGCCGGAGAGAAAGCGTGGCTTACGATCAAAGGGCGGACGAAAGGCATCACGCGAGCGGAATTCGAATACGCGATCCCACTTGAAGACGCTCGTTCTCTTCTAGAGCTGTGTTTGCCCTCGGTGATCGACAAGACGCGCTACGAAATTTCTCACGCCGGGCATCTGTGGGAAGTCGATGATTTCCACGGTGAGAATGACGGCCTCGTGATCGCCGAGCTGGAGCTGGCGGACGAGGAGATTTCCCCCGAGCTGCCGCCGTGGGTGGGGGCGGAGGTATCGGCAGACGCGCGCTATTTCAACTCGTGCTTGGCGGTGCTGCCTTACGCGAAATGGTAGCTAGCCGGTAGTGGGTGGATTATCTTCAATCTCCCGCTTGCCAGAGTCGGTGATCTCCTTACCCTTGGCCAAGAATTCACATGAAAATCTGGCTCGATGGTAAATTGGTGGACGAATCTGAAGCGAAGGTGTCGGTCTTTGACCACGGACTTCTCTACGGGGACGGCGTTTTTGAGGGTATCCGTTTTTACAACGGACGCATTTTCCGGCTGGAGGAGCACATCCGCCGGCTGTTCGATTCCGCCCGCGCGATCATCCTGGAGCTGCCTTGGACGCAGGAGGAAGTTTGTAAATTCACCTGCGAAACGGTGGCGGCTAACGGGCTAACCGATGGTTACATCCGCCTCGTCATCACCCGTGGAGCTGGCGAGCTGGGTTTGAATCCCTATCTCTGCCCCACGCCGTCGATGTTCATCATCGCCTCGACGATCAAGCTCTACCCAGACGAGACCTACCGCGACGGGCTTAAAATCATCACCTGCGCGACGCGTCGTCCGGCTCCCGGAGCCTTGATGCCGCAGGTGAAATCGCTGAACTATCTGAACAACATCATGGCCAAGGTCGAGGCGATCCAGGCCAACGCGCTGGAAGCCGTGATGCTCAATGAACAGGGCTACGTGGCCGAATGCACAGGAGACAATTTGTTTCTCCTGAAAAACGGCACGCTGCTCACGCCGCTGATCTGCGATGGCGCGCTTGACGGGATCACCCGCGCGGTCATCATTGAGCTGGCGGAGAAACTCGGCGTGCCATTCAAGGAATGCTCGCTGACGCGCTATGATATTTTCACGGCGGATGAGTGTTTTCTAACAGGCACTGCGGCTGAAGTCATTCCGGTGGTCGCGCTTGATCGTCGGGTCATCGGCAGCGGCAAACCGGGGCCTTTTACCGCCCGTTTCCTCGAAGCCTTCCATGAACTCGCCATGTCCACTGGCACTCCATTTGCGACCTCGGATTGAAAAAACCACGACCATGAAGTGTGATTTCTGTGACCAAAAAGCCACCGTTTTCCTGACCCAACTCGTCGAGGGGCAGATGAAAAAAGTGTGCCTTTGCGATGCTTGTGCGAAAGAGCGCGGAGTCACCGATCCCACTGGGTTTTCGTTAGCAGATCTGTTGTTAGGCGGACTGCCCGGCGGTCCGGGAACGGTTACGGCCACCGCCTCTTCAGTGACTCCCGGCAACGGTAAAAAGTGTGTCATCTGCGGCTTCACGCTGGATGACTTGAAGCGGGTGCGGCGTTTCGGTTGCAGTGATTGTTATGCGACTTTCAGCGAGGAAGTCGGCCAGATGGTCCGCGGCATGCATAAGGGCACTTCGCACATCGGCAAGGTGCCGGAAGGTCTGATGGCGATTCAATTTCGCCATCAACGGATCGAGGAACTTCGCTCGCGGTTAGAACAAGCGATCACCTCGGAAAGCTACGAAGAAGCCGCCGGCATCCGCGATGAAATCCGCAACCTCGACGAGGTCAAACATTGAAAAACTCACGACCATGATGCGCTTCACCACCCTCATCAAGCACCCCGCCGACTGGATGACCGGCGGGCAGGGAGTGCATGGTGCCGTGCTCACCTCGCGGATCCGCCTCGCGCGGAACTTGCGCCGCCATCCATTCCCCGGCTGGGCGAAGCGCGACCAACGCGCCGCCGCCCTCGATCTGATGCGCCCGGCGGTGGAATCCTTGCCCGCGATGAAAGGCGCGTTTTCCCACGAACTCGGCGATCTAACATCAGTGCAAAAACAAGTGCTCGTCGAGCGCCACCTGATTTCCCGCGAGCACGCCGCCCGTGGTGAAGGCTCGGCAGCGATCATCGAGCGCCGCCAAACATTTAGCCTGATGCTGAACGAAGAGGACCACATGCGGATGCAGGCGATCCGCCCGGGCCTTCAGCTCACCGCTGCATTTAACGCTCTATCAGAACTCGATACCGAGCTGGAGGAGTCTCTGGAATTTTCCTTCGATCCCACGCTCGGTTACCTCACCACTTGCCCGACCAATCTCGGCACTGGCCTGCGTGCTTCTGCGATGCTGCACCTTCCCGGCCTCGTCCTCAGCGACCAGATCGGCCAAGTGCTCCAAGCGGTGAACAAGATCGGCCTCGCCGTCCGCGGACTTTATGGGGAAGGCACCGAGTCGCTGGGTAATCTCTATCAAATTTCTAACCAATCGACGCTCGGTGAGAGCGAGGAAACCATCATCCGCCGCCTCGAGCGGGTTATCTCCCAAGTTTCTAACCACGAGCAGAACGCCCGCGAGAAACTCTTGGAAGACGACCCAGAAATGGTCTCCGACAAAATCGGTCGTGCATACGGCGTCCTGCGTTACGCCCACATCATCGACTCGAAGGAAGCCCTCAACCACCTCTCGCTGTTGCGCCTCGGTGGCACGCTCGGGTTTTTCTCACCGGAAACGGTGATGCTCTGCGACACCTTGTTGATGGACATCCAGCCCGCACATCTTCAGCTCCACTCAGGCCGCAAACTCTCACCGGAGGAACGCGATGCAATCCGCGCAGAAATCGTGCGCTCCCGTTTGCATTCCCTTGAATCCCCTGATAATCGTATCTCATCGAAAGACGAAAAGAACCTACCCGACCCTTCTAACCCAGGCGACGCATGAACAACTTCACACCACGAGCCCAACAAGTCCTCGCTCTCGCCCGTAAGGAAGCGGACCGATTCAACCACTCCTATGTCGGCACTGAGCACTTGTTGCTCGGCCTGATCAAGCTCGGCCAAGGCGTGGCCGTCAATGTCCTCGAACGGATGGGCCTCGAGCTCGAAGCCGTCCGCATGGAAGTGGAGAAAGAAGTGGGTTCCGGTCCACCGCAGAAAGCCGCAGGAAATATTCCTTACACGCCTCGCGTGAAGAAAGTTCTAGCACTTGCTAACAAGGAAGCCAAAGCCCTCAACCATTCCTACGTCGGCACCGAGCATTTACTCCTCGGCCTTCTCCGCGAAGGCGAAGGCGTGGCAGCCCGCGTGCTCAAACGCCTGGACGTGGACATCCAGCGCACCCGCAACGAGATCCTCGCGGAAATCGATCCTAACTTTTCACCTGACGATCAGGACGACGACGATGACGACGACGAAGCGGACGACGGTCCTTTCGAAGACGAAAGCCCAGCCCAAGCCGCCGCTGCTGAAGGTGAAGCGAAATCAAAAACACCTGCGCTCAAAGCCTTTGGTCGGGATCTAACCAAGGTCGCTCGCGAAGGCGGACTCGATCCCGTGATTGGCCGCGAAAGCGAGATCGAGCGCGTCATTCAAATCCTCTGCCGCCGCACGAAAAACAATCCCGTCCTCATCGGGGAAGCCGGAGTCGGCAAGACTGCCATCGTCGAGGGACTCGCTCAGGAAATCGCCACCGGCAACGTTCCTGAAATTCTGCGCGACAAAAAAGTGATCACCCTAGACCTTGCGCTGATGGTCGCTGGCACCAAATACCGTGGCCAGTTCGAGGAGCGCATCAAGGCCGTCATGGACGAGATCCGCAAAGTGAAGAACGTCATTCTATTCATCGACGAGCTGCACACCATCGTCGGTGCTGGCTCCGCCGAGGGCGCGATGGATGCTTCTAACATCATCAAGCCCGCCCTCAGCCGCGCCGAGTTGCAATGCGTCGGTGCCACCACCCTCAACGAGTATCGCAAATACATCGAGAAGGACTCCGCGCTCGAACGCCGCTTCCAACAAGTGAAAGTCGAAGAACCATCCGTGGATGACGCAATCAAGATTCTCCAAGGACTTCAGGAGAAATATGAATCGCACCACAAGGCGAAGTTCACCTCCGAAGCCATCGAGGCTGCGGTGAAACTAACATCACGCTACCTGACTGCTAGATTTCTGCCGGATAAAGCCATCGACGTGCTCGACGAAGCCGGTGCCCGTGCCCGCATCGGCACGATGACACGCCCGCCGTCGATCAAGCAGATGGAAGCCGCCATCGAGCAGATCAACCGCGACAAGGTGTCCGCCATCGCCGAGCAGAATTTCGAGAAAGCCGCCGCCCTGCGTGACGACGAAAAGCACGCCAAGAAGAGCCTCGATGAAACGCTCAAGAACTGGCGTTCCTCCTCGGAGGAAACCATCGTCACCGTCACCGATGACGACATCATGGCCGTCGTTTCTAAGTGGACCGGAGTGCCGCTCCGCCGGATGGAGGAGAAGGAAACCGAAAAACTTCTCAAGATGGAGGACGAGCTCAAGGGTCGCGTCATCGGTCAGAACGAAGCCGTCATTGCCATTTCCAAAGCTCTCCGCCGTTCCCGCGCCGATCTCAAAGACCCGCGGCGCCCGATCGGTTCGTTCCTTTTCCTCGGCCCGACTGGCGTGGGTAAAACCTACCTCGCCCGCAATCTAGCGGAATTCATGTTCGGCGATCCAGACTCGCTGATCCAAATCGACATGTCGGAATACATGGAGAAATTCACCGCCAGCCGGTTGATCGGCTCGCCTCCGGGCTATGTCGGTTACGAAGAAGGCGGTCAACTATCAGAAGCAGTCCGCCGTCGGCCTTACTCGGTCGTCCTTTTCGACGAAGTGGAAAAAGCCCACCCGGACGTGATGAACCTTCTCCTGCAAATCCTTGAGGAAGGCACCATCACCGATTCGTTGGGCCGCAAAATCGACTTCCGCAACACCATCATCATCATGACCTCCAACGTCGGAGCCTCCACCATCAAACGCCAAACCACCCTTGGTTTCGGCGCGATGGCCGCTGATGAAGCCGACCACGAGGGCATGAAGGAGAAGATCATTGAGGAATCAAAACGCTACTTCAAACCCGAGTTCCTCAACCGCCTCGACAGCCTCGTGGTCTTCCACATGCTAGAGAAAGTCGATCTCAATCAGATCGTCGATCTCGAGGTCGCCAAACTGGTCAAGCGTCTTAAGGATAAGTCGATTCATCTCACGCTCACCGACGAAGCGCGCGATCTGCTAGCGGTAAAAGGCTTCGATCCCGCCTACGGTGCGCGTCCGATGCGCCGGGCCGTCGAGCGTTTCCTCGAAGACCCGCTCGCCGAGTCCCTGCTCCGTGGCGACGTGAAACCAGGCGACGCCGTCAACGTCGTGAAAAAGGCCGATGCCGACGAACTCGACTTCGTATCCACCCGCCCCGAGCCAGAGCAGGAAGTCAGCGGAGCGGCCGTGTAAGGAGTCTCGACATGCTGTAGCGACATAGTATCAGGCACCCGCAATATAAATCAAAACTGCGCTGTTCCCATACTCGCGGCGGGTGACGAGAGTGAACTCCTCTTCCACCGGGGATGGCTGGTGAGACCCAATCTCCACAACAAGCCAACCATCCGCCGCCAGGCGGGGCGGCAGCAGACCGCTCAGGAGCAACTCCGTGACGTGGTCCTTATCGCCGTGATATTTCCAATACGGCGGATCGGCGAAGATCAGATCGTAGCTGCCCGCGTCTCGCTTGAGGAAGGGCGCGACTTCGGATTTCACCGCGTGGCCACCCTCCAGCCGGGCCTTGGTTAGATTCTCGGCGATGACCTTCACGGCTTGCCGGTGCTCTTCGACGAACGTGCAACTCTTCGCCCCGCGGCTGAGTGCTTCGAGTCCGAGTGCGCCGGAGCCGGCGTAGAGATCGAGCACGCGCGCATTTCCCACTCGCTCGCCGAGGATGGAAAAAACCGCCTGCCGCACAAAGTCGGTGGTGGGCCGGGTGACGGCCGGGGGAACCTTGATGGCGATGCGTCCGGCGGTTCCGGCGATGATTCTCATGGGGTGATTTACGGGTTGAGGTTCACGACCGGGCCGTCTTTGCCGAGCCGTAGGAAAAGCCGGCCGATCGTCCCGGAGGCTTCCAGATCGAAGGCCGCACGCTGCGGCGTGGCAAGCGGAGTGAGCGATGGTCCGCCCTGGATGTTAGGGAAAATCCGGCTGACGATGGCGGCTGTGGATTCAGGGGCAGCGACCAAGCGGACCGCTCCTGCTGCCCTGCCATCCGCAAGCAGCGTGGCATTCCCTAACACCGATAAATCGTCGCTAATCAGCCGCGCATCGACGCACGAAAGCAGACCGCCGCGCAAGACGGTGACGGCCCTTCCTTGGTCGAATTTCGTCTCATGCTCGGCGACGCGAAGGGAAGGGGAAGTGGCCTCCACGACAAGGTCGCCCTGCCAGCTTCCCGGCGCTAACAGCAAGCCACGGAAGCGCAGGCTGGCGGTGATGGACTCGGCAGCGGCTTGGCCGTTGAACGGGATGCCAAAGGCGCTGAAGGCCTGGCGGGGAAGCTGGGCTTCGATCTGAAGTGGCATCCCGCTCAAGCTGCCGATCTTGGCGGCGAGGACCACCTGATAGTCGCCGATTTTGGTTTCGAGAGGTTTGAGTGAAAGCAACGGATTGGCCCAATCCAAGTTGGTGGTTAGATTAGAAATCACCTCATTTCCGAAGGCGGAAATCACCCCGATCTTCATGGCGGACTGGGCGGGGTCGCCCGATAGCGGGATCGCACCGGTGGTCTTAGAAATTTCTAACAATGGGTGACTCGATCCAGCGCGGACGATTGCGAACGAGGCATCTTTCAATCGCAACCATCCCGTCGGCTGCGACGGTAAAGCAGGCCGTGGCGGAAGTTTTGCCGTCTCAGGCACAGGCAAAGTTGCCGGCGGTGTTAGAGGTGGCTGGACCACCGCAGGCGGTGCGCTCGCCACGACGGCCGACGGAGCGGCGGTGGCCGGGCCTGACCCGGCGAGGTGCGACATGAGTTCTACCGGCAGGACAATGCGCGGTGTGTCGAGTTCGATGGACCGCACGTCGAGCCGCCCGCGCAGCCAAGCCCGCCAGACGGGGGTGATGCGCACTTGCTCGATGCGGACCAGTGGCTGTTTGACCAACGCCCGCAGTGGCGCGGGTTGGAGCAGCTCCACCCCGCTGATCGATGCGCCGTTCCAAGGCGACCACGAGGCACCGCCGATGCGGGTTTCCAGCCCGGTCCGGTGTTGGATTTTCGCAGCGAGCCAGCGACAACTCCACGCACTTGATAGCGCCAGATTCCCTAGCAGCAAGACGATCACCGGCAATCCTAACAGCGCCGGGATTGCCCGACGCCAGCGGCGGAGGCCCCGGCGGTTCTCGCCGATGGGAGCCGCGAATTCCATAACCTAGTTCTTGGGAGCCACCTTGGGCGCGGGTTTCGCAGCCGGCTTGGTGGACTTGGCGGCAGGCTTGGTCGTTGGCTTCACCGCAGTGGCCGCGGGTTCCTTAGCTGGCGCAGATTTCCCGAGGGGAAACCGGATCACCAAGCTCTTGTCGAGCACGCGTTTGCCCTCGGAGGAAAGCTCTTGGGCGCGATAGACGATCAGGCCAAATTTTTTGTCGGCGAACTGACCGAGCGCGAAGTTTTCCTTGGTTTTGCCGAGTCCCGTTTCCTCCTCAAATTTCCATTCCATGCCGGTCCACTCGCCGAGGATGCTGGTGGAGTCCGCCTTAATGTCTTCCAGTCGCTTCAGCTCGCCATTCGGTGAGCGGAACGAGTCCGGCTTGGCGGAATAGCGCAAGGTGGATAACAGCCCGGCCTCGCCCGTGGAAGTGAGCGACCAGGTGTCGCCCAAGGTCTGGCGGAGCAGCAACATCACATCCTGCATCGACTTAAATTGGCGCTTATTCCACAGCTCCAAATACTCGGCGTATTCCGCTTGAGTGAGGCCGAGCCGGGTATCGTAGGGGAGCGGCAATCCGGGCTTCGCAGAGCCGGAAAATTCGCGGAACCACTTGGGGTCGCTCTTCGCAGCAGCCTCCACCTTGGCCACAAATTTATCAATTTCCGGCGGGGGCACCACCACGCCGATCTGGGCCTTCACCGGCACGTTTTGCTCGAAAAGCCCCGCAAAGACCTTGGGCACCTCGGCGGCAGAAAGGCTGGCTACGAGCGAATAGACGACGAACGGGATGGTGAATTTCATGGACGCGGCGGAAAGCTGTCTGGCACTTGCCGAAAACTCAAGCGGCGATTCGTCCTGCCCGCTGCCCACAAGCCGAGCGATGTGAAATGTAAGGCATGTCGGTAACGGGCAGGATTCATTCCTGCAGTTTGCGGTCCGCTCCATTTTAGCCGAAGTCAGCATTGCAGACGCGCGGAAAAATTTGCCACCCTCCCGCCATGCTTACCGCCATCCCACTGACCGCCGAGGCGGACGCCTTAAAAAAGCAAATCCTCGCCATCCCCAGAACCGACGGGCCGCTCGACATTGAAACGCCGCCCGAACTCTCGTCCGAGCGGATGGAGGATCTCCATTACGCCTCTTGTGAAGGCGCCAATTGGGCCATCCCCGAGCTGAAAAAACTCATCGCGCGTCATCCGAATTTCCCGATGCTCCTCAACTACCTGATGACGACCTATCAGCAGCGCAACCAGCAGCGCCAAGCCAAGCAAGTCCTCAAAGATCTCGCGAAGTTTCATCCCGATTACCTCTTCACCCGCATCGGCCTCGCGCTCGCCGCGCTCGATACTAACAAACCCGACGCTGTGCTACAGGCGCTAGGCCCGGAGTGCGATGTCACCAAACTCTATCCCGAGCGGGAGCTGTTCCACGTCTCTGAGCTGAAAAACTACTACCTCATCGTAGCACTCTATCAGGCCCGTTTCGGTGATCCGACACTGGCTTGTGGCCTGATGGCGGCGATCGAGGTCATCGATCCTGGCAGTGACGCGTGTCGAGTCGTCGAGCGGGAAATTCTGATAAGTTGCAGCAAGCAGTTAGATGAGAAAATGCACGCAATCCGAACGCAGCGCATCGAAGTCACAATGCCTCCCTTGGCCAAGAA
This sequence comes from Akkermansiaceae bacterium, assembly GCA_043729385.1. Lineage (GTDB taxonomy): Bacteria > Verrucomicrobiota > Verrucomicrobiia > Verrucomicrobiales > Akkermansiaceae > Luteolibacter. The sequence continues at coordinate 30,142 of JAYTLO010000137.1, forward strand.
AATCACCCATGCCGGCCAGCCCACTTTTCACCATCAGGAAATTCATTCCCTCTACGCTCACTCTTTGGCCCTGCCTCTAACTGCCGTCCGAGAAATTCTCGCCCTGCCACGGGAAACGCTCGTCGCGGATCTCATCCACGTTCTGGATGACAGCATCCTCCGCACGCCGAATTTCATGTCACCCGCCGCCGACGAAGGCGAAGCCTGTGCCCCCTTTCACGCGCTGCATTTCCTGGCGGAACTCAACGCCACAGAATCGCTCGATGCCCTGCTCCGGTTTCTCCGCCTGCATCCAGATGCCCTCTCATTCTGGTTTAAAAACCTACCCTCCGTTGACCTGCTCGCTAACATCATCCGTGGCGACCTCGCCCGCGTCACCGCATGGCTCAAATCTCCCGGCATTTCCTACGCCGGGAAAAGCAAACTAACGGATGCGATGTCTCAACTCGCCCAAGTCGAGCCGTCACTGCGGGACACGGTCATCTCTCACTACGAGGACCTCCTCACCTTCATCATCGCCAGCCCGCGCGCCGACAACGTTGTGGACACTCAATTCATCTCCTCAGTGGTATGGAATTGCACCGACCTTCGCGCCATCCGCCTGCTTCCCCTCATCACCCAAGCTTGGGAAAAAGGCTATGTTGAAGAATACATTGTGGGGAGTCTCCATTCGATTTCCCAAGAGGTTGCCACCTCTCCGCTCCCTGCGCCGGCCACCTATTCCATCGTCAACCAATACAAATCCTATCAGCCAAAATCCTCCCCGCTCCGCCCGGGTCTCATGGATTCGCCCCCCACCGCTGGCTCTAACGAATCCGTACCATCGGAAGCCGGCCGCAACGATCCTTGCCCCTGCGGCAGCGGAAAAAAACACAAAAAGTGTTGCCTGCGCTGAGCAGGCAAGCCCGCCGCCTGCTGTTGCTGAAAAGGGGAGCACACGCGCCCTCGCCACGATCAGGCTCGTAGCGCGGACAACGCAATGGCTGCGGCGAGGGCGCCTCAGCCGACACGCGAGGGCGCGTGTGCTCCACTCTCACTCCCCGGAACTCACCTTCACCCGCCCGAAGCGCTTGTCGTTAGTGCTGGCGTCTTCCTCCACCGTCACCCGCTCCCATTCGGAATCGATGGACTGGACGGTCTCCGTTCCCGCAGCCGTGGCCCAACCATCGGGGCCGCTAGCAGTTAGGCTGGAGGAAAACTGCGGGCTGTAGGTGAGGCCGGAATTGGAGGAGGCCTTGCGGCGGAGATATTGGATGGAGAACACCGGCGGCTGTCCGGTCCGGCGGATCAGCGGCAGCCCGGTGGTGCCGGTGCCTGGGGTGAGGATGGGCAACGCGGGTTGGTTGGGATTCAGGTTGAAGGCCCGTTCTAGCAGGTTGAGCAAGCCGTCGTGATCGGGATCGAAACTGTCGGCGGCGTTTCCGGTGTTGGTGATGGTTCCGAAATTCTGGAATCGCCACGCTTCCGGCGGGGTGACTCCGGTGCCGGTCAGGGCGATGTCGAAGGACGCTTCATCCGCATCGTTGCTGAGGATATGGATGGATGCCGTGCGGATACCGAGGGCACCCGGTGTGAAGATGACGGTGAAGTTCACGCTGGTTCCTGCGGACAGGACGGTCGTCGCGGGAGTGGAAACCGCGAAGTCGCCGAGATCCGTGCCGTCCTTGGTAATCGGGCCGAGTAACAGGTCGGTGGCTCCACCGTTGCGGATCGTAATGATCCGGGCAATGCCACTGCGGCCGTGGATCACCTTGCTGAGGTCCAGTTCTCCGCTGCCGTCGGTCAGAGCGGGGGATGGAGGGGATTCCACGATGATCTCCCGATGTTCGAAGAGGGTGGTGAAACTTCTCTCTGTGCTGAACTGCCCGCCAGACCCGTTAGTGGCGATGAGTCGATAGAAATAAGTTTGCCCGGGTAGCAGTCCGGTGAGCGTGGCACTCACGGCTTGGGCGCTGTTCACGGTTTGAACCGCAGTCCACGTGTCGAGGGACACGGGGCCATATTCGAAGCGACAAGCTGCGCTGCCCGCCACCGGATTCACCGTGCCGTGGAGGATTGCACCTTGGGTGGTCAAACCGTCCGCGGCTTGCAGGGTCAGGACCGGAACCACTCCAACCGGCGGGCCGCTGATCGTCACGACAACCGTGTCGGTGGCGGATTTCACGCCATCGCTAACGGTCAATTGGAACACCAGTGGGCCGCCGCTGTCCGGATTGATGAAACCGAGGCTTGCGGAGTTTACATCACCGCTCGCCAGCAAGGAACCGGACAAGACCGGAGTGCCGGAAAGCTGGGTCCACTGATAGCTGAGCGGCAGGACCTCCGGATCACCGCCCGCGCCAGCCAGAGTGACGACCTGGCCGGGAGAAGCCGACTGATCGGCTCCGGCGTTCGCGCTCGGGGGGCCGTTGAAATCCAAGAAAAGGAGATTCTTCGGGTTGGCAGGACCTTGGGACCCTTGCGGGACAAACACAGAACCACTAACACTAGAGGGGATGTAATCCGGATCAAATACCGGAGGAACATAATGAAAGGCATCATAAATAGTGATGCTATTGGCGCTGCCATTTGCCACATACAAAAAGCCATTTTCATACTTAATCTCCTGATGGCCACCGGTGAGACTGCCACCTGTAAAGGCATCATTTATTCGTGCTCCATTGATAATGTTGAATCGGGTAATTTTGTTCGTTCCGTTGGAACTAGCCAACCAGTAGTTCCCATCCGGACCAATGGTGATGCCGGTGGGCGAATTGAGAACGCTGATGTTTTTGCTAGAATTCAAATAGTTTGAAACGAAGGATCCGGTCGTGAAATTAAATCGGGCTACCGCATTGGTGGCACTGGTTACCAGAAAATCATTGGTGGAAGGCATGAAGATGAAGTCCTTGGCGCTGTTCAGTTGAATACTCGTTGCATTGACTAGCAGCGCTTCATGAACTCCCGTCGTCCCGTGGAAGCGATGGATCTGGCGGTTTACTCCCCCACACAAAACGTAGAGCTTTCCATCCGGTCCGAACTTCAGAGCGACCGGATTGGTCAGCGTTCCCACAGGCGTGAAATTGTCGATGAAGTTGCCATCAAGATCGAAGCGCTTGACGACATTCGCGACCGAATCCGCAATGTAGAGCTTCTCGTCAGGTCCGACGATCATCTGCGCTGGCGCATCCAAGCCCCCCGCTCCTGCTGCGATAAAGGTTCCCTTCGGCTCCCCGGTGATCCCGTCGAAGCGAAGGACGTTGTGCGTGTTGGGCTGGGCGACAAGAAGATCTTTCTGAAAAGTGAAGTTGGCCGTCAGATGAATTTCGAAGGGGTTTTCGTCACTGTCATCGCTGGAAATGTGGATCGTGAAACTGTGTGGGCCCGGCTGACTCGGTGGAATTTCAAAAGACACATCAACCCGCTCGCCGGGAGCGATTGTTGGAGGGAGTTGGCCGAATTGCGACCAGCGGGAATTGCCCTGGCTGTCATAAGACCTAACGTCCTTCAAAGAGATGGGTCCGGTTGCTGATCCGTCACGCGAGATCGTGATGGAAGGGACGGAAAGTGGAAAGTAGCCGTCGTTGCGAATTGTGATGGTTGCAATGAAAGGCGTTTTCAAACGGACGGGGCCAATTGCCGTGGGACCGACATTGTCCGTCAAAGGACTCCCATCACGACCTTGAACCACGATCTCCGGCGCACCCTCGAAGTGGAGGCGGAACACGGTGCCATCATGGAACGGGCCGCCGTCCGAGGTGGTGCCATAAAGGCGTCCGTCACTGTGGAAGTAAAATGCGCCGGGGCCGGGAGAACTGCCGCTGTTCGCTTGGGGGCCGTTTCCGGTAAGGTCCAGTTCGGTGGTCAGCACGCCGGTGGAAATGAGGATACTGAAAACGGAACCTTGCCCGTTCGTGCCTCCGCTGCGGGTGGTGCCCCAAAGGCGACCGCCGCCATCGTTGGTGAGCATGGCAAGGGGATGGGAACCACGGTTGGTCGGGCCGTTGCCGGTGAATTGCACCACGGTGGTCAGTTGTCCGGTGCCCACGAGGATCTTGAACACGGTGCCGTCGCCGAGCGCGCCGTCTTCGGTGGTTCCCCAAAGATACCCCGCACCGTCCGGGGTCAGCCGCGAGCGAGGCGCGGCTCCCTTGTTGTTGGCTCCGTTGCCGGTGAATTCCAGGACACTGGTGAATGCTCCGCTGATGGCGTGGATTTTATAGACCGTGCCGAAGCCGCCCGTGCCGCCGGAAGCGGTGGTTCCCCAGAGATACCCGCTGCCATCGGAGCCCAGACCGCCGCAGGGAGTTCGCCCGGTTTTCGCTCCACCGGTCCCGGTGAATTCCGCCACCGTGGTCAGAAGTCCGAGAGCGGCATCAATTTTGAAAACGGTGCCGTGGTCGCCCGCACCGCCAAGGGAGGTCGTCCCCCAGAAGGAGCCGGAGCCGTCATCAAGCAGCTCCGACCGGGGCTGGCTGCCTTTGTTCGTGGCTGCATTTCCGGTGAACTCGACCACGGTGGTGAGGACTGCGGAGCTGGTATTGATTTTGAACACCGTGCCAAACCCGTTTGCACCGCCGGTGAGAGTGGTGCCCCAGAGATTGCCCGCGCCATCGGGGCGCAAGGTGGCCTGCGGAGCCGAACCCTTGTTGCTCGCGCCATTTCCGGTGAAATGGACGACGGTGGTCAACACGCTGGTCGTCAGGGAAGGGGCGGCTGGTGCGCTGATCTTGAAGAGGGTTCCCAATCCATTCGTGCCGCCTGTGGCGGTGCTGCCCCAGAGGAAGCCGGCTCCATCCGGGGTGAGGCCTGCTGCCGGGGATGTGCCCTTGGTGAAATCACCTCCGGGAAACTCAATCACCGTGGTGAGGACTCCAGTCGTGGGATTGAGCTTGAAGAGGGTGCCGCGATCACTTGCGCCGCCATAGGAGGTGCTGCTCCAGAGATTGCCCGCGCTGTCGGCGGAGAAGCCGGCCTGCGGAGTTCGGCCCTTGTTCGTGAGGGTGTTCCCGGTGAATTCAATGACCGTGGTGAGGACCCCCGTGGTGGAATCGAGCTTGAAGACCGTGCCTGAGTAGCTGGCTCCGCCATACTGGGTGGTGCCCCAGAAATTTCCTGATGCGTCAAGTCGCAGCGCTGTTTGTGGCTGGCTTCCCTTGTTGCTAGCTCCATTAAAAGTGAATTCGACGACGGTGGTGAGGACGCCCGTCGTACGGTTGAGCTTGAAGACCGTGCCATTGCCATCGGCTCCGCCATTCTGGGTCGTGCCCCAGAAATCCGAGCCGATTCCCGAGAAGTCTCCTGAAGGGTAGCTTCCCATTTGCGTCAGGTTAAGGCTAGGATGCCTGATTCTACAGGAGATTTTCGGGTTCTCTTGTCCCGTTCAACGTGCCTCGGGTCGGGATCAAATGCGG
>JAYTLO010000138.1:0-1586 GCA_043729385.1 Akkermansiaceae bacterium
AAGCGCGATGCCTTGAAGCCCGTCCTCTACAGCGGAGCCACTTTTGGAATTAGTGGATCGCAAGGCGGAAACCGGCAGATTTCCGATTTCAAACACGCCACCCGTCTCAGGCCGCACGCGCAGCAGCCGGCCCTCACGCTCGACTATGTAAACGTCACCATCCGGGGCGACCGTGAGCGACATCGGATCCAAAAGCCCACCGGCAATCAAATCTTTCTGAAAAGGTGCGGCGGCGGCCGCAGTGAAGCCGATTAAGGCAAGAGGCAGGAAATTACACATCATATGAGGTATTATTATTATTCTTATCTAAACGCTTTTTAGGTTTTTTTAGGTGGGATCCGTTCCCGGAGATTGAAAAACTGCTGTGGATGGACGGGACAGCTTGGATCGACTTGGTCCGTACGGATAAATTTCCGAACTCATGTAAAGCTGTCAGAATTTCCGGTTAGGGTGGCTTTAAGCCGTTACATCAAATTGTCCCCCGGATTGCGGACTGGATGCAACTGCATCCAGTCCGCCTTGCTTTTTTCCTGCCAGCGGACGAGGGCCGCCAGCGTAACAGGTTCACTTTCTTCGCGCCGTTGTCTTCGGCGCGAAGAATGTATTTGCCGTCTCTCGCTTCATGGTTCACGCCGCGCCCGCTCAGTCCGCCGGATGAACAGATAGCATCCCTTGGCGTCGAGGCACGGCTCCCAGCAACCTGCCGGTCATGGACGCACGCGATAGAAATGCTTCGGCCCAACGCGCGGGAAGGCCTCTCCGCTGGTGATACCGGGGAGGTCTGTCCAGCCCGATAGGGTGGTGGACTCCTGCAGCACGCCGCCGCCGTCCCAGCCGAGCGTGACCTCGGTGTTGGTGATGGTGAGGACCCTCAGGTTGCCTGGTCCCGTCGTCGTCGCGGGCACAAAATAAAACGTGCCCGCCGCGAAGCGGTAGGCAGGGCCAAACACATTATCCACGGGCATCCGGCCGAAATCGCCAATGTAGCCGTAGGGGAGGAACCGCAGCGTTTGTCCGCCGTCGTTGGTGCTGATCGGGATGGGATTATTGTCCTCGTTGTTGCCGAGCAGATCCGCCGCCGAATAGCCGTCGGACGCGAGCCGGCCACGGAATCCGGGATTGATCCGCACAGGCGTCGCCAGCGTCTTGAAGCGGCTGCCGCCCACCAGCACGCCGGGGTCGGCACTGGTGAATGTTTCCTGCGCCACCAGCACGGGAGTCGGCCCGCTGATGTCGTAGAGCCGGACGGAGAGAGTGCCGGCAATGCCATCACTACCGCTGTCGAAGCAGCCGAGTTGCGTGATGTCCACCACGCGGAGCGATTCGAAGTCGAAGCCCACGGAACGAGGATGTGTCGAGGTTCCCACCAAGCCTGCGGGCACCACGTAGGCGACGCCGGCCTGCGGAAGCACGGGAGTGGTGGCGAGGAGTTCAGAGTCCACGCTTTCGGCTCCGCCGGCGGCGACCGCACGCACGCGGTAGTAGTAAGTCGTGTCGTTGACCAAGCCCGTATCCAGCCACGTCAGCAGCGTCGTGTTGCCGACCTTGGTGAAGTTGGATGATGGGTCCGTGCTGCGGTAGATGTC
>JAYTLO010000139.1:0-5608 GCA_043729385.1 Akkermansiaceae bacterium
CGGCAGCTCGATGGCCAGGCTCTCGAACAACTCCGGTTCAAAACTGAAACATCTGTTTTTCGACGACTTCCTCAGATAGGATTTGACTTCGAGCTGAGCGACCCGAAACGACCAGGCTTTGAAACTTGTTCCGGGGCGAAAAGCGGCGCGCTTTCTCCACAAAATCATGTTCACCAGTTGGCGGATATCGCTCGCGGCGTCGGGATCCCCGCAAAGCGCACGAATGTAAAAAAACAAATCGTTCTGATGGTTCGTGAGTTGGCGCACAAACTCTTCCAGGCTGTCTTCATTCTCGGGCATTTACGACGCAGAACGGTCCGTTCTTCGCTCTGGGTTTAGTCATAACCCTGAAATTCCTGCCACACTTTATTGCGGGCGTTGGCTAAACCGTGACAATTGAATCGACGTTCCACCCTGCGAATCGATTCCAAACTAATGTTGCTTAAAAATATCCGACCTCTCGAAAGGTTAAATTTGGCCAAAAAATCTCTCCTCGGTGAAATTTTTTTCGGCTTGGTCATTTTTACAATCCTTCTGAATCCCGCATTTGCTAAGGACGAGGCCCAATTTGTTTCTGACGTTGCCAACCACGCGAGAATCGTTCGGCCCTTCATTCAGAGCTACTGCATCGAATGCCACGGATCCCGGATTCAGAAAGCGGATTTGAGGCTCGATAACCTGCCAAACGATTTTACCGATCCAAGTGTGTCGGCGAAATGGGCGGAAGTGGTCAATGTGATCAACACCCACCAAATGCCGCCTGAGGACGAGGACCAACCTACCGCGGAGGAGGCAGGGAATGTGGCCGCATGGCTTGAGGGAGAACTGTCACGAGGAGAGATTGCAAGCCGCAGCACTAGGATGGTGCTGCGCCGGATCAACCGCGCGGAGTATGACAACACGATCCGCGATCTGGTGGGCGTGAATTTTTCACCCGCCAGTGCTTTTCCAGAAGATCCTCCGGCCGGGGGCTTCGACAACATCGGCAAGGCACTCACGATTTCGCCGCTGCAAATGGAACTCTACTATGCCGCCGCCCGTGAAATTCTGGACCGGGCGTTGGTCGAGGCTCCGCAAGCGCCGCCCGTCATGAAGTGGCGCATCGAGCCTGAGGAGGACACGCAGGGCAGCGACCGCACTTTCATCAAGTTTGACGACAAACGCGTGCTGCTGAACAAAGGAAACAATCGCTCTGACAATGGTTTCACGTCGATTCATCATCCGGCGGAAGATCGGGGGATCACGTTCCGGCTCTTTAAGGTTCCGAATGAAGGCAACTATATCCTGCGCTTCCGCGCTGCCGGGCGGATTCCGGCGCGGGCGGAAACCGTCGAGGCTGCGCAGCGGCTTCTGGACAAGAACCGCCTCGAAGAGGACGCGAGGGAACCGGGGAACGAGAAAGGGCGGAAACATCGCTTGGAGGAGCAGGCAGGGAAAATAAAGCACTTCGAAACGGCACGGACCTACGACTACGGCCCGCCGCGGGTGAAGATCACCCAAGACCTCGGAGGGACACCACGAACCATCGCGGAGTTGGACATCCCGGCACCGGAAAATGCTCCCGCAATCTATGAAGTGCCGATGCATTTCACCACCCAGGATGCTGCGGTTTCTTTGTTTCAAGGTTACGAAGTCACCCAGATGCTCGAAAACTGGACGATCATCAAAAACGATGAATTCGCCCGGCCGCTGTTGCTGGTGGACTGGATCGAGCTGGAGGGGCCGATCCATCCGGCGTGGCCGCCCGCGAGCCACAGCCGGATCCTTTTCGACTCGCCGCTGAAGGATATGGACGAGAAGGCCTACGCCCGGGAGGTCATCACCCGCTTCATGACGCGGGCTTACCGGCGGCCGGCCCTGCGCGATGAGGTCGATGCGAAGCTGGCGCTGTTTGAAAAAACGCGCGCTGACAAGCCGTCGTTCGTCGAGGCGATCAAGGTGCCACTCGCGGCGGTGCTGACCTCCCCGCATTTTCTCTATCTGGTGGAACCTGAGGCACCCGCCGCCCAACCGCGTCCGCTCACGGCGTTCGAACTCGCCTCGCGCCTTTCGTATTTTCTGTGGTCTTCCATGCCTGACGATGCGCTGTTTCGAGCCGCAGCATCGGGTGAGCTGACGAAACCGGAAGTATTGTCCGCCCAAGCCAAGCGCATGTTGGCGGATCCCAAGAGCGCTGCATTCGTTAAGAACTTCGGCGGCCAATGGCTCGGATTGCGGAGAATCGGAACCAATCCTCCCGCAAAGAATCTTTATCCGGAATACGACCGACATCTGGAGCTGTCCATCGTCCGCGAAACCGAAGGATTTTTCTCCGAAATCCTCCGCCACGATCTGGACGCGCGAAATCTCATCAAAAGCGATTTCGTCACCATCAACGAGCGGCTTGCGCGATTTTACGGAATTCCGGGTGTGCGAGGCGACGCCATCCGGCGGGTAACCACGCCGCCCGACATCCGTCGCGGCGGACTGGTCACGCAGGCGTCATTTCATGCCAACACCTCCAACGGCACCCGCACCTCGCCGGTCGTGCGCGGCGTGTGGGTGCTTAAAACTCTTCTCGGCTCGGACCCCGGATTGCCCGTGGCGAATGTCGGCGAAATCGCAAACGCCGTCCCCGGAATGGACAAGGCGACGGTTCGCCAGCGTCTCGCCATTCACCGGGAAAATCCGTCGTGCGCCCGCTGCCATGACAAAATCGATCCCCTCGGCCTCGCTTTGGAAAACTACAATGCCACCGGCGAGTGGCGCGACCGCGAAGGGCACGGCTACGGAGGAAGGATCGAGGACAACGACCCTGTCATCGACACCCGGGCGAAAATGCCCGACGGCACGGAAATCGTTGGCGTCGCCGGACTCCAGGCCGAACTGCTGCGCCATGAGGATCTTTTTCTCAACTCCCTCGCCAGCCAAGTCGCCACCTACGCGTTGGGCCGGGAACTCGGCTTTTCGGATCGTCCGGCCATCCGGAAATCCGTGGCAATCATGAAGGAGCATGACTACACCATCCGTTCATTGATTCTCGCCATCACCCAGTCTGACCTCTTCCGCACCAAATAAGATGAACCCGCTATTTCACCAGCCGCTCGCCCGCCGCACCGTCCTTCGCGGTATCGGCGCGACCATCGCCCTGCCGTTCCTCGAAGCAATGATGCCAAGGGCTTGTGCCGCGCCATCCACCTTCCGGCCATTAGGCAGCTCTGGGACGAAACCAACTCCACGTGCCATCTTCTGCTATGTGTCGAACGGGGTGAACGGCATGGAGTGGGTTCCCGGCACCACAGGCGCCGGTTACGCCCTTTCGCCCACGCTCGAAACCTTGAAGACACATCGCAACGACTTCTCCGTCCTCACCGGTCTCGGCCACCCGCACGCCACGGGCGGCCACTCCGGCGCGGATACCTGGCTGACCGGAGCCGACCTCCGCGCCGTGCCCGGCAAGGACTACACCAACACGGTTTCCATCGACCAGGTGATCGCCGAGAAAATCGGAGCCAAAACCCGTTTTCCCTCGCTGGAAATCGGCGACATGTCCGGCACCGGCGGCGCGCTGCACAGCCATACGCTGGCCTTCGACCGCAACGGCACGCCCCTGCCCACCGAGAACAACCCGCAGTATCTCTTCAACCGTCTGTTCGTCCCCGACGATGCCTCTTCCCGCGAGGCGACGCTGAAGCGCTATGCTGAAAAACGCAGCATCCTCGACGACGTCCTCGGCGAGGCTAAGACACTCGGCAGGAAACTCGGAACCGCCGATCAATCCAAGCTCCGGGAATATTTCGACTCCGTCCGCGAGACCGAGCTCCGGGTCCAGCGCCAGGTCGAGTGGATCGACGTGCCGAAGCCGAAAGTCGATCCCACCGGCCTCCAGCTCAACAGTAAGCCCGGCGACAACCACGACCGCCCGATGTGGCTTGATGTCATGCTGGAGATCAGCTACCTCGCCTTTCTCACCGACACCACCCGGGTCATCACCTTCGAGTGGGCTCGCGAAGCCGGCGGGATCGCACCCGGCGGCGAAAATCACCACGAACTTTCCCACCACGGCGGCGATCCTGGCATGCTCCAAAAACTCGCCAGCGTGGACCGGGCCTATCTCGGCCGTCTTGATCGCTTCCTCACATTCCTCAAATCCACGGACGAAGGCGGCAGGCCGATGCTCGATCACACCATGGTCGTCTATGGCAGCGGCATGAACAGCGGTACAAAGGGCGACCACTCGCCGAAAGACCTTCCGCTTCTCGTCGCCGGCGGCTCCGCCTGGGGCATGAAGCACAACCAGCACCTCGCCCACGATCCCGAGAAGCATCCGCCGCTCTCAAACGTCCTGCTCACCGTCGCCCAGAAGATGGGCGTCGAAACTGACAAATTCCAGGACGCCACGGGCACGCTTACGGGCTTGGCGTGAAAACGGGACAGGATTTCACGCCGGCAGATTCAAAGCACGGCTGGCGGAGAAACCCTGACTTCCGGACTCAAATCAATGCAATTCAAAGTCATCCTCGGCGTTGCGCTTCTAGGTGCGACTTTCGCCGCCCGTGCGGCAGAACCCTTGAACATGAGGTCTCGTGGGTGGGAAATTCATTTTCTGGCGCGGACGACAAGTGGGTGCAGAATTTCTTCAATTACACCAAAGTCCAGCCGGACGGCACGGTGAACACATGGAGCCACTGGGATGAGGGCGGGCGAAAATTTGGCGTGGATAGAGATGGCCACGTGATCGGCAACAAGGAGGTCGAAGCCAACAGCCTGGAAGTTACCGACAAAGCCAACCGGCGTTGGAAGCTGGAGGTTGTTTACACGGACCCCAAGCATCAGGAATGGGAGTTTGTGCCCAAGGGAATCACTTGCGATGGAAAGGCCGTCACCTTTCCCGAGCTATCCCAACCGATGGCGATCGCGATGGCGAATGACGGGTCGCTGACGATCGCCGACTCCGGCACGGGCCTGCGGCAGCAGGTGATGGCGGCGATCCGCACGGGGCGCAAACTCAATTGGGACCCCGCGCTCGAGCAATTCGTGGACGACAAGGAAGCCGACAGCCTCTTGGCCCGCGAGCAGCGCAAGCCGTTAACTTACGACCGGTTGTAACCGCGGGCAGGCGAATCACTACCGCGCACTCACGGCACTTTTGAGCTCCACCCGGCCCTCCGGGAGATTTTTTCATCTTGTGACTAAACCGTAACCCATCAGCGGGCGTTCTTAGCCATTCCATACCCACATTGCCCGCTCCTTTGAAAACCCTCGGCTTCACCCTCCTCACGCTCTTCCCGCTGGCTGCATCCACCATTGCCGCAGAGTTTCCCGCACCGAAGTCGCTGGGAGCCACTGCCGAATACGGCCGCAACATCCAGCGCACCATGAAACTGCTGGCCGATAGCACGCCGGAGAAGCGCAACACCGTCCGCGTGCTTTTCTACGGGCAAAGCATCACCGAGCAAAACTGGTCCAAGATCGTCGCGGACGACCTGCGGGCGCGCTTCCCCCATGCCGACCTGGTCATCGAGAACCGCGCGCTGGGCGGCTACGTTTCCCAAGCGCTGGTGAAGACGGCGGAGACCGATCTCTATCCCTTCCAGCCCGACCTGCTCATTTTCCACGTCTATGGCGC
>JAYTLO010000140.1:0-11618 GCA_043729385.1 Akkermansiaceae bacterium
CGAAATTCAAGGACAAGATCGGCAAGCGCGAGCCGGAAACCAACGGCAACGGCATCTCCGTGAGCGGTCGCTTTCAGCAGGATAAGCCCCACCACATCCGTCTGGCAGACTGCACCGTTTTCGACTGCCCCGGCGGCGGCGTCAGCTTCATCCACGCCGAGCGCATCGCCATCGAGAATAACCACATCTATCAGAACTGCAAGTGGATGATTTACGCCGGATCGGGAATTTCGATCCTCCAGGCCTTCAACTTCGAGGACACGCCCTGCGAGCACCGCCTGCTGATCCGTAACAACCGGACGCACGACAACCTCTGCACCCAGATCTGGGAAGCCACCGGCAAGCTATCGGACGGCAACGGCATCATCGTGGACGACCTCTGCAACACCCAGGGCAACTCGCCCAACGGCGTCTATCAGGGGCGCACCCTCGTCCAGGGAAATGTCAGCTACCGCAACGGTGGTTCCGGGATGCACGCGTTTTCTAGCAACCATGTGGACTTTATCAACAACACCGCCATCGGCAACAACCTGGTCATGGACTACGCCCAGATCAGCCTCACCCGCTGCACGGACTGCCGCATGCTCAACAACATCATTGTCGCCCCGGCGGACAAGCCGATCAACCGTGTGAACGGCAGCTCGCAGGATATCGTCATTTCCCACAACCTCTACTGGGGAGGAAGCGGGCCACCCACGCCCAGCGACAGCCCGGTCACCGCCGATCCGTTGTTCGTGGATGCCGCCAATGGTGATTTCCGCCTCAAGCCCGGCAGCCCGGCGATCGGCGCCGGCGGACGGTGGGAAAACCTGCCCGCCACCTATCAGGACGGCAGCCCGCGCGGGACCGGTATCCCCGATCTCGGGGCCATGCCGGTTGCGCGGTGAATTCAAGTTTTCCAGAATCCAACTCATGAAACCGCTTGGGCATCGACGGCTATGAACCCACGACCGATGCCGCCAATGACCCGCTCCAAGCCATCCGCATCGTCCGTTCGCATGCCAAGCAATGGCATCTCAATGCCGCGAAAATCGGCATGGTCGGGTTCTCCGCCGGAGCCGAGCTGTCCGCTCCCGCCGCTTAGTTCTTCGGCGATTTCGAGAAAAAAATAACAGCCGCCTGGATCCGTTAGCCAACATTTCCGCGCGTCCGTTTTTCGTCGGTGTCATCTATCCGGAACCCACGCCGTTCACGAAATTTCCCGAAACGCCGATCCCCGCCAACGTTCCGCCGGGCTTCATCGCCTTTGCCGGTGACCGCGTCCACGCGCTGTGGGCCACCGACTATTTCACGCCGATGCTCAATGCCGGCGTGCCCAACGTGGAAATGCACATTTACGGACGCGGCGACCACGGCGTACAACCGCAGGAGCGCGAAGTCTTGCAAATCGGCAATCGGGAGCACCGAACAGCGACCGAACGATTCTGGTGCTAAAAAGGAAGATGGTAACCACTGATTTCACTAATTGAACTGATTTTTAAGAGGTTGGAAAGGATTACCAGCTCACCCAAAAGGTGAGTCGAATTGCTGCCCATTCTTTCAGTGAAATCAGTCAAAATCAGCGCAATCAGTGGTAAATTTCGTGGCTGACACCTCTGTCATTTTCCTTTCTGGGTTGATGGGTTCCAATCTGTGGCTTTCCCTGAATCTGTGGGCTGATTGCCTTTGAGACGGGATGAGTCTTCATCGCGAGTCCGATGTTTCCATCACGCTGGCCAACGTCGGTGTGACTGCTCCAACGGCTAGCGACGGTTTCCAGAACCTAAACAGCGGCGCTTCTGCTGGAGGCAAGGACTATTCCGACGGCGGTGGTCTTGGCCAGTTCTTCACCCTTGCGGCGGGTTATACTTATGCCGTGAATTCCTATTCCCTCATGTTCAGTGGACACACCCCGAACCCAGCGACATTTACGGGCACATGGCGGTTACACATACGGCATCGTATTTTTTCTGATACCCAATGGGCAAGATGGCGAGTGCCACTGACCGCACGTTCGTCCTGAATCTAACCGCCGCTGCGGTGCCTAAAATTTCAGGGTTGTTATAGAATGAAAGTCACCGGGCGCATGTCGTTCCGGTGTCTTTCTTTTGTGTCTGCCGAGTAGGTCAGATTTCGCTCTTCGGTCGCCTCGAAGTGGTGAAATAACAATGTCTCACCCCCGCGTCGGGTCGTGCTTCGGCACGGCCCGCCGTTCTGTTTTCCATCAAGGCGCTCACGGAGATTGTCCTTGAGTCCAGCGGAGCAAGCGGTCTCTATGGGATCAGGAATCAAGACGTTCTATGTCACCCCACGCCATTCATCTCCGCTCTTACAGTCCCGACTTGAAGGTCGAGTTCGACCTGCCACCGGGCACTCATGCCAGAATCGGCGCATCGCCCGCATCGGAAGTCACCCTCCCGCTCACCGGCATCCCGCCCTTTTGGCGCACGCTCGGACGCTTCCAAGATGGGCGACTATTTCTAGCAGACCCTAGCGGCTTGATTTTACGGCCCATTGATCTGCCCTTATCACTCTCGCTGCCACCCTATCAGTTCGAGGTTTTCAATCCCGCCGACGCCCCACCAGAGGTTCCTCAGCTCGCAGCCCCCGTCGAACCGAGCACGCCCTCACCGCTCAAATTTATCTCCCTCGCCACGCTCGTCATCGTGGGGGTGGCCGCAGCGATCGCCGTGGACAAATGCGGTAAAGCTTCATCTCCAGAAATGCCGCGGCTCCCAGAAGCCAAAGCCGAGCAGCCCAAGTAGCATCGGGCTGCAAATCGCATGGCTTAGATTTCCTGCGTTGCAATCGGCAATCACGGGTTAGATGCAGACATCGGTAAATGCGGCATTCGTCCGCTGGAACGGAATCTGCGAATGGCAACGGTCTCCCAACACCGCCATGGCCCGCTCAATTTGGAAAGGATCGATCGCATTCGGACTGGTAAACATTCCAGTCTCGCTAACCAGTGCCGAGATCCGTTCTGATATCCAGCTCCACATGGTGGACAGTCAAAATCACGCACGCATTCGCTACGAACGCGTGAATGCGGATACCGGCGAGGAGGTTCCTTGGGACCGCATGGTGAAGGGCTATGAGCATGAGGACGGTCAGTTCATCCTGCTAACAGGTGATGACTTGGATGCGGTGCAACCCAAACTGACCAAGACAATCGAGATCACCGAGTTTGTGGCTCTGGAGGAAATCGACCCAGTGCTTTTCGAAAAACCCTACTATCTCGAACCCGACAAGCGCGGGCGCAAAGCCTACGCGCTGCTGCGGGAGGCGCTGCGAAGCACCGGCAAGGCGGGCATTGCTAAGTTAGTGATTCGCACTCGCGAATACTTATCAGCGCTGTTTGTAAAAGAAGACGCCTTAATGATTATGTTACTGAGATTTCCTCAAGAAATCCGGGCAACTTCTAAACTAGAACTTCCCTCGTCGGAGAGTAAAGAATGGCAACCTTCCAAAAAGGAAATGGATCTAGCAACTCGGCTGATCGATGAAATGACGGAAGCCTGGAAGCCCGACGATTTCCATGATGAATACCGTTCCGCGCTAATGGATTTCATCGAGAAGAAAGTCGCGGGCGGAGAATCGGTGGACGACGTCGTCCAGCCAAGTGACGACGATGAGGAAGGAGGCGGGTCCAAGGTTCTTGATCTAGCAGACTACTTGGCGCGGAGTTTTAAAACCCCTCCGGCCGCCGCGAAGAAAGCCACCAAACGCCCACCGCCGAAGAAAAATGCCGCGAAAAGCACCGCCGCCAAAAAGCCCCGTCGCAGCGCTTGAGCGCTACCGGCAAAAGCGGGACTTCCAAAAGACGCCAGAGCCGTCGGCGAAACTTGCCACTCAAGAAGGCTTCTCGTTCGTCGTGCAAGAGCATCATGCCCGCTCTCATCATTTCGATTTCCGGCTGCAGATAGATGGAGTTTTGGCGAGCTGGGCCGTGCCCAAGGGGATTCCAGAAGACTCTGCGGCGAAACGGTTAGCTGTGCATGTCGAAGATCACCCGTTAGATTATGGCGGTTTCGAAGGCGTCATTCCCGAAGGCAATTATGGCGCTGGGACGGTGGCGATCTGGGACAAGGGCATTTGGCAACCGCTGGACGCGGACTGGAAGAAGTCATTCGCTAAAGGGAAACTCAAATTTGTCCTGAAAGGTGAGCGGCTAAACGGAATTTTCCTGCTGGCCAAAATGCGTGAGGAGCCAAACTGGCTGTTGCGGATGCTGGACGATGAATTGCCGCAGTCTGCTGTCCATAAACCAGAGCGCGAGAAGGCCGCATTCGTTTCCCCTCAGCTTGCGCGCGTGGTGCCGTCGGTGCCTAACGAGAGTGGATGGTTGCATGAAATCAAATACGACGGCTATCGGCTGATCGCCGTGCAGCGGGATAAAACTCTACGACTTTTTACCCGCAACGAGATCGATTGGACCGACCGCTTTCAACCACTCGCATCGCAACTATCAGAACTCACCACCAAGGATTTCGTGATGGACGGCGAGGCGGTGGTGTTCGACGAAAAAGGTCGCTCGCGCTTCGGGGACTTACAAACCGCGCTGCAATTGGGGAAGGGCAAAGAGATCGCGTTTGTCGCGTTTGATCTACTGCATTTCGACGGGCTGAATCTCCGGAATTTGCCGCTCGAACGGCGGCTTGAGAAACTCGCCGCAGTGATTCCGCACGAGTCGGACACCATCCGGCGCTCGAAAGTATGGCCCGCTGCGCAAGGGAAGGATCTCTTCAAACAGGCGTGTGCGAACGGACTCGAGGGCATCATCAGCAAGCGGGCGGACGGTAGATACTTGGAAGGCGCGCGGCGGGATTGGGCAAAGTCGAAATGCCGCGCCCGGCAAGAATTTGTTATCTGCGGCTACACCGAACCCAAGGGATCGCTGGAGGCATTCGGCGCGTTGGTGTTGGCCTCGTTTGAGAACGGCAAACTGATCCCGCGCGGGAAGGTCGGCACCGGCTTTTCCGATGCCATGCGGAAAAAGTTGTTAGCGATCTTCAAGGCGTTAGAGTCAGCGGAAAAACCATTTTCATCGAAGGAGCCAGCGGTCACTTGGCTTCTGCCTAATTTAGTCGCGGAGATCGAGTTTGCGGAACTCACTCGTGACGGCTCGATCCGCCAAGGAAGTTTCATCGCTCTTCGCGAGGACAAGTCTGCCCATGATGTGCATCTCGATGCTCTGCAATCCACGGCACCCGAAAACACGCATTCCACGGCGGCTGGTATCACCATCAGCCACCCCGAGCGACTCGTCTACCCTGCCGATCAAATCACCAAGTTAGAAGTCGCCCGCCACTATGAAAGGGTGGGGGAATGGATGCTTGATTATGTGGCTAACAGACCTTTGGCATTGTTGCGGGCACCGGACGGCATCTCGGGTCAGACATTTTTCCAGAAGTCGTTTCCCACTCACATTCCCCCTCACGTGCAGCAGCGGCAGCTCGACGACGGTACCACTGTTTTCTATATCAAGGACGTGAAAGGTTTAGTGTCGCTGGCTCAGTTCGGCGGGATCGAATTTCATCCTTGGGGGGCGCGATTTCCCGATCCCGAAAAGCCGGATTATCTAACCTGGGATCTCGATCCAGACTCCTCCGTACCTTGGCCAGAGGTGCTCGGAGCCGCGCTTCTGCTGCGGGATTATCTGGCGGAGCAGGGACTTTCCACCGTCGTGAAAACATCGGGTGGGAAGGGACTTCACATCGTGCTTCATCTGAAGCGAACCCATGAGTGGCCGATCATGCGCGACTTCACGAAAGCCGTCGCCGTGGCCGTCGCGGCTCACAATCCCAAGCGCTTCGTGGTGACCGCAAGCAAAGCAAAACGAGGCGGGAAAATCTTCATCGACTGGATGCGCAACGGGCGCGGTGCCACCTGCATCGCGCCTTGGAGCCTCCGTGCCAGGCCGGGCGCCGCCGTGTCGATGCCAGTGAACTGGAGCGATCTCCGCGATGTTTCTGCAAATGGATTCACCATCCGCGAGCCCTTAGAGCCTCCGTCCGACTGGCTAAATCTAAAACCCCAGACGATCCCGAAGTCACTACTGGGGCAATAGCTTATGCACTCTAACACCCGATAAGCAGCCTATTACACTACTACTATGAACCAGAAACTCGAACGCTATTTGAACGACCATCTCGCCGGCTCCTCCGGCGCACTTTTGCTAATCGGACATCTCATCGACTCCCTTAAAGATCCGCTGGCGGTTGAGTTTTTTCAGAAGTTTAAAACTGATGTTGAAAGGGACCAGCGGTTACTGGAGTTTCTCCTAACCACAGTCGGACTACAACCCAGTGGTGTATTGAAAACAGCCGGAAATCTCACCGCCCGGATGGGGTCTCTCAAACTCATGTGGGAAGGATTGGAGCCTGGAAAACTGGGACTTTTCGAGGCGTTAGAAATGCTTACTCTCGGAGTGCAAGGCAAGCGGTTGTTATGGGTGGCACTGCGCGAAATCGCATCCACTTACCCGGCGTGGAAGGAAATCAATTTCACAGATTTGGAGGCGGATGCGATCCGCCAGCGAGATGGAATTGAGGTGAGGCGAATCCAAGCCGCCCACCAAACCTTCGCCTCGGGCCATTCCTAACCATTAATGATTTCCCCACCATTGGGATGGAGAATCTGGCCGGTCATGTAATTCGCATCCGCACTGGCGAGGAATACATAACATTCTGCACATTCCCAAGGGTTCGCCGGCCCGCCCGAGCGGGGTGTCGGAACCGAAGGTCGCCACTTCCGCTGCTGGGAATGTAGCGGGAATCAAAGGTGTCCAGATCGGTCCCGGACCACTCCGTATTCGCCACTGAGGAGGCCGGGGACGTTTATTGAGTTTTAGAAATGGAAGCGAACCCCGCCTTCGACCAACCAGTCGTCGCCGAGAGAAACGCCCCTGAATTCCGGATCATCGAAATAGATCCAGCGGCCACCGGCGAAGATTTCAAACGAGTCACTCACATGATAGGCCAGTCCTGCAAAGACTTGGGCTGAGAACACCCAATCATTTCCTGACTCATAGTCGCCAGCGAAAGGCGACTCTATCTCGGCATCAAGGTAGGTGGCACCGAGTCCACCGCCGATGTAGGCACTCAACCGATCAGCAATGAGTTTTTCTAACTTCACGTTGAACGTTAGTGGCACCACATCCAGATCTGAATCTTCATCACCGGTCAGGAGAGGCGTGTTGTCGATTTGATCGTGGTTCTCAGTCCAGCCAGCCTCGGCAAACAAAGCGACGCTCCAGCCCGCGACGGACCACGGGGATTTGGCTCCGAAGTGAAGCGTGTACGTATCCTCTTCGAATTCGAACAGTTAGCCGCCGGAACCTCCCGCAAACCAGCTCCAGGTATCTTGGGCAGTAGGGGCCGTTGATTGCTCGGTCATGACTTGTGAAGTTCCTGCGAATGCTGGAGCAGCGAGTAGAAGTGATAGCATCAATGTCTTTTTCATGTTTTCGAGTTGTTGGTTGTTCTTGAAGGAATCGACGCAGCACATCCGTTTGCGGTTAGGTTAGTGCTGGCGGATCGCTCAACTCCTTAGCAGAAGAAACTCCACTCCGGCTGCGGACACCAAAAGTGCTTAGAATGAAGGGGAAATCCTCTATCAATTCACATTTCAAAAAGCATGGAAGATCCATAATGCGCGAACTCGGCGCATTTCTGCATTTTTTTCCCGAACCGTCTAACCGACCAAGAAATCGGCTTTCCTAAAACTGGTGCACGCTGCAGGTTTCGAACCTGCGACCCCATCCGTGTGAAGGATGTGCTCTACCACTGAGCTAAGCATGCTTTCCAAGTCGGTGGCCTCAAAGGTTGGGGCCGGGCGGGACAATGGATGGCCCGGCCCGGACTTGGCAAGCAATTCAGCGCGTTCGGCGCGATTTTAAAATTCCAGCTTCGCCTCGTGCTCTGCGGGGGATTAGGCTGTCGGCCAGCAAGACCTGTGGCCCAGATTCCGAAAGAAAGTGTGGAGAAAGTGCTCGAAGCGACGGACATCGTCGATTTGATCGGTTCTTACATTCAGGTGAAAAAGGCGGGTTCGTCGTTTCGGGCGAATTGTCCGTTTCACAACGAGAAGACGCCGTCGTTCTACATCACGCCGTCCACCCAGCGGTTTCATTGCTTCGGCTGCGGTGCAGGAGGGGACGCGATTTCTTTTGTCCGAGATCATGAGAATCTTCCGTTCACTGATGCCGTTAGAAAACTGGCGTCGCGGGCGGGGATCCACATCGTCGAGGAAGATTCTGATCCAAATGCGGACCTGTCGCGGCGGACGCGGGGGAAGCTGTTGGACATCCACCGCGAGGCAACGGCGTTTTTCCATGAGTTACTGATAAAGGATCCCAAGGCGGCTCACGCCCGAGATTACATGAAATCGCGGGCCTTCGGCAGTGCGATGGCTGCGAGCTGGTCAGTCGGCTGGATGCCGGACAATCCGAAGGTGTTTCTCGATTGGGCGCGTTCGCGGAAATTTACCGGTCGCGACCTGGTAGATTCGGGAATCGTCAAACTGAAGGAAGACAATCAACCGCAGTCCGGACTGTTCGTGCGCTTTCAGGACCGGTTGATGTTCCCGATCAGAAATGAAATTGGCGACGTGATCGCCTTCACCGCCCGGCAACTTCGCGAGAACAAAAACAGCGGGAAATACATCAACTCGCCCGAGACGGCGATTTATAAGAAATCCAAGGTGTTCTTTGCCTTGGACCGGGCGAAAAAGCCGATTCTCGCCGAGAAAGCCGCGCTGCTTTGCGAAGGACAACTCGATGCCATTTGCTGCCACGAGTATGGATTCACTCACGCCATCGCCACCTCTGGCACGGCCTGCACCAGCGACCACGCAAGGCTTCTCAAACGCTACACCAGCAACGTGCTGATTTGTTTTGATGCGGACAACGCGGGCATGGCGGCGGTGGAGAAAGCTTACCGGCAACTGGCACCCGAGGGGCTGGGTGTCCGTGTGGTGGAAATGCCAGCGGGCGATGACCCAGACTCATTTCTGAAAGTGCACGGCGAGGATGCGTTCCGGCAGCTGCTTTTTAACGCCAAGGAGTTTTTCCATTTCAAACTCGAACGGGCGAAGGCAAACGGAGTTCTCGATTCTCCCTCAGCGCGGGCCGCAGCATTAAAGGAATGTGCGGAAATGTTAGCTCTAATCACGGATTTCGCGGTGCAGGATAACCAGCTCAACGTGGTGGCCGTGCAGCTCCAGACATCGACGAGTTCCCTCCGCGAGGCCATTGCCAAGGCCAAGTCCCAGCCGAAACGGGTGTATGCCGAGAAGACTGCGGGCGATGGCGGCATCGCCGCGCCCGCCGAGCCGACGCGGCTTCACCGGATCGTTGCCTTTCTGTGTCATCTAGCTCTAACATCCGGCCCGGCTCAGCGGTTTCTGGGAGAGCAATTCGAGACATTGCACGAGGCAAACCGTTGGTTAGAAGGCGTCCCATTGTTGGAAACCATCTTGGGAGCCGCGCCGGACCCGACTTCTAACGCCGCCGTGAATGCGTTCATCGGTGGTCTAGCAGAGCCGGATCGTCTCGCGCTGGCTCACGAGACTTCGAGCCTTGAAGGGGTCTCGCTGGATGGCATGCAAGCGGCCGAACAAGCACTCGCGCTGCTATCAGGCACGGTCTTGCAACGGCGCGACGCCGCAGTGAAAGCGGAACTCAAGCAACCGGCCCTCACGCCAGTGCGGATGGTCGAGCTGCTCCATGAGGCTAAGGAAATCAGCAGCCTGCTGCGCGGGATCGGTCAGCGCTCGGAATTCGATGACGAACTCCCGGCCTCCACATGGAAGCCCAAACCGCCACCGTGGAAAAAATTCAGAGACGGGGCGAAGAATCCTTAGGTGTCGGCACTCTTATGGCCGATATCGGGACCATCCGGCCGGGTATGGGAGCTAGAATAGCTTCCAAAACTTAGCTTTCAGGCTCATTTTACATCCAACGAAAGCGACGGCGCACGCAAGTGAACTGAAGCTTTCTCAACATATCCTGTCCCGCAAAACTCTGCATCAGGCGCCATCGAACTCCGGGGGGAAGACGATGATACGCCACGCAAAGCCAGCCGGGACTTTTGGGGGGAAATTGTGCAACATCGGGCGTGGATCGGAAACGATTCGCGCCCGTTTTTTTTGGGGCGGAGAGATGCGAAGAGAGCCGCCCACTGGAGTTCGATGCCTTTAAGGACGGGTGGAGTGCAGTTCTAACCCCAACGGTGTTACGTCCTCCAGCCCGGGGTTGGTGTGAGGAACGAACGCCTACCCCGGGATACTCGGTCCAACGACCCGAACCACGCCGGAACTCCGATGGAGTTCATGACATGAATGACTTTTCCCCCGGGGTAGCCGTGAACGGCAACCCCGGGCTGGAGGACTCAACACCTTTGGTGTTAGGAGCAATAAGCTGCCGCAGCCGATGAATCCCTGAAGGCATTGAACTGAAGTCAGCGGTGCCTACAAAAATCCCGCCAACGGACGAACCGTTGGCGGGATTTAAAATTAATCGAGTGGGCTGTTAGCTCAGTATTTCTGAGTGCGGACGTGTTGATAACCACCGTCGAAGCCGAGTTCAGGCGGGAACTCGGAGAGGCCGTCGTGAACATTCATTTCGATGCGGTTGTCTTCTCCGCAGCGCTCATAAGGTGGCTTGAATGTGCCGCGATAGGTCGGGCAATTGAAGGTGAAGAGTTCGTAGAAACCGTAACCAAGACGACGCATGGCGCGGCTGGTTCCATCAACGGCACCATAGCTGAATCCAGCCTTGCGACCGTATTGGTCGTTCTTGCGCACGATCTGTTCTGGGATCTCGATGAAACCATACATGATGTTGCTAAGGGCGCGGCCAAGCTTGCGCGAGGACGTGTAGGTGGAACCGGGAGGTGCTTGGATGTCGGCGACGGCTAGACCGCTGAAGGCAGCTAGGGCAGTAGCGATGACGAGGAGTTTTTTCATGCTGCGGGGAGGTTAAGGAATCTGAATCGGGGTTGGCAACGGATTTTTCGGAATTCGTGTATTTTTATAACTGAAAGCTGAGAACGCGGATGATGCCGGGCGTGGACCGCAGTTTTTCTAGCAGTTGGACGGGTGGCTCGGTGTCCACCTCGATCACGGTGACCGCTTGCTTATTTGCGGGATTGCGGCTCAAGGCCATGTTTGCGATGTTCACTGCGGCTTCGCCAAGGGAGGTGCCGATGGCACCGACGATGCCGGGGCGGTCGTCGTTTTCCACAAACAAAAATCGACCGGTTGGATTGGTTTCTACGTAGTGGCCGGCGATGTGGACGATGCGGGCGGACTTGCCGAAGAAGGTGCCGGCCACAGTGCAAACTTCATTGCCCTTGATCGCGGAAACTTCGATCAGCTCGGTGCAGTTGGTGGCCAGTGCGACGGACGATTCCGTGACGCTGATGCCATGCGCTTTGGCGATGGCTGGAGCGTTCACCAAGTTCACCTGAGCTTCGTGATGGGCGGCGGCGAGGTAGCCTGTTAGGATCTTGCGGGTGACCAGCTCGGTATCGAGTTCTGAGACCGGGCCGAGGTAGGAAACGCGGATGGCGTCGCACTGCGCGGGAGCGATTTTCGACAATAATTTGCCGAGCGATGCGGCGAGATCGAGGTATGGG
>JAYTLO010000141.1:0-27906 GCA_043729385.1 Akkermansiaceae bacterium
TTGCCCCCCCCCCCCCCCCAACGTGGCAAGAACAAAATGTTCTTGAAACAAACTCATCAAACAACACCATGAACCTATCAGACCAATCCTCAAATGGCATCACCCGCCGTAATTTCATGAAGAAAACCGCCCTTACCGTCGGCGCTGTGACCATTCTCGGACAGGGTATTGGTTTTTCGCAGAATGGCAGTTCACCCACCATTAAGAAAATTTATACGACCAAGGAAAAGAGAAGATTCTTCGTGCCTGGATCCACGCAGCCAGAATCTTGGCCTACATCACCAGGCCTGACCGGCACAAATATCTCTACAACAGAAATTTCATCTGCTGTATACACTTCGGCAGTGAAGGATACGGAGACGGTTACGGATAGTTCTTCTGTATATCGCCCTAACTGGAATGGACAAGGGGAGGGCTATGAATACGAGATGACGATAGAAATCAAATACAAAAATATCGTTCAATAGTGAAAGCATTCGCTAAATGGCAGACTGCTACAGGCCTGATTGTTCTACCTATAGTGGGATTTGCGATATTTGGGACATTATTTCCACCAAGGAAAGGTCAGCCGCATGAGAATCGGCCTCAACCTTTGGAGGAAAAAAGATCCCAGAAATCCGATGAAAAAATATCCGAAGATGGTCTTCGAAATCGAACGGCGTCACCTATTAAAGCAATTTCTGATAGCCAGAAGTTGATTAGCGTAAATTCTTTTATAGAGCGATTTAATTCGATTGACAGCAGCTTGTCCGGTGTCGCGTTACGTGAGGCCCGATCACAAGCGATTAATCTAGCCGCAGAGAAATTAACTCTTGATGACCTAGAGTCTTTGGCGGACTCGATCAGATCAAAGGTATATCATACCGATTTATCAGGCTACTTGGCTGTGCGGTACGCAAACGAAGATCCAAAGCGTGGAATGGAGTGGATTATTAAACAAAGCAATTTCGAGGACTCTTCTTCAGCTTCACTTACCTTTGGACAACTTTGTAAATTTGAGACATTTCCAGTTAATGATTTAATTAAGTTTGGAAGCGATAAAAAAAAATCCCTGTTTATTGAAGGGATAATTAAAAATGCTTCTTTCGAGGTGACTCGGGATGCATTGAAATATCTCAATGAGAATCCAAGTGTAAGCCAACAAAATGGGAATTTAATTCCAAAGTTGTTTGAATCAAGCCTGCATAATGGAGAGTATAGAGAATCGCTGGAATTATACAAAGTTTTGAACGATGCCTCCCTAAGAAAACAAATACTTGGCAGGGTTTTTGAGCATGCTTCCGCTGAAAATCCGAAGTTGTCTAAAGAGCTCTTGATTTCGATTATCAGTGAGCCAGAGCGAAATTTGGCAATTCAAAATATTGCTTTAACGTGGGGTATATCGGAACCAGATAAAGTTGCAGGGTGGATCGATACTCTTCCTAATACAAAAGAGCAAGATGCTGCTAAAGAAGGCTTGGTATCAGTACTCGCACAATCTGATCCTTACTCGTCTTTAGAATGGGCACGTTCCATTGGTGATAGAGAACTTCGGCACGCTGTCGTTGCTAAGCTTGCCAAACAATTTGAAATTTCCAACCCCGAGCTATTCAAAAAAATTCACGATGTGCCCGATCCTTAATCTTCATATCGGGTCGGCGTAGCATTTGAAAAAATTGAACGTTAATGTGAGTTGAGAGATAATGGAAAGAACCCAAATCAGCCGTCTCCGAATGACGAAAATTATATTCACTTCACTTCAAAACTGAGCCGCGCTTTACCTTCGGGATCCTTCGCGGGATCCGTCTTCCATGTGACCGTGAATCCCTCGTGCAGCGGTGCCGCCGGGCTGCCTGACAGCGTCATCGTGGAACCTGGCGAAGCCGTGAAATCGCATTTTTTCTCGTCATAGGCGCTGAACTCCACCTGCATGGCCGCGATTCCTGGGCCGTTGATTTCCTTGGAGCCGGCATCGACGGTCTTGTCAGTCGGCGGCTTCACGCGCGTCCCGTCTGTCCAGCTCAGTTGCAGCCGGTCATTCTTGAGCTTCTCCTTCAATTCCTTTTCCTCCTTCTTGTCGCCAGCGGCTTTTGCACTGGGATAAGCGTCGGGGAATTTCACCCGAATGGAAAAACGCAGCGGGTTTTTCGTCAACGTCCCCGGCTCTAGCAGGCGTCCGCCTAAGGAAATTACGCCGCGGTCCTCGTTCACAAAGGCTTCGAAGCTGGCCTCCCCGGTCACCTTGCCACGGATGACGATCAGCTGCGGTTTGTTGGTTGCCGGTTGCGCAGACTCGAGCGATTCGGGCTTGAGGTTCCTCACGCTGGCTTTCCCATCTGGAAGGATTTCCTCCACTAGGAACTCCACGGGAATGGTCAGTTTCTGGGCCAGAGGCTCCCCCTTCTTGCCCATCACCCTGATCGCCGCCTTGCCTTGCGAGGTGATGGTGAACTGATACTTCTTATTCTGAAATCCCACGAAATAGCCCAGCCATTCCTTCTCCTCGAGTCCTGGAAGTTGCGCCGATACCGGCGAAATGCCGGCCAAGCCCAGACATCCAGCGGCCCACATTCCCAACGTGTTGTTTATCCGCGACATGCCGCCAACTAATACGCCGCGAGCCGGTCCCACCAGCGAAAAACCGCGCCATTTCTCTTACAAATACGTCACCAGCCCGGCCACCGTCTCCTCGTCCAGCCGTCTCACCAGCGCGATCGTCAGAGCCACCATCTGCAAATAGTCGTTCACGTCGATGATCGCGTTATGCGAGTGGATGTAGCGCGCTGGCACTCCCAGCACGATGCTCGGAACCCCCTCGTTTGCCAGATGGAACGACCCCGCGTCCGTCCCGCCAGACCGCCGCACCGTCACCTGATGCGGAATCCCTTCCGCGCGGGCCGTCTCGATTGCCAATTGCGCCAGCCGAGGATTCGTGATCGCCGAAGGATCGTATAAACGAATCTGCACCCCGCCGCCGAGCCGTCCTTGGCATTCCGAGCGATTGAACCCCGGCGCGTCATCCGCCGGCGGGCCTTCCAGCACGATCGCCACATCCGGCTTCGCAAAAACGGCCGCCGTCTTCGCCCCGCGCAACCCCACCTCCTCCTGCACCGTGCCGCACAGAATCAGCCGATTTGGGTGCGCGGATTGCGCTAAAATCTGCCCCGCCTGGATCGTCCCCGCCATCCCCACCCGGTTGTCGAATGCCTTCGCCATGAAATGATCCTCTCGCTTCAGCGCCGTGAACGCCGACATCGGTGCCACTGGATCGCCCAGCGAGATCCCGAAATTTTCCACCACGTCCCGTCGCGACTCCGCCCCCACGTCGATGAACATCTGGTCGATGGTCATCACTTGTCGCCGCTGCGCCTCCGGCAAAAAATGCGGTGGCCGCGAGGCGATCGTTCCCAGGATTTTGTCCCCGCCGCGCGTTAGAACTTCCACCCGTTGCGACAGCAAACTGTGCTCCCACCAGCCGCCGATGCCCACAAACTGAAGATACCCTTCCGGCGTGATGTTCTGCACCAGGAACCCGACCTCATCCATGTGCCCGGCCACCAGCACTCGCGGCCCACTGTCCCCCGTTTCACAAAAAACCGAGCCATTTCGGTCCGCCGAGAGTTCCCCGCACTCTCCCAGCTCATCCACGAAAATCGCCCTCACCTCATCCTCATGACCCGAGACCGAGTGAGCCTCCGTCAACTCCTGCAACAATGAAACCGCCTTAGTCCGCATAGGGAAATGCTGCAAAACCTGAATCCGCCTTCCAAGCCCCAAGTTCGGCGGCTAACACTTCCGCCATGCCCGATCTGCAAACCCGCCTGATAGAAGCAGCGGTCCGCCCGTTCGCCGACAACGCGGAGATGAAGCTTTCCGCGAGCCGCCTGCTGGAAACTCAAATTTCGCCATCTCCCTCGCAAGGGTGCAGGACAAAAAAGTTCAAGGAGCGGCGAAACGTGTTCGCCGTGAGGATGAGATGACGATGACAAGACCCTTTGGACTCACGAATCGGCTCATCATCCGCGTGGGCGGACACGTTCCGCCCCTCCTTGGGGCCAACCTCAGACCACTTCATGTCTAGGATAACTTTTATGTCCCGCCCCCCCTCCCAAGACGAAAGCGCACTCCAGCGCTGGCAACAAGCCCAACGTGAATTGAGCCAAGCGATGTCGGGTGTTTCCGCTGCAAAATAAACCCCAGCCCCGGGATTGACGCATTGCCTTGATCCCGCTGAACTCCCGGCCCGCCGAAAAGCGGGCTTTGCCATGGACTACAACGCGAAAATCGCCACCAACGTCGCTTCCATCCCGCGCTCGGGAATTCGCGACTTCTTCGAACTCGTACAAGGCCGTGATGACGTCATCTCGCTCGGCGTCGGCGAGCCTGATTTCGTCACTCCATGGCATATTCGGGAAGCGGCCATCTATTCACTCGAAAAAGGCCAGACCACCTACACGTCGAATCTCGGGCTGCTCTCGCTGCGCAAGTCGATCTCGCGCTACGTCGAGAATTTTTTCCATGTCGGCTATGATCCAGCGAAAGAAGTGTTAGTCACCGTTGGTGTTTCCGAGGGCATCGACATCGCGCTGCGCGCATTGCTCAATCCCGGCGACGAGGTGATCTATCACGAGCCTTGTTATGTTTCCTACAGCCCGAGCATCGTCATGGCGCACGGCGTGCCGGTGCCAGTGGTCACCACAAAAGAAGATGAATTTTCACTGAAACCGGAAGCCGTCGCCGCCGTCATCACGCCGCGCACGCGGATCATCTTTATCAATTTCCCGACAAACCCGACCGGAGCCTGCGCCTCGCGCGCCGATCTCGAAGGGATCGCCGCTCTGGCGATCAAGCACGACCTGATCGTGATGACCGATGAAATCTATAGTGAACTCCGCTATGACGAAACCGAGCCGCATTTATCCATCGCCTCGCTGCCGGGGATGAAGGAACGCACCATCTTGCTGCATGGATTTTCCAAAGCATTTGCCATGACCGGATTCCGTCTCGGTTATGCCTGCGCACCGCAGCCGATCATTGAGGCGATGATGAAAATCCACCAATACTCGATGCTCTGCGCGCCGATCATGAGCCAGAACGCCGCCATCGAAGCTCTCGAAAACGGCCACCCCGCGATGATCGAGATGCGCGACAGTTATCATCAACGCCGCGATTTCTTGGTGAAGCGGCTTAACGAAATCGGCCTCGATTGCCACCTTCCCGGCGGCGCGTTCTATGTCTTCCCGGACATCCGTAGCACCGGTCTAACCAGTAAGGATTTCGCGATGAAACTCTTGGAACAAGAAAGCGTCGCCTGCGTGCCCGGCAGCGCCTTCGGTGCTTCTGGCGAGGGATTTCTGCGTTGCTGTTATGCCACCGCGTTTGACGATATCCGCATCGCCACTGACAAGATCGAGCGCTTCGTCGGTCGGCTCTAACAAGCATGACCGCCGCGCCGTCACTTCAAGATCCCGAGCGACTCACCCGCGCGCATGTGATCCCGTTCGTGGTGTTCATGGCGTTCCTGATCTTGCTGCAACTCGTCGGTGGCTTGATCGAGTGGAAACACCCGGACGCCCCATGGTGGCGGCAAGATCCAGCGCAATTCATTTATCCGATCCAGACGCTCGTCACGCTTGGAGTCATTATTAAATACTGGCGAGTTTATACATTCAACTGGTCGGTGAAATGGTCATTGATAGGGATAGTCTTCGGCGCGATTGGTATAACCTGCTGGCTACTGCCCACCGCACTATATGATGCTTGGGGACTGACCGGAAAAACCACCGGGGTGTTGCATTACCTTGGCGTCGCGGAGCGCAAAGATGGCTTCGATCCCGGACTGTTCCAAAATCCATTCGCGTATTGGACATCGTTAGTCTGCCGCTTCTTTCGGGCCACCGTGGTGGTCGCACTCGTCGAGGAAATCTTCTGGCGCGGCTTCCTCATGCGCTTCGTCTGCGATTGGGAAGGAGACTACTGGAAGCAACCGTTCGGCCGTGCGCGGTGGATTTCCTACAGCATCGTCACCGGCCTATTCATGGCCGCCCACTCCCCCGCGGATTACGCCGGAGCTTTCGTTTACGGCAGTTTAACCTATCTCTTCTGCATCTGGAGCAAGAGCCTCGGAGCCTGCGTCATCATGCACGCCACCGCGAATTTTCTCATGGGTCTCTATATCATGCGCACCGGCAACTATGGGTTGTGGTGAGGCATAGAAACTCATGGCGCTGGAACACCTTCGTAAACTATCAGCCCCGCTGCGGGTACGGGTAGGCTAAGCGAGCCGTCGGCTGCGAATGACTGCACCTCCAGCGGCGCACCGGTGCCGGTAGTTAGAATGGGGCGCAAAACTTTGCCTGCGTAATGTATCGTGGGGGGAAGTCGAATGACATGGAATCCGTCTGAGGTTATGCGCTTGGTATCGGACGCGTTTACCACCACCACGGCAAACGATTCCCCGTCGTCCGAGACGCGTGCGAAGGCGAAGACTCCGTCGTCTTCTTTGCTGGAATCGCTGTCCGCCCATAGGGGGATGAGCTTGCCGGTGCGCAGCACAGGCAACTTGGCCCGCAAGGCTGCGAGCTTCTTAATGTTTATATAAGCTGCGGATGACTTTACTTCGTTAACTGTCGGTCCACCTTGGCGTTTATAGAACATCATCCGCCCGGTCTCGCCATCTTGGCCGACTTTCCCTTTGCTATCTAGCAGATCAAACTCGGTGCCATAGTAGAGACATGGAATGCCCGGCAAGGTCATCATTAAAGCCTGCGCAAGTCGGTTGCGTTCGCCGCTGATGCCTGCGACGCGGAAGCGGTTGAGTCCATCGTGATTCTCGATAAATGTGATCATCTTCTGCTGCGAGTTCAGTCCATCCGCGCCCGGATTGGGATTGTAGAACGGGCGGTTGTCGGAGTCGGTGGCAGTGCGAGTTTCCAAGGATTTTTCCAATGCCGTCGGCGAACCAAACTTGCGACCCGGGTGCCGCAGATACTCGCGGGCATTGAAGCAGAAGTTGAAATCGAGCACGGAATCGAGCGCCGGTTCTGGGTGTTGTTGCCAATCCGACCGCCAAGTGTATTGGCCGAGGCGGACCGGGTTCCCATCATAGACCTCGCCAAACAATAGCTTATCCGCAGCGGCAGCGCCGAGTCGCTTGCGGAGACGCGAAGTGAATGCATCCCAAAATTGATGATGCACATGTTTCACGGTGTCGATCCGCAAGCCATCGACGCCCACGGTAGTTAGATAGAATTGATAGATTGCGACAAACTCGTCCACCAGAGCGTCAAAGTGCGCACCGTCCGGGGCGGTCCAGAGATCCCGCAGCGAGAAGAAATCGCAGGTGACTTCCTCGCCATCTGACTTGCCTAGACTGTCCGAAGAAAAGCCCTTGCGGCCGTAGCTGTCGAGTTGTGAAAGCACTCCTTGGGTGGCGATCTTAACTCCCAACAATTCGCGCGGGCCATCCGGCTGGCTGCGCTTCGCGTTCCACTTCGGTACGTCCGCCCATTTGGCGTTAGTATAGAAAGCGCCCTTGGTGAAGGGCTGAATCCATTCCTCCTTTTTCTCCACATTGAAAACGCCGTCGTCGTTGGCATCATAGTAAAACACCGTCCCGGCATGGTTTAGGACCACATCCTGGATCACCTTGATGCCCTTGGAATGCGCCAGTTTCACAAAGTCGCGGTAATGTTCCATACGCCCATCGGCGTTATCGGTGTAGGGCTTTCCCGATAGAGATGTCTTGCTGGTGAGATGCGGATCGATGTCTAACCAGTCCTGCGTCCAGTATCCGTGGTAACCACTTTTCCACCCACCGAGATCGTAGCCGGACCGCCAGACATTGCGCACGACGGGGGTGAGCCACAGCGCGGTGATCCCGAGATCGTTGAAATAGCCGGCTTGCAGTGCTATTTCCAGCCCTCGCAAGTCGCCACCGAGATAGCGGGAAATATCCTCCTGCTTGGAATCGTAAAGCGCCGGATCGCATCCGGCAGGAGTGTTGTTAGCGGGGTCTCCGTCGCTGAAGCGGTCGGTCATCGCGAAATACATCACATCCTCACTCCACGGTCGGGCATGGGTGACGAGGATCAGCGGCCACAGGATCAGAAGGGTTTTGAAAAGCACGCTTTCATATGTCTCACCGCGCCCGATGGTTGGCTCATTTCAAGGTGGGTTCGGGAAATTTGGGATTTTTGCCCGGTGGCCTGAATCAAAATTATTATATGCCAACAACCCATTTGAAAATCAATCACTTGGTTCTAACTTTTGCTCTCGACGACCCCGCTCCCGGACCTGCTACATGCGCTCCATGAAGTTGTCCCGCAAATCGAGTAAAGTTGGATTCACGCTGGTCGAGCTGTTGGTGGTGATCGTGATCATCGCCGCCTTGGCCGCCCTCTCGTTCACGGTGGGGCCGAAGATGTTGAGGAAGGCGAAAGCCACCGAAGCCATGCAAAACCTGCGTCAGTTAGGGCCACTGCTGAGCGCCATCGCCGCGGACAACGAAATGAAACTGCCAGCCATCATCGGCTCGGTGGTCTAGGCCGACGGCACCAGCCCGATTCTCCAATGGAATGAACTTTGCCTCGCAACACTTTTTCCAGAAACCACACCCGCCGAATATTTCTACCGCTACGACGCCGCCGAGGTCGCGGGTTTTAATAGCGGCACACTCAAAGATCTAACGACCGATGGCATGGTGCCGATCATCCCGATTCCTTGAGCGTCATTCTAGTTCGAGAACCTTCTTGAAGCGGACCAGCGCCGCATCCCACGCGGCACCGTCGCCCGGAGCGAAGCTGCGGAACTCGAACGACCGCCGGATTAACTCGCGGCCAGATTGGATGTCCGGCAAATGGCCAGTGCCTAGCATCTGGGTAATCACATTGCCACAAGATGTGGCCTCCACCGGGCCGGCCACCACTTCGATGCCGAGCGCGTCTGCTGTCGCCTGGCTGAGCAGCTCATTTTGAATGCCGCCACCGCCGGCGTGCAAGCGCGCGAAGTTAAGTCCTGTTAGCTGCTGAATGCGTTCATAGACGACCCGGTATTTGAGCGCCAGTGACTCGCTGGCCACCCGCAGGATTTGCCCTTTGTCGCTAGGAATCGGCTGCCCGGTCCGCTCACAAAACGCGCGGATCTTGTCCGGCATTTCCCCGGGACTCGCGAAGCTAACATCGTCCGGATCGATAAATGCGGTGAACGCTGCGGCATCGCCAGCCAGCGTCGCCATTTCGGCGAAGGTGAGTTTTTCTCCGTCTAAATCCCACTGCCGCTTGCACTCTTGGATCAACCAAAGTCCGCCGATGTTTTTCAAAAACCGGACGCTGCCCTCCACGCCGAGTTCATTGCAAAACCCGAGATCTAACGCCTGCTGTGTGGTGATCGGCTCGCTGGCCTCGACGCCCATGATCGACCACGTCCCCGAGGACAGCCATAGATTGCCGCTGCCGCTCATGGGGATGCCCGCGACCGCAGCGGCGGTGTCATGACAGGCCGTCGCCACCACCGGGATGCTCGCCCGCCCGATAAAGTTTGCCACCTCCTCGCGGATGGAGCCTAACACCGTGCCCGGCGCGACGATTTCTCCGAAGATCTTGCGTGGCAATCCCAGCGCGTCGATGACACTCCAAGCCCACTCGCCAGTGCTCGCATCTAGCAGCTGCGAGGTCGAGGCGATCGTCCGCTCCACCGCCTGCTTGCCCGTGAGCCAATACGCTAACAGGTCCGGCACAAATAGCAGGTTCTCCGCATTCGCCAGCGCCGGGCTATGCTTGCGAGCCTCCGCTAACAAGTGCAACGAGCTGTTATAGAAATTCGTCTTGATCCCCGTCCGTGCGTAAACTTCCGCCTCGGGTAAAATCGCGTGCATCGCCTCCGCCATGCCCTCGAAGCGTGAGTCGCGGTATTGATGTGGCATCCCTAGCAGCTCGCCATTGCCATCGAGCAACCCGAAATCGCAGCCCCAAGTGTCGATGCCGATGGAGACGATATTCTCACCATGGCGCTCCACCGCGCGGCGCAACCCCTCAAGGATCTCGCGGTAAAGCCCGATAACGTTCCAAAACGAGCCGCCTGGGAGATCCGTTCCTGGATTGTCGAAACGATGGACCTCTTCGAGTTCCAGCGTGGTGAAATCCGTCTTCGCAGCGATCACGCGACCACTGCCTGCACCTAAATCCACGGCGATAAATACTTTTGGGGAGGTCATGAATGTCTTCGCATCGTTTTTCATGACCTCTCAGGATGCAACCCCGAAACTGCTCCGACTTTGAAACAGGTCATGCGAGATTGATTCCTTGCCACCGGGCTGGACTTCAGTTGCTCTGCGGTCGGAATTCTCCGCCATGCCCTCTTCCACCTCCTCCATTCGGTGTCGCCTCTCGGTGATGATGTTCTTGCAGTTTTTCCTTTGGGGCTCTTGGTTCGTCACCCTCGGAGCTTGTCTAGATGGGAATGGCCTCGCCTCCATCATTGGTGCATCCTATGGCGCGGCGCCGATCGCGGCCATCCTTGCACCGTTGTTCCTCGGCTTGGTGGCGGACCGTTTGTTTCCCTCTGAAAAAGTCATGGGAGTGCTACTACTCATCGGCGGTGCAGCCCTGTTAGCCGTTCCGGGATTCATCACCAAGGGAGACGCGGGCATGGTCAAGAATCTCTTCCTCGTGCATCTCCTCTGCTTTATGCCCACTCTCGGATTGGGAAACTCCATTGCCTTCTCAAACATTAGCGACCAAAGCAAATTCCCCGCGCTCCGCGTATGGGGCACCATCGGCTGGATCGCCGCAGGACTCATCGTCGGATTCCTAGGTTGGTCCACGAGTCTGAAAATCTTCACCTTGGGCGGCGGCGCATCCCTAGCCCTCGGCGTGTTTTCATTTTTCCTCCCTCACACCCCGCCACCGGCCAAGGGACAGCCCATCAACCTAGGCTCCATCTTCATGCTGGACGCCTTCAAGCTATTGGCGAAACCGGCGTTTTTTGTATTCATCCTGTGCTCCACCTTGGTCTGCATTCCGCTGGCATATTATTATAGCACCACTTCTATATTTCTATCAGACATGGGCTTCCGCCAGCCCGCCTCCTCCATGAGTATCGGCCAGATGTCCGAGATCATCTTCATGCTCCTCATTCCCTTCTTCTTCCGGAGACTCGGGGTGAAAATGATGATCCTCATTGGTATGCTCGCGTGGGTGCTTCGTTATGTCCTCTTTGCCTACGCCGCCCCGGACCAATCGGTCTGGATGCTCCTCGTTGCCATCGCCCTGCATGGTATATGTTATGACTTCTTCTTTGTTACCGGATTCATCTATGCTGATAAAAAGGCACCCGCCACCGTCCGCAGCCAAGTCCAGTCGATGTTAGTGTTTTTCACCCAAGGAGTGGGCATGTATTTCGGCTATCAAATCGCAGCGATGAAGATGGCCAGCGTCCGGGATCACGCACCGCTTGCTGCCGCGATCAAGGCCGCCAGCCCGGTCCAGGATCTTAGCTTCGCCCAACAGCTCGGGCAGATGTTCTCCGTCGGACTGCCCCAGGTGAATGCAGAATTATTGAAAGCGACCGCCATTCAGTGGAAAACATTCTGGTTACTGCCTGCGGGAATGGCTGCCGTGATTGCCATCATTTTCTTCGCCACCTTCTGGGATAAATCTGCCGATGGAAATGACACCAAACATTAATCTCCCCTAGCATACTCTATCCACTTCGACGTTCAATATTAAGCTCTCGAAGTCCTCACCTCCTATGACTCCTATTCGCATTCTCTGCGCCGGTGCTGGCCACATGGGCCGCTCGCACGCCCTCGCCTATCAACGCATCCCCGGCTTCGAAATTTGTGGCATCGTCACCCGCTCGAAGGAAAGCCGTGCCGCGCTCAACGCAGAGCTCGGCGGCAACTACCCTGAGTTTTCTGATTTCCACGAAGCCCTCCGCGTGACTCGTCCGGATGCCGTCGCCATTTCCACTTATCCAGACACCCACGCGGAATTCGCCACCGCCGCCTTCGATGCGGGCTGCCATGTCTTTATCGAGAAACCCCTCGCAGAAACCTACGCCGCCGCCGCGCAGATCGTCGAGAAGGCCCGTCTAACCGGGCGCAAACTGGTGGTCGGCTATATTCTCCGCCATCATCCGAGTTGGGTTAAGTTTATCGAAGTCGCCCGCACCCTCGGCAAGCCGTTGGTCATGCGCATGAACCTTAACCAACAATCGTCTGGCTCTAACTGGCAAACCCATAAAGCCCTCATGTCATCGATCTCGCCGATCATCGACTGCGGCGTGCATTATGTAGATGTGATGTGCCAAATGACTCGTTCGAAACCGATCCGGGTTTCCGGCATCGGTGCTCGCCTAACGGATGAGTTGCCCGCCGGAAAGATTAACTATGGCCAACTCCAAGTCACCTTCGAAGACGGCTCCGTCGGCTGGTATGAAGCAGGCTGGGGACCGATGATGAGTGAAGTCGCCTTTTTCGTCAAAGACGTCGTCGGTCCCCAAGGTTGTGTCTCCATCGTCGCCGACAAAGCCGCCGCAGAAGGCCAAAGCGCCAACGTCGATGCCCACACCCAGACTCAAGCTCTCCGCCTCCATCACGCCATTCTAACAAGCGATGGCAGCTTCGCGAAATCTGACGAAGTCCTCCGCCTCGAAGATGAACCCGACCACGACGGCCTCTGCCATCGCGAGCAGGAATTTTTTCTAGCAGCCATCCGCGACGACGTCGATCTCACCGATCACCAAGACGACGCGCTCGCCTCCATGCGCATCGTCGAGGCGGCAGAAGAAAGTTTCCGCACCGGGCGCACTGTCGATTTATAGCGAATCGAGCGGTTCAGTAAGAACCCTTCTCTCCACCCGCTGGAAGAATTCCACTCGGGGATGGCACGAGCGGTGCTTCCCCGGCGGAGACCAATGCTGAAATGGATCGTAAACTCACTTTCTAACCGGGATATATTTGGTCTTCTGATTGGCTGCGCATTCTCGTCGATCAGTTTGGCGCAAGCTCCCGCAGATAAACCCATTCGCGACGTCATTGCCTCGGCCGCCACTGCGGCCACTCCCGCTGAGCAGCGTGAAATCATCCTAACACTTAAACTCAAGCCGTCCACAGAGGCGGTCACTTGGTTCGAGAAATGGAAGACCGGGGAGATTTTTCTAAACGAGGACGCTGCCGGTGTGATCACTCCCGTCACTCTAACGGGCGACGCCGATGCCGAGGAATCGTTTGCCACCGTGAGAGTTTCTGATGGCAGCCCATTGCTGACCCCCGATGGCAAGGCTGTCCGAATCAATCCCACAGCCGTCGAATCTGCCGAGACAGATTCCGGTCTGCGCCGGGCGATGAAAGAAGTTTCTGATCTCGTCGCCCTAGCCGATCCGGATCTAACCAAGCGGCTGCGGGCGATTCAAGATTCCGCCATCGGCCAAAAGCTCGACAAGCTTCCTGCACTTCAGCTTCTCAGAACCACTGAGAAAAATCCCCAAGCGATCCGCGCGCTGGATGAGTCCATAGCCATCATCCAGCTCCGTTCCACCGTTCCTGCGGAGCGAGTCGCGGCTTGTAAAAAGCTCGGCGCGATCCAGTCACTCTCGGCCTACGACACGGTCAAAACGATTTTGGCTGAGTCTCAAAAGGCAAATGACAAACCCATGATTGAGGCCGCGAGCGATGCTCTGAAATCAATCGAAAGCCACCTATCCACGATCAATGCAGTAGGCACCGCCTTTCGGGGAATATCACTTGGCTCCGTTTTGCTAGTCGTCGCCATCGGCCTCGCCATCACCTTCGGCCTCATGGGTGTTATCAATATGGCGCACGGCGAGTTCATCGCAGTCGGTGCTTACTCCACCTATGTCATTCAGAATATCTTCGCCCAGGGTCTCAAGCTTTCGCCGTTTGGCTTCTCTATCTCCATCCCCGGCTTGAACCTAGGCGAAGGAGGAATGGGTTTGTATTTCGTCGCCGCCATTCCCATTAGCTTTCTGGTGGCCGCCCTTGTCGGCATCCTGCTAGAGCGCTCGGTCATTCAATTTCTCTACAAGCGCCCGCTCGAATCGCTGCTCGCCACCTGGGGCGTCTCGCTCGTTATGCAGCAGGTTCTCAAGTTAATCTTTGGCTCTAACAACGTTCAAGTCTCCAGCCCGTCCTGGCTCTCTGGAAACTGGACCATCAACGATGTCGTCTTCGGCTGGAACCGAGTGTTCGTCGTCGGTTTCGCCGTTCTTATCATCATTGCCACTTGGCTTGTCCTTAATAGAACCTCGCTCGGGCTGCTGATTCGCGCGGTCATGCAGAACCGCAACATGGCCGCCTGCATGGGCGTCCGCACTGAGCGCGTCAACACCATGACCTTCGCCTTCGGCTGCGGGCTGGCCGGTCTAGCAGGGGCGTTTCTCTCCCAAATCGGCAACGTCGGCCCCTCGATGGGCCAACTCTACATTGTTGATTCCTTCATGACAGTCGTCGTCGGTGGCGTGGGCAACATCCTCGGCACTGTGATCAGCGCGCTGGGCATTGGCATGGCCGATCAAACACTCCAGCAATACCTCGGCAATCCGGTCATCGGAAAAATCCTAGTCCTCGGTGCGATCATTCTTTTCCTCCAATGGCGTCCAGCCGGCCTCTTCGTCACTCGTTCCCGCAGCCTTGATTGACCGATGAACAACTCCCCTCTAACCAGTCGCCTGCACCTGCCTTTACTCATCGTCGCGGCGACTTTCCTGGTGGTGGTGATGCCGATGTTGCACGCATTCGGCAAGATAGACGACCTCACCCTCAGCCTTTGGGGGAAATATATCTGCTATGGAATCATGGCCGTCTCCATCGACTTGCTTTGGGGATACACCGGTCTCTTGTGTCTCGGCCAAGCACTGTTCTTCAGTCTCGGCGGTTATATGATGGGGATGCATCTTATGTTAATGATTGGCAAACTCGGCCAATACAAAAGTGAGTTACCTGACTTCTTCGTCTTCCTCGGCCATACCTATTTGCCCGACTTTTGGCGGCCCTTCTATTCATTTCCTTTTGCCGTCGCGATGGTCATCCTCGTTCCCGCGGTGCTTGCCTATATCTTCGGCTTCCTCGCCTTCCGCTCTCGCATCAAGGGGGTTTACTTTTCGATCCTCACCCAAGCACTCACTTACGGCGCCGCTTTGCTATTTTTCCGTAATGAACTCCTGATGGGCGGAAATAATGGTTTCACCGATTTCAAAACGATCCTAGGTGCCGACCTCCGTCTTCCCGAGACCAAGCGCGGACTCTACATCGCCACCGCTATTTTGTTAGTCGTCGTCGTTGCGTTTTGTAAATGGCTCACCCGCTCGCGATTCGGGCTTATCCAGCGCGCCATTCGCGATTCTGAGAATCGCGTGCTCTTCTCCGGTTATGCCACTGCCAATTTCAAACTCTTCATCTTCGTCATCTCGGCAATCATCGCCGCTCTAGCAGGAGCGCTGTTCGTCCCGCAAGCCGGCATCATTAACCCCAGCGAGATGACCACCGAGAAATCTCTCGAGGCCGTGGTCTGGGTGGCCCTCGGCGGTCGCGGCACTCTAACCGGGCCAGTCATCGGAGCCATCGGCGTGAATGCACTTAAGAGCTGGGCATCCCGCGCGTATCCCGACTATTGGCTACTCATTCTCGGCGGCACCTTCGTCCTGATCGTGATGTTCATGCCCAAGGGGATCGCCGGGCTTCCTGCCCAAATTCAAGGAATCATCACCCGCCTGAAAAAGAAAAAGGATGTGGATGATGTTTCCACTGCATCCGATAAATCTCCCGCCACTGACCCATGATCCAAGAGAGTCCCATGCACCAAAAGCCGTTCCTCCTCGCGGCGGAAGGTCTGACCCGCTCGTTCGATGGATTTAAAGCCATCAATGATCTTAACTTTTATCTGGATGAAGGTGAACTCCGCACCGTCATCGGCCCTAACGGCGCAGGTAAAACCACATTCCTCGACCTCATCACTGGCCGCACCAAGCCCGACGCCGGTAGCCTCAAGTGGGACGATGCGAAACATGATCTTCTCAGATTGAATGAGTATGAAATCTATAGACTCGGCATCGGTCGCAAATTCCAGACACCTACCGTCTATAACGACCACACCGTCACCGAGAACCTTGTCCTATCTCTCGCCGGATCGCGCGGCATTTGGCATAGCCTGTTCGGGAAAATCACCCCTCAGCAGAAGGATCGCATCTCCGAGATCCTCAAGATCATTAAACTCGGAGATAGCGCGAACCGCAAAGCCGGCATCCTCGCCCATGGCCAAAAGCAGTGGCTTGAAATCGGCATGCTTCTCGCTCAGGAAGCCCGACTGCTGCTCGTCGATGAACCCGCCGCAGGTATGACCGATGAGGAAACTTATAGGACCGGCGAGTTACTTTTATCACTCGCTGGAAAGCACACCATCATCGTCATCGAGCATGATATGACTTTCGTGCGCCAGATTTCCCAAGGCCGGAAAGTGACGGTGCTTCATCAGGGTCACGTTCTCTGCGAAGGTCCAGTCGATGAAGTCCAGTCCGACGAGCGCGTGATCGAAGTGTATCTCGGCCGGAAATCCAAAGCCGCCTAACGGACCACGAAATTTATTTCGCCCGAAACCATCCCCAGCCCATGCCCGCCACCCTTACCGAGGAAAGCCTCCGCATCTCCAACCTCCGAGTCTCCATCGGCGGCAGTGCCATCCTGCGCGGCATCAATCTAACGATCCGTCCTAACTCAGTCTTCTGCCTAATGGGCCGCAATGGTGTCGGTAAAAGCACCACACTCAAGGCGCTCACCGGCCTCTATCCGATCGACTCCGGGGAATTCGAACTCCAAGGCAAGGCCATCACCAAGCTCAACTCTGCCGATCGCGCCCGCAGCGGCCTCGGGTATGTGCCCCAAGGCCGCGAGATCTTCCCTCTTCTAACCGTAGAGGAGAATTTATTCATCGGCCTCAATGCTCGGGGCTGGAAGCGAGACTCCGCCCAGACAGACAGGATTTACACGCTGTTTCCCATCATCAAAGAATTCCTGCATCGCAAGGGCGGTATGCTATCTGGTGGCCAGCAACAGCAACTCGCCATCGGCCGGGCGCTTCTAACCAAACCTAAGTTGCTCATCCTCGACGAACCCACCGAAGGCATTCAGCCAAACATCATCGATCAAATCGGCGACGCCATCAAAATGCTGCGTGCCGAGGGGGAAATGAGTATCCTCCTCGTTGAGCAGTATCTCGATTTCTGCAAGGAGCTCGGCGATGACTTCGCCATTCTCGAGCGAGGTGCCGTCGCGGCCTCTGGTGAAATGAGTGGCCTAACCGATGATATCATCAAAGAGTTTCTAACCGTTTAACAATCGTACCACTCATCATCGCAGCAGGGCGGAGTCCATCACGGACTCCGCCATTTTGTTTCTACAATCCCGGCTTTTCGGCTGAGAATGTATCGAATTCATTGCTTTTGATTCATAAAAGTAATCTCGCTCATTCCATATAGTCCTCAAGCCCCCAATGAATAGAGAATCTAATGACAAGACATGAAATTCATCCCACTGGCATGGAATAAGCTCTTGCTCTGTTGGCTGGAATTACCTGCCACGACACCTCCATCAAACCAATAGCAGAACCATGAAAACAAAGAATCGATTCAACTTATTCCGTTTGCCCCAACTGGCGCTTGTGCTCAGCACCGCTACTGCCGTCATGGCAGGAACGGAGGAAATGAAAGCTCCAACATCGATCGTGAACACACCGGATTGGTTGAAAGTTAGTGGCTATGCCGCAGCCTCATATACCTACACCGACGTTGAAGACGGTGACAATGGCGATACGTTTTTCCACACCGGCACGCCACTCGATGCCGTGAAGCTCGGACTTGAGGCCATCCAGGGACCAGTATCTGTTTATGGAAGTTTATTTTACTCACCTAACAGCGATGCAAACTCATTCGCAGGTGGCAGCGAGGCTGGCATTCTGGATGCTTACCTCACCTACACAGCAGGTAACTTCAAGATCACCGGCGGTAAATACCTCAGCTATCTCGGCTACGAAGCATTCGACACGGTCAACATGAGCCAGTTGACCTATGCGAATGCCACCACCGGCGGAGTTCCCGCCTATCACACAGGTGTCAAAGTAGATTATATTACTGACATTTGGAGTGGTGGATTCAGCATCTCAGACTCGATCCGCGGACCCAGCTTCTGGGAAGGCGACGGCGAGTGGGACAACGGATTGGGCTATGAAGGCTATGTCGTTTACAAGGGCATTCAGAAACTCACCGTGTGGGCGGGCTTCGCTTATGACGACACGGAGAACACAGCGGATTTCGCCTCTTACGATGTCTGGGCCAGCTATGAGTTGACTGATAAGTTGAGCATCGCCGGTGAAGTGATTTATGCGGATAACACCCTGAGTGGTGCCGATAGTGCCGTCGGTGGACTTGCATTCCTCAAGTATAACTTCACCGAACAACTCTCACTAGTTGGCCGCTTCGGTATCGACGAGGTGAGTTCAACCGGTCCGACTGTCACCGCGCCTGACAACTACAAATACACTGTTTCCCCGACTTATGTCTTCAACGAGCATTTCCTGGTTCGTGGAGAAGTAAGCTACACCGATTCTGACACCGATGTGTTCTTCAGCGGAGTCCAGGCTCTGGTGAAGTTCTAAATCATTTCTTTGCATCAACGGTTGCGGCGGGAGGGTCCTATTGATCGTCCGGTGTCAATGCTCTCCCGCTAGCGTTCCGATGAACCAAATTTCGCGATATATTTTAATACAACATTCCTCATAAAAATGATCTCAAAATTCCTCCCCTCCGCACTAGCTGCGATCGCTATCACAAGTGCTTCTGTCAAAGCTCAGGAAACCGTCAAGGTCGGCGTGCTTCATTCGCTCAGCGGCACCATGGCCATTAGTGAAACATCCTTGCGCGATGTCCTGCTGTTCACCTTCGACGAAATCAACGCCGCCGGTGGCGTGATGGGCAAGAAAATCGAACCCGTCGTCGTCGACGGAGCCTCAAACTGGCCTCTGTTCGCGGAAAAAGCCAAGCAATTGCTCGACCAAGACAAGGTGGCCGTGACGTTCGGTTGCTGGACTTCCGTCTCCCGCAAGTCGGTCTTGCCGGTGTTCGAGGAAAAGAAAGGCCTGCTCTTCTATCCGGTGCAGTATGAGGGTGAAGAGATGTCAAAAAACATTTTCTACACCGCAGAAGCAGTAAATCAACAAGCCACCCCGGCAGTGGACTATCTCCTTGCCGAAGGTAAAAAGAAGTTCTACCTCCTCGGTTCCGACTATGTCTATCCGCAGACGACCAATCTCGTGCTGCTAGAGTATCTCCTCAGTAAAGGCATCCCTCTCGAGAAC
The DNA here is from genome assembly GCA_043729385.1 of Akkermansiaceae bacterium. GTDB lineage: Bacteria > Verrucomicrobiota > Verrucomicrobiia > Verrucomicrobiales > Akkermansiaceae > Luteolibacter. The sequence goes on from JAYTLO010000141.1 coordinate 19,344, forward strand.
ATCGGCGGCGGCTTCACCAAGGATAGTTCCGGCAAGATCATTTCTGCCGGTAAATACACTCCGTTTGGCCATACCGATTACCAACAAATCGTCTCAGAGATTAAACAGTTCTGCGCCTCTGGGGACGCGTGCATCGTCAGCACATTGAATGGCGATACAAACGTTCCGTTCTTCAAGGAGTATGCCGCCGCCGGTCTAACTGCCGAGACTGCCCCCGTGGTTTCCTTCTCGATCTCGGAAGATGAGTTTCGCGGCCTGCCTGCGAAACAACTCGTCGGTCAACTCGGTTGCTGGACATACTTCCAGTCCATCAAGAGTCCGGCCAATGCGAAGTTCATCAAGGATTTCCAAGCCTGGCTCGGTAAATCGACCGTTTCCGGAATCGTCAAAGAAGGCCGCGTGACCTGCTCGCCGATGGTGCTCTCTTACAATGGCGTTTACCTCTGGAAGGCCGCTGTCGAGAAGGCCAAAAGCTTCGACGTGGAAAAGGTCGTTGCTGCGCTTGAAGAAGGCATCTCATTCGACGGACCTGGTGGCAAGGTCACCACCCAGAAGAACCATCACCTCACCAAGAACGTCTTCATCGGCGAGTCCAAGGCGGATGGCCAGTTCAAGATCCTCAAGGAGTTCAAAGACGTAGTCGGCGAGCCATTCCTCAAGGGAACATTTAAGTAGATCATTGATTATCTCGGTTGTTTTTCGGTTGAACCATGCCCTCTCAGGAGGGCATGGTTTTTTTTGCTAACTGCTTGGCATGTCCATTGCTCAAACGCATCCTCAGCCCATGAAAATCCCCAGAACGTCGAAGTGGTATCCATCATTCCCCAGCTGGATGGTCGCGGCATTATGTCTTTTTCCCACAGTTCTATCCGCCCATCCGGGACATTATCATCCAGATGAAATTGATGAGTTCGATTTCCTGCGAGCCTCCTTACTCCACTCTCATGGCGCATTGGACTATATCCTCGCGGCTATCATCATTTCATGCATCGCGGTGGCTTGCTACAATAGCAAATCCGCCGTCCGCATCAGCGCAGCGGCACTTGCACTATGTGCGCTGGCCATGCTGCCGATCTTATAACTTGTCGCACTGATGCATCTCTCCCCGCGCGAACAAGAAAAGCTACTCATCGTAGTGGCCGGCGACCTTGCCACTCGTCGCCGCGCCCGTGGCCTCAAGCTAAACTACCCGGAAACTGTGGCACTCATCACCGCCGCACTGCTAGAAGCCGCCCGCGATGGCAAGTCGGTGGCCGAGCTAATGAGCTATGGCACCACTTTAATTTCTCGCGATGAAGTCATGGAAGGCGTGGCCGAAATGATTCATGACGTGCAAGTGGAAGCGACCTTCCCTGACGGCACCAAACTCGTCACCGTCCACCAACCCGTCCGATGATCCCTGGAGAAATCATTACCCCGTACGGTGCTCCCGACTTGGATTTGAATCCCGGTCTAACCACACTTAATGTGGTGGTTGCAAACGCGGGCGACCGACCCATCCAAGTAGGCAGTCACTTTCATTTCGCCGAAGTAAACACATCACTGCATTTTGACCGCGCCGCCGCCCGTGGCTTCCGACTAAACATTCCCGCTGGCACCGCCGTCCGCTTCGAGCCTGGCGACACTCGGGACGTTCCGTTAGTCGCATTCGCGGGCAAGCGCGAAGTTCACGGCCTCAACAACCTCGTCAACGGTCTGCTAGATCCATGAAACAAACCCGCGCCAACTATGCCGGCATGTTCGGCCCCACCACGGGTGATCAAGTCCGCCTCGCGGATACTGAGTTGTTCATCGAAGTCGAGCGCGACCTCATCGCCGAAACCGGCGGTTATGGCAATGAAGTGAAGTTCGGCGGCGGTAAAGTCATCCGCGATGGGATGGCCCAATCGCCACTTGCGTTAGACGCGGATTCGCTCGACCTCGTCATTACCAACGCCCTCATCCTTGATGCCACCCAAGGGGTGATCAAAGCAGATATAGGAATCAAGCACGGTCGCATCGTCGGGATCGGCCATGCGGGAAATCCACTGCTGCAAGACGGCATCACCATGACCATCGGAGCCGCCACCGAAGTCATCGCAGGCGAGGGCTGCATCATCACCGCTGGTGGCATCGACACCCACATCCATTTCATTTGTCCGCAGCAAATTGAGCACGCCATCGCCAGCGGAGTTACCACTTTAATCGGCGGCGGCACCGGCCCGGCACACGGCACCTATGCCACCACCTGCACGCCCGGGAAATGGAACTTTCATCGAATGTTAGAGGCGGCGGAGGCATTCCCCGTGAACCTCGGATTTCTCGGGAAAGGAAATTGTTCCTCACCCGAACCGCTGCGTGAGCAAGTCCTAGCAGGTGTCATCGGCCTTAAGCTCCATGAAGACTGGGGCACCACGCCCGCTGCGATTGATACTTGTCTAACTGTCGCGGATGAATTCGACATCCAAGTCGCGATTCACACCGACACTCTCAACGAAGCGGGCTTCGTGGAAAGCACTCTGGCCGCATTTAAGGGTCGCACCATTCACACCTACCACTCTGAAGGCGCAGGCGGCGGCCACGCCCCCGACATCATCCGCGTCTGCGGCGAGCCTAACGTCCTGCCATCCTCTACCAACCCGACGCGCCCGTTTACGACGAACACCATCGACGAGCATTTAGATATGCTAATGGTTTGCCATCATCTCGACTCGCGCATCCCGGAAGATGTGGCTTTCGCCGAAAGCCGAATCCGCCCGGAAACCATCGCTGCTGAAGATCGCCTTCATGATCTAGGAGCGATTTCCATGATGTCGTCTGATAGCCAGGCGATGGGTCGCATCGGCGAGACCATCACTCGCACCTGGCAGACGGCGCACAAGATGAAGGTTCAGTTCGGGAAGTTAGAGGGGGCGTCCCATCCCGCCGCTGATAATTTCCGGGCGCTACGCTATGTTTCGAAATACACCATTTGCCCGGCGATCACTCACGGCATTTCCCATGAAGTCGGTAGCATCGAAGTGGGAAAACTCGCCGATATCGTGATCTGGAAGCCCGCCTTCTTCGGCGTGAAACCGGAGACCATTTTAAAGGGCGGTCTCATTGCCTGGGCGAACATGGGCGATCCCAATGCTTCGATTCCCACGCCCCAGCCGACGATGTATCGCCCGCAGTTTGGGGCATTTGGCAGAGCAATTGCTTCTACATCAGTCACATTTGTTAGCACGGCCTCGCTAGAGTCTGGAGCACTTGATAAACTCGGTCTAACCAAGCGCCTCGTCGCAGTGAAGAACTGCCGCGCCATCACCAAGCGCGATCTCCCGTTCAACGACTCCCTGCCCACGATTACTGTGGATCCAGACACGTACACCGTCACCGCCGACGGGATTGAGCTTCGCTGCGAGCCGCTGTCCGTGTTGCCAATGGCGCAGCGGTATTTTCTGTTTTAAAAGGTGTCTCAACCGTCTCAGTCGGTCCCCACCTGTTGCATAATCTGCTCACACTCTTCTATGCATTTAATCCACCGCATGATTGCAGAGACATCCGCCCTATCGCCGGAGCGGCAGGTTACTCTAACTGCCGAGCGTCGCCAGTTCCTTAAACGCCGCTGGCGTGGCATTGCGGATGATGGAACCGAGTTTGGCTTCGATCTTGAAACCCGGCTTTCCGACGGCGTTGTGATATTTCACCAAGTGGGAAATGATTATATCGTTCGGCAGTTGCCTGAGTCGGTTTATGAAATTCATTTCGAGACTCCAGCCCAAGCTGCATTGATAGCGTGGAAGGTCGGCAACCTTCATCTTCCCGCGCAGATTCTCGATGAATCGATTCGCGTTCTTCATGACGAAGCCATGACTCAACTACTCGCCCGCGAAGGCTGGGCCTTCTCATCGCCAGAGGTTGTTTTCACTCCCATGAAAGCCATCACGCACTCATAAACGGACCACGAAATTCATTTCGCCTGAAAGCCATGCCCACCGATCCCATACTCTGGCTATTCCAAGCCAACGACACCGCCTATCCATCCGGCTCTTACGCTCATTCATTCGGTCTCGAAGAGCTTGTAGAAGCTGGTGTTGTTAGCACAGCGGGCGATCTCGAAAATTTCCTAGCTAAGCAAATCCTTCCGGCGCTGCTCACCTTCGAAATCCCCTACTTCGCCCGCGCTCACGCCGCTGCCATTGAAGGAAATTGTGACGAACTTCTCGCACTAGATGGAGAACTCGAAGCGTGGCGGATTCCCGCGGAGCTCCGTGACGCCTCGCGCCGGATTGGTTCACAGCGGCTTAATCTTCTAGCACAGTTAGATCCCACGCTGTTGGTCATTGAATATCGTCAGCGATCTCCCCGCAGCCATCATTTGTTGGTCACCGCGCTGGAACTGGCATGCGTGCCAGTTAGCCAAGCGGCACGGGCTTTTGCATTTCAAACCATCGCCGGGCTTACTGCCGCTTCCATGAAGCTGATGCGCATCGGCCAGACATCCTGCCAACAGATCGTCCGCCGCACGCTTGTCAAGCTGGGCGGACAGATCGATGATTCTCTTTCCCAACCTGTGGACGGTTGGTTCAATCCGCTTGTTGAAATTGCCTCACTCCGCCATGCCCGTGCCAACCAACGACTCTTTATCTCCTAATAGCAAACGTCCATTCCGTCTCGGTGTCGGTGGCCCAGTCGGTTCTGGGAAAACCATGTGCGTGCTCCGCCTCAGTCAGTGGTTAAAAGATGAGATCTCACTGGCTGTGATCACCAATGATATCTATACCCGCGAGGATGCGGAGTTCCTGCTGCGTGAGGGTGTGTTAGCCGCCGATAGAGTTATCGGTGTGGAAACTGGTGGCTGCCCGCACACTGCCATTCGCGATGACACCAGCATGAACATGGCTGCCGTGATTGATTTGGAAAATCGTCATCCAGATCTAAAGCTTATCCTCATCGAAAGTGGCGGAGATAATCTATCGGCCACGTTCTCACCGGAGCTGGTCGATGCCTATATCTATGTGATCGACGTCGCGGAAGGTGACAAGATCCCGCGCAAAGGCGGGCCGGCGATTCGGACCAGTGATCTTTTACTAATTAACAAAACCGACCTCGCACCGTATGTAGGAGCAGATCTTGAAGTGATGGCCCGCGATTCCAAGATGCAGCGAGGGACAAGGCCTTTTCTCTTCGCTGATTTGAAATCAGAGAAGGGGAAGGATGAACTGTTGGCGTGGTTAAAGCATGATTACTTATTTGTCTGACGGACCGCGAAATTTATTTCGCCTGTTTGAATTGAAACTGGCAACCTTCAGGCGAAATAAATTTCGCGGTCCATGACACACAAAGGCATACACTCGCGCGGCTATCTCCCGCACTGGGATTTCGCAGACTCGGTTCAGGGGATTACTTATCGCTTGGCAGACGCTGTGCCTGCTAAAGTCGTCGAAGGATGGCGCGGAGAATTTGAGTGTTTGCTCCAGAGTCCAGACTGTGAAATCTCTGGCAAAGCTTATGCGGACCTACACTGTAAGATTGCCAAATACGAGGATGCCGGGCATGGCTGTTGTTTGCTAGCAGATCTTGAATACGCCGGAATTTTTCAGGAGGCTTTGCTCGATGGACATGGCGTTTCTTACAAACTCATCGACTGGTGTGTGATGCCAACTCATGTGCATGTGCTTATTCGTTTATTGGATGCAACCACGCTGGGAACGATCGTGAAGAGGTGGAAAGCTGGGCCAGCTTTGCAGATCAACCGGTTATTGGAACGAAGGGGTTCACTTTGGATGAGAGACTATCATGATCGTTTGATCCGGGATTTGGATCATTTTTATAATGCGAAACCCTACATCAGGAATAATCCGGTGAAGGCTGAGCTTTGTGAATTTGCTGAAGAGTGGAGGTTTTCGAGTGCGGGTTTTGGGTGGGATCCGGAGGTGGGTTCGTGAACAGGCGAAATAAATTTCGCGGTCCGTCAGAGGATCCCATGGCTGTTTCCGGCTCTTCACTTAGCGGTCATCTGGATCTCTGCTGCGAGCTACGTGGCGATGGGGTGCCATTCATTTCGCGGCAGAGTTTTCGGGCGCCGGTGCATCTTGGTAAGTCTCATTTGGATCATGGGCAACTCGTTCTAAATATCGTGAATCCCACTGCCGGATTTTTCGATGGGAACCAACTTGATTCTAATATCCATGTTGCGCCGGGGGCGAAGTTGGTGTTAAGCACGCCATCCTCGTCACGGGTCTATCGGACGCGTTCAGGGGCGGCTGCGGTGAGTTGCCAGAGATTTTACGTTGAGGAAGGAGCCTCACTCGAATGGATTCCGGAGCCGTTCATCCCTCATGCTGGCGCGCGGTTTGTGCAGCGGACGGAGATCGACCTGCATCCTGCGGCCAGTTTGTTATTCTTTGATTGGATCGCGCCCGGACGGGTGGCGATGGGAGAAATTTTCGCCTATCAGCATCTGCGCTGGGAGTTGGATTTGCGGGTGGGAGGAAAGCTTGTCGCCCGCGAGCGCCACGATCTCCGACCGGGCGATGATAGTCTGGAAGCGCTGCGGGCGAAATTTCCTGCGGCGCATTATCTATCGGTCCATGCCGCCGGAGTGATGACAGACCATTGGCCAGCCGAGGCGCTAGACGCGCTCACCGGAGACGATGTTTATCTCGGTCACGGACCACTAACAGGTGGTTTGCAGGTGATCCGCGCGCTTTGCCGTGACAGTTTCACAGCGCGCCGATTGATAGAAACACTACGGCCATTGCTATATTCTGCTGCGGGCCTGAAACCACCTGCGCTGGGGCGGATATTTTGTTAGTGGGTGCTGGAGAGTTCGGGTCAAGGCTCCATCGGATAGGCGTTTTCGCCATGCTCGGTTCGGTCTATACCTTCATTTTCCTGCTCTTCTGTAACCCGCAGTCCCAGTGTGGCTTTTACCAGCAGAGCGATTGCTAGAGTGGCAAGCGCCGACCAGACAATGGTCACTCCCAAGCCAGTGGCTTGAAGACCTAACTGCTCACCCAGCGGTTTCACCAACCCCAAACCGCCGAAGGATTTTTGACCAAACACTGCGAGAAGTAATGTCCCAAGAATCCCGCCGACGCCGTGGACCGCGAAGACGTCGAGTGAATCGTCGATATGCCATTTTTCTCGGACGAGGCTGACTGCGATATAACAGATCACCGCAGAAATGGAGCCGATTAGAATAGCACCGACCGGTCCGACATCGCCGGACGCGGGGGTGATAGTCGCCAAGCCCGCCACTAGGCCAGTGACCATTCCAATTAGGCCGACCTTGCCGTTACGGATCCGTTCTAGCAGGCACCAGACCAACGCGGCCGCGCAAGCGGATAGATGGGTGACTAACATGGTCATGCCCGCCCCGCTGCCTGCGGTTAGCTGACTTCCTGCATTGAAACCAAACCACCCGACCCAGAGCATGGCGGCTCCTACAAAAACCATCCCCGGATTGTGCGGGGGATGAGGGTGCTCGGGAAATCCCCGCCGCTTGCCCAAGATGATGGCGAGCACCAGCGCCGAGACTCCGGCGGTGGCATGGACCACGATCCCGCCTGCTAGATCTTTGACACCCATTTGCTGGAGCCAGCCTCCGCCCCACACCCAGTGGGCCACGGGCGCATAGACCACCACCAGCCAGAGCGCGGAGAATAGCATGATCGCGCCGAACTTCATGCGCTCCACCACTGCTCCCACATAGAGTCCCGGCGTAATCATGGCGAAGGCCATTTGGAACATAATAAAGACTGTCTCGGGTAACTTCGTGCCTGGGGCGACGGAGTCGAGAGTTACTCCATTTAGAAATGCGGCATCTAGATTCCCGATCCATTTGCCGTCGCCTTTAAATGCTAAACTATAAAGACAAGCCACCCACAGCAGCGAGGCCATACAAGCAATCCCGGCGCATTGAGCCATCACTGATAAGACATTCCGCCCTCTAACCAAGCCGCCGTAGAACAGCGCTAGACCTGGCATGGTCATGAACAAGACCAGCGCGGTGGATGTTAGAATCCAGGCTGTATTACCCGAGTCGATCGCCGGGGTGACTTCCTGTGCTTGAGTGGTGGCAATTCCTGCAAGGAAAAATCCGATTACCTGAGGGGAAGCTCGCAGTCGATTGAAGTGGAACATGAGAAGTTGACAAATGGCTCACATGAGCGCGTCTCATGTTTTTTGAATTGCGAATGAATTCTACTAACTCGGCAATCAAAAAATTGGACATAGAGTGCCGCGCATCAGGATTTGTGAAAACGTAGCTGGAGCGTCTCGCTCCAGACCGTTGTCCGGGCGTCCCGCCCGGAGCAAGAGATGCGAGAGGCGAGACGCACCAGCCACTATGCTGATCCCCATGCGCGGCAGTGTAGTAATTCGAGAGGTCTTCCGAAGAAAATGGTCCTTCATTCGCACGCTCGCAGAGCCATGAGGTGCGCTAGATTTCTGGACCAACAAACACCAGAATCCACCCATGAATTCAAGCAAACCAAAAAAGCAATACACTCCCGAGTTCAAGGCCCAAGCTATTGAGCTAATCGCCCTTGGCAGACCAGTCGCCGAACTCGCCCAAGAACTCTGTGTCAGTGCAAAT
>JAYTLO010000142.1:0-4123 GCA_043729385.1 Akkermansiaceae bacterium
GAAGATGGAAGGCATCCAGTTAGAGCTTTATAAAAATGAACTCAAGCGCATCCAGAAAGCGCTGCTAGGTCTCGATTCCGACGAAGCGGTGAAGAAGAACTCCTTCGCCATCCTTCAAGGACTGATGCGCCTCCGCCAAATTTGCTGCCACCCCGGCCTCATCGATCCGAAGTATCTCAAGGAAGAATCTGCCAAAATGGAGTCGCTGTTCTACCTGCTAGACCAGCTCCACGAAGAAGGTCACAAGGTGCTCGTCTTCTCGCAGTTCGTTTCCATGCTCGACCTCATCAAGGCCCGCCTCGAATTGGGAAATCGCCCTTACAACTACCTCACCGGCCAGACCAAGGACCGCAAAGGCGAGATCGAGAAATTCCAGACAACCAAGGACCCATCCGTCTTCATGCTCTCGCTCAAAGCGGGCGGTGCCGGCCTCAATCTAACTTCCGCCTCCTACGTCATCCTTTATGATCCATGGTGGAATCCGGCTGTCGAAAATCAAGCCATCGACCGGACCCACCGCATCGGTCAGAAGAACAAGGTCATCGCCTATCGACTCCTAACAAGAGACACCGTCGAGGAAAAAATCCGTATCCTCCAACATCAAAAAACCCAGCTCGTCACCAACGTGCTCGGCGACGAAGGATTCGCCTCTAACCTCGGCCTCGACGACCTCCAGTTCATCCTCACCCACACCATCGATGAAGATGATGAGATGAGATAAGTCAAGGAGCGTGGGCGTCTCGCCCACGAGTCATCACGCAAAATGTCAGTCTATTGCCATTTCCCGGCCATCCCGAGCCGACCCTTCGGGACTCCCGCACCATGAAGTCCGCTGCCCTACCCTTGTTTGCCACCTCCGCTCTGCTAGTCCTCGGTCTCGGCAGTTGCGGCGTGGAGCAAGCCGTTACTCGCCCAGAACCCACCAAGTTCCTCAAATCCACCGGCACGGACATCGCGCAGCGCTCCGCTCGACTGCCCTTCGAGCACGCGTGGCTCAATCCGAAAGTGGACACGACGAAGTATAAAAACATCGTCATCCGCCCCGTCACCACCGCCTACCTCCGCAGTGAGAAGTGGGAGGAAAGCAAGAGCGCCACCATTCCTAACAAGCGGGCTTACCTGAGAAAATGCACCGCGCTGGCACGTCACTGGGACAAGTCGCTGGCCAAGGCATTTTCCTCGCCGCTCTGCATGTTCTATAAAACAGCAAGCACCGCTCAGCCCGGCACTTTGATCTTCGAAGTGGCGCTCACGGAAGTCCGTTTTGACCGCCAAATTTCCGCCACTGACGGCCCAGACATTTCTCCCGGCGGCGTCATCAGCGCCGTGACCGGTCCCCCGAGCTGCGCCTTCGAATCCCGCACCCGCGACGCCGCCACCGGCCAGCTCGTGACCACCGCCGCCGATCGTCGTGGCCCTGAAATCAAAGTCATCCCAGACGAGACCGAACCCTTCGCCAAGCCCAACGAAGCCATTTGCGACGAGTGGTCACAGCAATTGATGCAGCGCTCTAACACCGAGATTTACACCAAGGTGAATCGCCGTTGGTTCAGCTTGTTCTGATAGATTGATGAAAAGCTTATATCGCTGACGATGTTATGTCCGGCGCGAGTGAGTGCTTGCCTGGGAAATAGATGGTTGGTGGCTGCGGGTGTGGCACGACGAACGCGGGAAACAAATCATTTCCCGAGTGCTGGATGCTCAGCTCCAGCCAGCGGCAGCCATGCGTGCCGCAATCACGGCAAAAAATTCAGACGAAATAAATTTCGCGGTCCGGCGGGAAAATGTGATTGGTTTCCCACATGACTGTAGAACTGATAAAACTTCTGCGCCGGCGTGTGGCGATTATCGCGGATCATGCTTGGCGAGACCGCGACGCGGCAGCCCATCTAGCAGCCTTACGGGAGGTTTCCGAAAAAATTGCGGCATGGACGTTGGCCCACCGGACTGAGGTGGACGCCCAGCTCCGGCACTATCTGGGGAACGCGAGCTACCAGAAAGCGCTGGCTCATCTTGAGGCGTTGGAAGAATAAACGCGGATTTGAAATTTCTTTTCAAGGATTCGGCTCGTCGTTACGTATCCGCCCAACACATGAAATTGTTTCCAACTCTCTTCGGCATGGCGGCGGCTGGCGCACTGGGCTACGTGGCCGAACCCAGCCTGCGGCTCCAACTCACTGGGATGAAACCCAGCGCCGTGGAGAACGGCAAGACCACGAGCGTGGTGCTGCAAATGCCCGGCGGAGCGCCGCAGATCGACTTGGCTAGCCTGACCGCCGAGCAACTCCCGCAGCGGGTGCTTCTAAATACCGAGGTAAAAGTGACCGACCCCGCTTCTGGCGTGACCATGAGCATCCCGGCGGGAAACCGAGTGAAGCTCGTCCGCCTCGAACGAGGAAACGCGATGGTCAGTCCGAGTGACGGACCTTTCCTCGGACTAGTGGCCATCACCGATACCGACCTCCTCCAACAACTCGCCGCGAATCCTCCGATCAGCTTGGCCCCGCCAGTTGCGCCAGCCGTCGTTGCCACTACCACTCCGCCGGCCGGAGATTCGGCAGATCCCGCTGTAGCAGCACCCGAGCCAGCGCCGACGCCGGAACCAGCCCCAGTGGTGACTCCCGATCCCGCTCCCGAGCCGCCGCCCGCCGTCGAGCCCGCGCCACCGGTAGCCGCAGGCTCCACGGATGCGGTGAAGGCGATGCAGGACAGCATCAAGGCCGCCCAAATTAAGGAATTCGCCTTTGACCAAGTGCTTGAATGGAAGGCCGAGGCCGATGAAATCGTGGATGGCGAAACGTATCAGACCGGCGTTGCAGCCTACAAAGCGGAGACGATTTTCGGCGTTAAAACGATCCAAGCGAAGGCCTTAATCAAAGCCGGCAAGGTCCAGCGCTGGATTTGGCCGAAGAGCGGCATGGAAATCAAGTGAAGCCTTGAGCTAAGGCGGCTGGGGGCGACGATTTTTTCTATCGCAAACCCTTGCCAGCTCGCGGGTGGTGGTTTAGTTCCACGCCCCTATGGCAACCTATCGTGTGTTGGTGTCTGAACCCATTTCAGAAAAAGGCGTGGACGCGCTCCGCTCTTCCCCGGAAATCTCCGTGGATGTAAAAATCGGTGCGAAAGGCACCGGCCTGGAGGCCGATGAGCTGCTTAAAATCATCGGCGACTATCACGGCTTGGTCATTCGCTCGAACACCAAGGTGATCCCAGAAGTTTTCGCCGCAGCCACCCAGCTCAAGGCCGTGGGCCGTGCCGGAGTCGGCGTGGACAATATCAATCTAGGAGCCGCCACCGACCACGGCGTGGTGGTGATGAATACGCCCAGCGGCAACACCATTTCCACCGCCGAACATGCGTTCGCCCTGATGCTTTCGCTCGCCCGCAACATCGGTCGCGCGCATGGCTCGATGCTCGCCGGGAAATGGGAACGCAAGGCCTTGGAAGGCGTCGAGATGTTTGGCAAACGGCTTGCCATCATCGGCATGGGCCGGATCGGCACCGAGTTTGCGAAGCGTGCCCAAGCATTCGGCATGATCGTGGTGGCGTATGATCCTTTCCTTACTGCCGCCCGCGCCCAGTCGCTCAAAGTGGAGCTAGCAGACACCGCCGACAAAGCACTCACCGGCGCAGACGTGGTCACCCTCCACATTCCGATGACTCCAGAAACCCACCACCTCATCAACGCCGATCGCTTGGCATTGATGAATCCCGGTGCCCTCGTCATCAACTGCGCCCGCGGCGGCCTGGTGGACGAGGCTGCGGCTAAAGCGTCCATGGACGCCGGTCATCTAGGTGGAATCGCACTGGACGTTTACGAAGTCGAGCCACCGCCTGCGGATTTCCCACTGTTCTCTGCCAAGAAATGCGTGTTCACCCCTCATCTCGGTGCCTCCACCGCAGAGGCCCAGGAAAACGTTGGCATCGAAGTCGCCCACCAAGTGAAAAATTTCCTCCTCACCGGAGAAATCGTCAACGCGGTGAACATGCCCAACCTCGACAGCCGCACGCTGGAAAGCGTAGGCCCATACCTCGATCTCGCCGCATCGCTCGGCAAATTATTGTCGAAAATCGCTCCCGCGCAGTGCGACGCCATCCGCGTTTCCTACCTCGGCCCGGTCTC
>JAYTLO010000143.1:0-1212 GCA_043729385.1 Akkermansiaceae bacterium
GCGCCGCTCTGCTTCACATGGTCTAGCAGGGCGTGCAGCGGACTGCCTTCCGCCATCTGCGAAGTGGCCAGCGGTAAATCCACTTGGACCGTAGCGAGGAGTTCCGCGAGTTTGGTGGTGGCGCGGCGTTTGGCTTCTTCCTGAAACGCGTTCATCGCCGGAAACTCATCGGGTGTGAAGCCATAGGCAGTGTAGCTGGGTTCCGGTTCGATGACGTGGAACAACTGCAAATCCGCGTTAAAGGACTTGGCGAGCCGGATGGCCATTTCCAGCACTCCGGCGGTGGCGTTAGAGAAATCGACTGCGACGACAATGGTTTTCATGGCGTCAGACGGATACCACCTATCAGAGCCCGTTGCCAACCTTCATCACTCGGCGCGTGGATAATCCGAAATCATGCACAATCCCGGTTTGGCAAATCCACTGCAGTGATTCACGCTGGTTCCGCCATGATCCGATTCCTTCACACCCGCATCCGCGTGCGCGAGCTTGATCGCTCGATCGCTTTTTACAAATCCCTCGGCTACACGCTGGGCGAGTTCAAAGACTCGCCAGAGGGCAACAGCCTCGCCTTCCTCAATCTCCCCGGAAACGACGTTTTCCTCGAGCTTTGCCACTCGCCTGAATACACGGCGACTTGTCCCGAAGACCTTATGCACACCGCCCTTGGCGTTTCGGACATCATCAGCTACTGCGACCAAGTCGAGAAAGCGGGCATCGAGATCTGGCCCTCAGGCTGGCGCGAGAAATTTTCAGGCGACGGTCGGAAGATGGCGTTTGTCACCGATCCTGACGGCTACGAAGTCGAGATTCTCGAACGCTGAGTGAAATCGGGTGGCCTGCTCATTTCCGCGCCAGCGCCTCGGCAACTTGCCGAAGCGCCTCATCCGTGGCAAACGCCCCTGCGGTGAGTGCAACTTTTTCACCGGCTCGCAAATCCGCGGTTTCCAGTTCGTCCGCCTTCGTCACCACGACCGCCGGCTTCCCCCGGCGCAGTGCAGTTTCCAGCAAGGCCTCGCACGAAGATTCCCCCGCTTCGCCGACGATGACCACCCTGTCGCAAACCACCAGAAGACGTTCCAAAGCCTCCTCGCGGGCAGTCATCGCCGACGAAACCGTATTCAAAAAGGTCACCCGCGCATCCCTCCAGCGCAGGCGAAGTTGCTGGACCAACCACGACACGCGGCGTGGCGAGAGAGTGGTTTGGCACAC
>JAYTLO010000144.1:0-8332 GCA_043729385.1 Akkermansiaceae bacterium
CTTGAACTCGGGAGGCCCGGAGTGTGTATCGAACGATGCCGAAAGGCATTTGACGGACGATCGCGATCAACCCATAGAAGACGCGGTTCGGACATTCCGTGGGAATGGGGTCAGGGTGCAAATCTTGACAAAAATCGTCTCTCCCCGACTTTCCCAGTATGCCACGGAGGCTGCGTCTTGAATTTCCCAGTGCCTATTACCACGTCCGAAGGGGTCGATCCCGACTAACAAGCATTGGGTGGCCGCCTGAAAATCTAACTCTGCGGTGCCGTGAGCGCTTTGCCATTGTCGCGGGGCCGAGTTTTTCGAGAAAGGGGACGGCTTTCTCCGCCCACGTGGCGGGTGCGGAAAAATCCGCTGAGGAAGCGCCCGAAGGTGCTTTGCAGCATCCCGGTATCGATGATGCCCGGATTCAGGGCGACGGTGGCGAGGCCGGAGGGGAGTTCCTGGGAGAGCGCTTGATGGCAGGGAACGAGTTGCCTGCGGCCATGCGAACAGCACTTCGCGATTGATAGGATCTCGCTTGCGCTCGCTCTGCATTCCGGGCGGTCCGGGAGACTGGACTGCGAAAGAAAGTCCATGGAATGATTCCACAGCCTTCATGGTCGGAATCAGTCGCCTTTCATTCGCCGGACCGCCCGGAGGTCGGGTCCCTGCCTCGGCCCCTCAGATTTTAGCCGCCTCGGCGGAGGGCCTCGGAAATTTTCAACTGCATCGCCTGAAACGCGGGGATGGCACCGGCGACGAGGCCGAGGGCGATGGCGAGCACGGCACCGATGATGAGGTTGTTAGAGGGGATGAAGAAGACGGGCAACATGTTAGGCACGGGGCTGCCGCCGAGGGTGAGTAGCCAGGCGATTCCCAGACCGGCGAAGCCGCCGAGGGTGGCGATGAGACAGGACTCTAGCATCACGAGGATGAGCACGAGGGAGTTCGAAAATCCCATCGCCTTGAGCACGCCGAGTTCGCTGGTTCGCTCTCTAACGGACTGCGCCATGGTGTTCCCCGCGACGAGCAGGATGGTGAAGAACACCGCGCCCACCACGGCCATGACGATGGAGGCGATGTCGCCGATTTGTTGGGCGAAACCGGCGGCGAAAGCACCTTCCGGCTCGGTCTTGGTCTCGTAGGGGGAGTTGGCGAAATTCTCGTCGATCTGCGCGGCGATCTGCGCGGCTTGATTGGGATTGGCAATGCGGACGGTGTACCAGCCGACCTGGCCTTTGTTCTTCTGCCGGGCTTCCTCGAAGTAGTCGTAACGGAAAAAGAAGCTGCTGGTGTCAGCACCTTTTTTCCCACCGTCGTAGATGCCGACGATTTCAAACTCCCACGCGACCATGCCGACGGGCTGGCCCCAGATCGGCGATTGGATGGGGATGCGGTCGCCGATCTTCCATTTGAAGCGATCCGCCGTCATCCGGCCGACGACGGCTCCGGTGCGGGTGGCGAGCCATGCCTTTTGTTCCGCCTCTTTGAGGACGTATTCGGGAAACATGTCGAGGAACGACTCCGGCTCGACGGGCATGGTGGCGAAGAAGTTTTTCGGCTCCTGATAGATTCCGCCGAACCACGTCTGATGGCAGACCGCGCCGACGCCGGGCACCGACTGGATGCGGCCCTTGTAACTCTCCGGCAGCGTCTGGATCAGCGAGACCTTGTGCCGCGTGATCAGCCGGTCCTGGCCCGCCATGCTCACGCCGCCGCTCAGCGCTTCCTTGAGCGCACCGAGAAATGCGAACAGCATGAACGCGACGAAAATGGATAGAAACGTGAGCGCGGTGCGCAGCTTTTTGCGCTTCAGGCCGGCCCAGACGAGTGGCAGGAATTTCATGGCGCGGCTTCGTTAGAGAGTTGGCCCTTGTCGAGATGGACGGTGCGGCTGGCTCTAGCAGACGCGTGCGGATCGTGAGTGACCATGATGATGGTCTTGCCGTGATCCTTGTTGAGCGTCTGGAGCAGCGAGAGAATTTCATCGCCGGACTTGCGGTCGAGGTCGCCGGTGGGTTCGTCGCAGAGGAGCACCGTGGGATCGGTGACGATGGCGCGGGCGATGCCGACGCGCTGTTGCTCGCCGCCTGATAGAGTGCGCGGGAAATGTTTAGCACGGTGAGTCAGCCCGACGGCTGCGAGCGCGGCGGCCACATGCTGGCGGCGGGCGGCTTTGTTCAAATGAGTCAGCAGCAAGGGCAGCTCGACGTTGCGCTCGGCAGTTAGAGCGGGCAGCAGATTGTAAAACTGGAACACGAACCCGATGTGCCGCGCACGCCAGGCGGCGAGTTGTCTATCAGAGAGCTGGTCCACCCGGTCCGGGCCGATCTGGACATTTCCCGAGGTCGGCCGGTCGAGTCCGCCGATGAGATTGAGCAGGGTCGATTTCCCCGAGCCGGATGGGCCCATCAGCGCGAGGAACTCCGCTTCATTCACGGAGAGATCGAGACTTGCTAGAACGTGGATTTCCTCCGAGCCGCGCTTGAAGGTTTTGGTGACGTTGCTGATGCGGACGAGGGTTTCGGGAGTGGTGCTCATCGGCGATTTTCTACAGTGACGGCGGTGCCATCGGTGAGGGTGGACGGGGGATTGAGAACGACGGTTTCGCCTTGGGCAAGGCCGGCGGTTAGAATGGATTCGTTGCCGGTGGAATTAGCAACTGTCACGGCGCGGCGCTCGACTTTACCATCTTTCACGACCCACGCCACGTCGCGGCCAGCGGCTTGCGTCACGGCATCCTTGGGAACTGAGAGCGCGGTTTTGGTCGTGGTCGCCTCGGCGGTTTCCTCGCACTGAAACGCCACTTTCACGCCCATTTGTGGCAGGATGCGTGGGTCGAGTTTCTCGAAAGCTACCCGCACTTTGACCGTGGCTTTTTGGCGATCCGCGGTGGGAATGATGGCGATGACCTTGCCCGGGATTTTCCAATCCGGATACGCGTCGAGAGTCGCCTCGACCGGTTGCGCGGCCTTCACGCGGTTGATGAAACTCTCGCCCACGTCCACCTCGATTTCTAACGAAGCCATGTCCACCAGCGTGCAAATTCCGGTCCGCGTGAAGCCGCCCGACGACATCGGGGAAATCATTTCGCCCGGCTGCGAGTCCTTGGTCGTCACCACTCCGGCGAAGGGGGCGCGGATGATGGTGTCGTCTAACTGCTGCCGCCATTCGTCCACTTGTCGCTCGGCGACGATGACATCGGCTTTGAGGCGAGCGAGTTTCGCCTGCTGAGTGGCAGCCTCGGCCCGCGCCTTGTTGACCTCGGAAATACTAACTGCCCGCGTGCCGAGCGCGTCGAGGCGCTTCATCTCCGCGTCGGTGAATTTCACCATCGGCTCGGTTTCCGCTAGATTGAGTTTCGCGGAAGCGAGTTGGGCCTCTGCCAGATGGAGGCTGGACTGCACGTTAGAGGCATCCAGCTTGGCGAGGATTTGGCCCTTCTCCACCTTCATTCCCTCCTCCACGAGGATCTCAATGACCTTGCCAGTGATCTTCGAGGAAACCGTCGCCTCTAACCGCGTCGTGACGTAGCCCGAGGCATTTAACAAAGTCTTCCCGCCGCCGCCCGGCGCGCTCCGTACCTGCACGGTGGCCGTTTTCACGGAAATCGCCTTCGCCCGGGTGAACCACCAGGCACCCGCGCCGCCTGCCACTAACAAGATCAGCAAAATCCACCAAACCGCGCTGCCGCCTGACTTTAGCGGTGCTTGGGATCGGTCGATGCGCAAGGCATCAAGGCTGGGTGACTTGGGGTCCATGGGGGCGGCACTTGGATTAAACGCAATCCGATTATCAATCAAGCTCACCCGTAGGAGCTCTCCGCATGGCGGTCTAAATTGAAGAGGAAGGCACCGCGAATCTGGCGAATCATTAAGAGTAACATCATCTCCTCCACTTATTCATGATTCGCCAGATTCGCTAGATTCGCGGTGCCTTTAAATCTTCTTTCCGCTCACTCACCACCGAGCGGATGATCCCCCGATAGACCTCCACCTCGGCCGTGGCCACTCGCTTCAGCGCCGGGTCTTTGTCGAGATCCACGAAGTAGAGACCGAAGTCGGTGTTAGGATCGAAGGCGTGACCCCACTCGCGGTTCGAGGTGATCGACCAGAAATTGTAGCCCTTCACCGGCACGCCCTTGCCGATCGCGCGCTCGACCTCGGCGACGTGGGCTAGCAGGTAGTCCGTCCGCGAAACTCCGTTCGCCACGGGCACGCTGCCGTTTTCCACGATGAAAAGCTCTTGCTCTGGGAACCACCGGTGGAAGCGCCGCAGCGCGTGATAGAGTCCTTGCGGCCAGACGGGAGCTTGTAAAAATCGCCCATGCGCCGCGTCTTCCAGCGCGCGAAATTTCCCGAGCTTCCACGTCGGCAGCCCCCAGTAATAGTCCAGCCCCACGAAATCTTGCGCACCCACTGCCTCCGCCGGGCATAGTTCTAACGGCAAGCGGCCAGAGGTGCCGAGATACCACCAGTTCGCGTTGGCGATCATCGTGGTGGTCCCCCAGAAGCGCCACGCCCAGTTCAGCCAGCCCGCTTTGGTTTCTAGTACTTTCAGCCGGTAGCTCGGCTCCAGCGGCACGATTTCTAACCGCTTCTCGTCGCGGAAAATCTCGTAAGCGATCCGCCGCGCTAGCTTCATTTCCAAGCCCTCGCGCTCACCCGCCGGCGTCACACCCGGAGCATCTGTGCGGATGCCGATGCGGATTTTCCCCCGCCGCCGGACTCGCCGCAGGTCGCGCGTTTCTACCAGATCGCGGAAGCCATCCGCCTCACCTGCTAGAACTTCCCGCAGCGATACCGGCCGCCGCGCTTCCTTGGTCACCCGCCCGGCTGGCGACGTTTCCGCGACCTCTTCTTGGAACGCTGCCACCGCGCGATTGACTCGCTCTAGCAGCTGCAAATGACCATTTGGCGCGACCACCACGTAGGCCTCGTCGCTCAGACTCATCACCAGAAATCGCAGGTCCGCTGCGTCGTCCGGCCCGTCTGGCAGGAGGAAATAGGCGTCGCCATAGACGGCGGCCACGGTGCCTAGCCGCAGTGCATCGCGTGCCTCGTCGTAGTTGGGAAAAATCTTCTTCCGGCACGTCGGCGGCAAGTCGCGTGCCCACGAGGCCGGTTGATTTCCCACGCCGATGACGGCCACCTTTTGCCCCGCCAGCGACTCCATGCCCTCGCCCTGATAGACAGCCGTCACCAGCACCGCCTTGCCGGTCCGCAGATACGGATCGCTCATCGCGAAACGAATCGGGTCGCCCGCCGTCACCCCGCCGATGACTAGATCCACATCTCCCTTTTCACTCACAAGTGCGCCCTTGGTGGTGAACTTGAACAACGCTTCTGCTAGACCGCGGTGGCACGCACCCCAGTCCATCAGCATTTGCAGCCACGTTGGGAATCCCGTGACCAGCGGATTCACGCCGACTTTTGCCGCAGGCTGGAGCGCTTGGATGCGCTGCCTCGCACGGGCGTGGGCGAGGAATAAGTTAGGGATTAATTTCCCCACAGCCTCTGCCTCCGCCTCCACGTCTGAGCCACGCGGCAAGCCCGGTGGCATGTAGTAGCGGCTCTGCCACCACGGCTTGATGTAGCCGAATGTGAGCTGGCTCGGCTCGTTGAATGTGATCCAGTAGTCCACCGCATCGCCCATCGCCGCCGCCACTCGGTCCGCATACCGTGCGAAGAGATCGGGAAATTTCCGACCAATCATCCCGCCGTGATCGCGCTCTAACCAGATCGGCCAGACGAAGTGATGCAGCGTGAGCATCACCTTCATGCCATGGCTGCGGATGCATTCCGCCACTTTCCGATAGTGGGCCAGTTCCTCGGGATCGAAGAATCCATCCGCCGGCTCCACCCGCGCCCACGCCGTGGAGAACCGGAACAACTTGCAGCCCAGCGCCGCGGCGGCGGCGATGTCTTCCTCGTAGCGGTTCGTGAAATCAGTTGCTCGGCCGCGCGGTGTTAGACCTTGGCAGCGTTCCCAAAGATCCCACACGTCCTCGCGCCCGGGATCATGGGCCTCCACCTGATGGTCGGCATTCGCCGTGCCGAAAAGAAATCCCTTTGGAAAAGCCATGGACGCACCGCCTTTGCAACCGCTGCGGGCTGCGGGGTCAAGGTTGTTCGTGGAGGGGTGAAGAATACGGGTGCGGGACAAAAAAGTTATCCTAGACATGAAGTGGTCTGAGGTTGGCCCCAAGGAGGGGCGGAACGTGTCCGCACACGCGGATGATGAGCCGATTCGTGGTCCAAAGGGTCTTGTCATCGGCATCTCATCCTCACGGCGAACACGTTTCGCCGCTCCTTGAACTTTTTTGTCCTGCACCCGAAGAATACAGTCCTTAGCTTTTCGCAACGCAGGCTGGCAGGTTCCAAATGCAGCTTCTAGCGTCCGCGCATGACAGGCGCATTCACCTTGGTTCTTGAGACATCCACGCCTCATGCGTCGCTCGCGAGCATCGCGCGGGATGGGCAGTTAGAGCAGCGTGAATTCACCAGTGACCGCAGCCACAATGCGCAGATGTTTTCCCCGCTCAAGGAGCTGCTAGACGCGCGGGGCGAGGGCGAAATTGGGCTGGTGCTCGTCGGCAGCGGACCCGGCAGCTACAGCGGGACGCGGGTGGGAATCGCGGCGGCGCAGGGTGTGGCCATCGCGGCGGGTTGCCCGGCGGTGGCGCTGCCGTCCATCTTGGCAGTGGCCTCGGCGGAAGGCGGGGCGGCGTGCATGGCCATCGGCGATGCACGGCGAGGCAGTTTCTGGACGGCGCGGATGGAGCATTCTCGCCTGCTGAATGAGCCGGAACTCACCGACGCGGATGGTCTGGCAGAGGTCGTGTTAGAAGCACTCTCAGCAGGCATCCCGGTTATATCATTCGAGGAGCCGGCGCGTTTCCCTCTCCCTCCGGCACTCCTTTCACAGGTGCGGCTAGAATTCCCCAACGCGCAGCGGCTGTGGCGGGCGTGGGAACTCACCGACCCAGCGACCCGCGACCAGTGGACGCTAGCGGCCCCGCAGCCGATCTATCTGAAACCACCTCACATCACCCCGGCCAAGCGCCCGTGGCTGGTGCAGCCCTTGCTCTAGAATTTCACTCACACCACCCACCCGATGATCCTCAAACGCCTCAAAGCCGACGGCGTCCCGCGTATGCCGATGGGCAGCGTCACCCCATTCGGCCACGCGGGCATCGAGCTGATCGGTGAGTGGATCGAGTCGCTGGCTCCCGAGAAATAGATGTTATAGGTTTGTTAGAATTTTATCCACGAACTCCTCCGGAGTGATGGGTTGTGGCTTGTATCCGCTTTGATTTAGTTGGGAAAAGTGCTTGTCGTTCGTAATAACTAGCTCCGCATCGGCACTGATGGCGCAGTCCGCAAACTTGTCGTCGTCGCGATCAGCCGAAATCGTGCGGAAGAAGAAGGACGGAGAAACATAGTGAAGATTTCCTTGAAGGGCACCGACGCTTTCGATCAAGGCCAGGAGTCTGTGTGTTATCACGTCGCCCTTCAGTCGCCCTAGCACCTCCTCGTATTCGAGGAGAATGTCGGTGCTAACAGCCCAAGAAAAAACGCCGCAGAACCATGCCTCGGCGATCGGTCTGTAATCATGCCCAAGGGTAAACATCCCAGGCAGCACATTGGTATCGATTACGACCGTCATGAACCACCGGGAGTGCCGTAGTGGTGCGTGGCCCGATAATTCCGGACGGCTTGATCCACCGCTTCTTGGGTGATCCGCCCTTCGTTCCAGTCGTTTGCCATTTCCTCACCAATCGCCTCAAACTCGCGCCGTAGTTCAAGCACGAGCAGTTTTTTGTGAACCGCCGCCAACTCAGCATCGGTGAGCTGGTCGATCTTCTCATGCACTAATGGGCGCAACTGTTGAGGAGTCGGAGTGGTTGCTGTGCTCATGTGAGGAGCCTATCACACCCGGAAATTTTCGGCAACCGGGCATTGTCCGGGGACTTTCGATTCGGTATCTGAGATGAGATTCCACACGGAGCAAAATACAACTTCCGGTAATCTCCCTGTCCCCCGTTGCGTCGAGCGAATCATCGTGCTCGAAACCAGATTGCCGGAATCCTTATGTCTTTGTAGTTTCCGCCAAGAAACCCTCATCCGTGCCCGCCGCTCGCTGTTGTTAGTCCCGTTCCTCCTTGTGTTAGGAGGTGCCGGAGCGTGGAGCCAATGCGTGGGGAAAGGACAGTGCAGAAGGCGCTTTTCTTTCTCCTCTCATTGGCAGGCGGACAGCAACTGTCTTTTTAGTCTGTTAGGCTTTTGGGGGAATTGTATTCCCGCAACACCCTGCTCATGATGGAGTTCAGGTGGATAAGTAGTCT
>JAYTLO010000145.1:0-1229 GCA_043729385.1 Akkermansiaceae bacterium
CCAAAGGGTTATCGTGCTGCCACGCCACCAACAACTCCTCTACAATAATCTCAACCTCTCCTATTTATCAATATACAAGGGGCCGGGGGTGAGGGTGCGCCCAAGCGCGGTGTTCAGCTTCTCACGCAGGGGTTCGAGGATGGCTTGGTATTTGTCCCAGATAACGTCGATCTCGGCGTTGTTGGCGATGGATTTCAGCGTGATGTGCGGCACGCGCTCATAGACGAAGCCATGGCGGATGTTCCCCTGCACGGGCTGCGAACTCGGCGCGGTGCGGGTGACTTCGGCTTCCTTGATCTGGCCTTCGCGGGAATCGGCCAGCAGGTAAAAGGGATAACGCGCGCCCATGATGCGGGCACGAGCCAGCGCCAGCGCCACGCGCGAGGTGTCTATCGTGATCCAGCGGCGGCCCCATTGCTCGGCGACGGTGGCGGTGGTGCCGGAACCGCAGGTCGGGTCGAGCACGAGGTCGCCGGGGTCGGTGGCCATCAAGATGCACCGTTGAACAATTGCAGTCCTCGTCTGCACTACGTAAATTTTAGGGTCAGAGGTGC
Organism: Akkermansiaceae bacterium; assembly: GCA_043729385.1. Taxonomy (GTDB): domain Bacteria; phylum Verrucomicrobiota; class Verrucomicrobiia; order Verrucomicrobiales; family Akkermansiaceae; genus Luteolibacter. The sequence goes on from JAYTLO010000145.1 coordinate 555, forward strand.
TGGAACCTGAAGATGTATCAGCCCACGAATTGGTCAGATAACCCGCCGGGAAGTCGGATAGAAAACGCTTGAACATTAGAACGCGGTCATGCGAGAGAAGTCGATCAGCAGCGGCGACCAATCGCATTCCCTTGTCGCTTGTCCGCCAGCCACGGCTTTTTGACGGTGTGAACTCTTGCCCACGAAACGTGACGGCAAATCGGATGCTATCTCCGCCAGTTTGAGATGTAACGTCCTCGTAAAGGAATGGTTTGTAGTCTTGCTCGATGCGACGGAATCCACGCTTTTCCTCCTCCGACAAACGGCGAACGATGCCGTCAGGACTTTCGAGATGGGAATACTTCTCTGTCCCATCATCCCCGAGTGCTTTGGTGATAAAGAGCTTTCTGTATTTGCAATTCTTAACATTTTTGCAAAACCAAACAATGTAGTCGGTTGTATTCGGAATGAGCGCAGACGTTGCACCCATCGTCTTGGCTACTGCGATTAGAGAAACACAATTGTCCTCCCCGAACACCTCATCCATCACCGTCCGGACGCGGTGGACATTTTCATCGCCGATCTGCACGAAGATGGAGCCGGAATCGGTGAGGAGATCGCGGGCGACGGTGAGCCGATCCCGCAGGTAGGTGAGGTAGCTGTGGATGCCGTCGCGCCAGGTGTCGCGGAAGGCTT
>JAYTLO010000146.1:0-17332 GCA_043729385.1 Akkermansiaceae bacterium
GCGAGCAGCCTCGCTTCGCCCCGCTGGACCGCGCCGTGCAGCATGAAGAGAGCGCCAATGTCATCGCAGTCGTGATCGACATCGGTATCGAAGATAATATTCACGGGGCCGTCGCCAGCCGAGACTAGAGATATAGAGAGCAGGGTTGAGAAGGCGAAGTGGAAGAGGGTTTTAAATCGATTCATTGAGAAGCAGGTAGGTTATTGCTATTGTGCCAAATTTATTCACGCCAGCCCGGGAATGCCACCGTTGCTGTTGCCGAAGGTCTTCACTTCCTCGTCGAGTTGCATTCGGTTCAACACCTCGACGAGCAGGTTGGACATCGGAGTGTGCGAGGGCATCTTGATGTGACGGCCGGTTTTGAGCGTGCCGCCCGCGCCACCCGCGAGAATGAGAGGAAGGTTGTGGACAATGTGGTTGCCGCCTTGGCCGAGTTCGGAGCCGAAGAGCAGTATCGAATTGTCGAGCAAGGTGCCATCGCCTTCGGGAACCGAGCGCATTTTCTCGACGAGGTAGGCGAAGCACGAGGCGTGGTAACGGTTGAGGGAGGTGTAAATGTCGCCCTTGCCCGGCGCGTCCGGATAGTGCGAGGTGGTGTGATGCTGCTCCTTCACGCCGCTTTCGGGATAAACATTCCATGACGCGCCGTAGCCCATCATCATGGTGGCGACGCGCGTGTTGTCGGTTTGGAAGGCCAGCACGATGAGGTCGAACATGGCACGAAGGTGTTCCTGAATGCTTTGCGGCGTCCGCGGCGCGACGAGATTGGCAGGTAGGGTCGGCTTCCATGAGCCGCGATGGTCTTCGGCCACGATGATTCGATTGATGCGCTTTTCCACGTCACGCACCGCCTCGAAATACTGGTCGAGTTTGTGTTTGTCGGCCTCGCTGACTTTGCCGCGCAGACGCTTCGCATCGGCGAGCACGTGGTCGAGTACGCTTTTGTCGTCTTGGGTTTGCGTGCCGAGCGGCAGTTCATCCTGGTTGGCCTCGGCCTTCGTTACGAGATGACGGAACAGGCGGTCGAAGGCGTTGCGTGGATTGATTTCCTTGGGCACGGGCGTGGTGGCGGAGTTCCACGCGATGTTGCGGGTATAGACGCAGGAGAAGCCGTCGCAATCGCCTTGTTTCTGGAGCGTTTCGGGCAGGCCGAGTTCCAGCGAGCGCAGGCGGGTGAATTGTCCGATGCGGTGCGCGGCGAACTGGTCCGCCGAGATGCCGACGTAGGGACTGCCTTCCTTCGGCGAGGCACCGGTGAGAAAGCCCGCGATGGCGCGGTGATGGGGTGCTTCCTTGCAAAGGTCATTCGACAGGCCGGAGAAGACGAGCAGTTCATTTTTCACCGCGTCGAGCGGCTGCAACGCCTCCGGTAAGACCCCGAGCGCGCCCTCCTGTGTGGGAAACCAGGTGCTGGGGCGCACACCGTTCGGACACATGATGGTCGCGAAGCGGACGGGAGGTAATGCCGTAGCGGATTTGCCCGCGCGGGCCAGCGGCGTCATCACGTCCAGCATGGGAAGGGCGAGGACCGCACCCGTTCCACGAAGGAAGGTGCGCCGGGAGAGTTGCCAGGATTTGTTCATTTTTGTGCGGTTTTGAGTTCGGGATTTTGACGATGTTGAAATGGATAGCTCTTCACGATTCCGAGGATGAGCGCTGTGGCGCGGTCGTCCGCTTGGACAAGGGCACGGCTGATTTCCCGGACCGGGCCTTCGTCGTAAAACTCCAAGCCGCGCCGTAGCGCGAAGGTCAACAGCCGCTCGGTTAGGTTGTGACGAAACAAGTCGCACTTCTCCTCGACCAGGTAGTTTCGCAGCTCGTCGAGGCCGTTGATTTTTTTCCCGCCCGGCATCTCGCCGGAAACGTCGACCGGTTTGCCCGCCTCCTGCTCGCGCCACGCACCCACGTTGTCATAGTTTTCCATCGCAAACCCGATGGGATCGATCTTCGCATGACAGCTCGCGCAGTTCGGGTCATCGCGATGTTGCGCAAGCCGTTCGCGCAAGGTCTGCTTGGGTCCATCTTTTTCTTCTTTCGGCAACAACGGCACGTCCGGCGGAGGTGGGGGCGGCGGGGTGCCGAGCAAAACATCCAGCACCCACTTGCCGCGCCCAGACAGATTCGTGTCCTTGGGATGCGACACGGACAAATGCACCGCGCCCATGCCGAGCACTCCGCCGCGTTGTTTTGCGATCTCACCCACGAGCGCGACCTTGCGAAACTCTGGTCCTTTCACGTCCGGCAGGCCGTAATGTTTCGCCAGCGCTTCGTTGACGAACATGTAGTCGGCATTCAGCAACTCGGTGATTGGCCGATCCTCGCGGACGAGATGATCGAAGAAGTTCACGACTTCCTCTTCCAGCATCCGTCGGCGGCCGCGATCTGTGTGAAAATCGCCTTCCCGATGCACGGCAAAAAGGCTGCCCAGGTCCAGCCACTGCGGGGCGAAGCTCTGCGCCAGCACCCGGGACTTGGCGTCCTTCAGCATCCGGAGAGTCTGTGCTTCGAGCACGGCGGGTTCATGGAGTGTTCCCTGCGCCGCCAGCGAGAGCAGTTCGTCGTCCGGCATGGAACTCCAGAGGAAATAGGAGAGCCGGTTGGCCAGCTCAAAGTCGCTGACGCGATACGCCTGCCGCGTGTCACGGTCCTGCTCGATGTGAAACAGAAAGTTCGGAGATACCAGCACCACCTTGAATGCGAGCTTGATCGAGTTCTCGAAAGATTCGCCCCGCCCGGCCACCCGATCGTAGAAAGCCAGCAATTCCTCCACCTCGCCACTCGTGACCGGGCGACGAAACGCTCGCGTTGCAAACCGTTCGAGAACACGCCGGGCCGCTTCGCGCGACGTGAGATCCCCGCCGGGCCGCGCGACCATCAAACCGTCGAGAATCTTCTTCACTTGCTTCTCGTTCTCGATGACGGGGCCGATGATTTCGATGGACTCGATGCCGACGTGGTTGAGCCGCTGCGCGAGGTTGGTGGCGCTGGTCGAGACGCCCATGTTTTCCATCTCGAATTTGATGTCGTGCCGACCCGCGCGCACGACTGTGCTGAAGACGGCTTCCTCAATCTCCTCCGGCCCGCCCGTGGGCACACCGCGCCCGCTGACCTGGAGCGCGTTGAGCATGAGACCGAGCCTGGGCCCCTGCTCCACAGTGAGCGCCTTGCCCCCCCACACGCGGAGCTTGAAGCGATACACTCCCGTGTGGGGAAATACATGGCTGAAGACCACGCCGCCTGTGTGATAGATGACGTGCGCCCGTTCCGTGACCTCGTGCTCCGGAGCATCGGCGGGGAAGGGGATTTTCTCGTCATTCGCCGACAAACCGAAACGCCGCACGTATTCCAACTTCCTGGGATCGAGCTGCCACGTTTGCGCCGCTGGCACGAAGACGCGGTCGAGGATGTAATTCGCCGCCCCCATGTATTTCTCCAAATGCACCGCCGAGACATCCTGCACGTCGCCAATTTGGTCGAAACCATGCGTCGCCTCGTCCGTCGGCAAATCATCCGCCGCCTCCATGCCCACGCCGATGAGATCACGCACGGTGTGGCGATACTGCCGGCGCGTCAGCCGGTGCGAGGGCATGTATCCCGGATTGCGGAAGCGCGCGTAATCCACGTTCTCAAGCTTCCTTGTCAGCCAGTCCACCACCTTCGCACGCAAGGCGTCATCAGGCTGCTTCGCGTCCTCCGGCGGCATGTCGTTGTGCCGGAGTTGCTCGATGATTTCCTCAACGCGCGTCCGGTGTCGATAGAGCGAAACTTCGTCCGTGAAAATGTCGAGGTTGACGCCGCCCTTGGTTTTCTCCGGGTTGTGGCACTTGGTGCAATAGGCGTTGAGGAACGGTCGGGCATCACGCGCGAAATCAAAGTCGGGCGGCACTGGGCGCGACGGTTCGGCCGCTGCCAGAGGAGCGCAAAGAACGGACATCCCCAAGAGAAGTGGTTTCATGAAAGGCTTGGTCACGGTTTTCGCCTCGGTGTTGATTGGTGAATTTGACTCATCGTTTCACGGTTCACGGCTGAGTGAGTTTTTGCTGATCTCCGTCTTTCCCAACCCCGGTCCTTGCCAGGAGACTTGAAGGTGGGCGCGGGCAAAGTCGTTGACGTAATCGACGCGGATGGCGTGTTTGCCTGCCTTCAGGAGTATGTCGCCATCGTAGGTGATCGCCTCGTTGCGGTTTCCTTCCACGACTTTCCGATCGCCGATGTAAAGCCGGCTTTCCGCGTCCGACTGAAGGTAGAACGTATAAAGCCCGTCTTTGGGGACGGTGATGTAACCCGTGAATCGAAAGCCGGGCTGTTTCTCGGCTTTGGCCGGAAAGACAAAGGCGTCAGTCGTACCGCTCGACGTCGGCTGCATGTCCGAGAAATCGGGGACACGGCCTTCAAAATTCTGCTTGGGCTGAAACAAGTGATAGTGCAGGCCCGACACGGTCGCCTTGACCCCCGGCGCATCAGGATTTCGCAGTTTGGAGTCGAATTCGCGGAAGGTCCAGAGACCCCAGTTGGCCGGCTGGAGGCGGGCTTCGCCAGGAATGTCGCTCACGATGCTGGTGTTGAGATTGTTCCAGTAGAGACGCTGGATGGTCTGGGTGCCGTTGCCTCTCAGGATGCCGAAATCCGCCAGGATGCTCTCGCCCGCTTTCGGGGAAAGACCTAACGCGGACAGGGGCACTGAAAACTCGGCATTCCCTCCGTCTTGGGAGACTTGCAGCTGGCCGCTGAGGTCATCCACTCTATCAAACCATACCTTGCCGATGGGCGACTCGAACAGCACTCGGTCTTTTTCATCCGTCCCCGGAACCACCGCGCGATACAGCACGGCCACCGGCTTGCCCTTGGCCTTCGTGACGAGAAGTCGCAAGTCGTCTGGTGCCGGCGATGTGCGTTTCGGATCCGCCCCGGCATCGGAGCCGATCATGAGGTCAATGCAGCCACCATTTTTAAACATGAAGGTGGGGTTGACGGCGTCGTTGTCCAACAAGCGTACCTCGCTGGTTTTGAAGGCGGCGTAGAGCCGATCACCGCTGATGGTGACCGCCGCGAGTCCGGCGTTGCCGATTTCCTGCCAACGTGTGCCTGCGCTCCAGTCATCAAGTTTGCCGTCCACTTTTGGGCTCTCGGTCAGCAAGTTTACGTAGGTCGTGGCGCGGCCTTGCTGACGGGCTTTGGTCACCCGGGTTTCGGGCAGCGCAGCCGTGGCTGCGCTTGTCAGTTCCACCTGGCCGAAGTCGCGGCGGCGAATGTTTTCAAATCCATCCAATCGGAAGATCGACGAGTGTTCCTTACCGGCGACGAGGTAAATCTCACCGTCTTTCGTCTGCGTCACGGTCGGGTGGAAATGCTCATCCTCAAAACTGACGTTTTCCATTGCGAATCCGCGTTTCGCCTCGGGGAAGCGGATGAGCGGTGTGAGCCTCATGTCGCCCCCAAGTTCTTGGATCAACAAGCCATCAGCTGTGAAAAGGAACATGTTTCCTTTCTCCGCATTGACGCCATACCACTGTCCGGCTTCGCCTTTGGCAGCCGTCGCCACAGGTCCGAGCAAGCGGGTGGGGTCAACGATATCGCCGGGGAATTGAGGGGGGCCGCCACGGCGTTCGGGATAGCTCCAGAGCTTCTTGTCTTTGCGCCAAGCGGAGAGCAGGCCGACCAATGAACTGCCATCCTTCAGCGGCCGGGTATCCGCGCCGTCTTCACCCGCAGCCAACTCCCGGTTGGGAGTGAGTTCAAAGCGGGCTTTTGAGAGATCGTAAATGGGCACACCGTCCGCACGTATCACCGGGGCGGGCACGGTGATACCCCACGAACCCTGAAGGGACAAATTCGGGTTAACGTTGAAATCACGATAGCCAAAGGTCTTTTGCGTCGCACCATTTTGGCCCACGAACGTCTCGTCGAAAACGCGGTAGGTGAACTCAGCGGGCTGCGGCTGGCCATCATTATTCAGGTCAGACCAGGCCAGGAACTGCTCGTTCTTCTTGCCGGGAGCCAGCGCCACGATGGCCTTATCCTCGGCGACGTTGGGCCACCAGCGGTCACTGCCCACATAGGAGACTGGTCGCGCGATGCGCGTGGTTTCATCCAGCAGGAAAGTAGCGGTGTAAGTGTTGCCGCGCAGGCCGCCCTGATAGCCGCCGATCAGGTAGGTCCGCCCGCCCACATGCAGCGGCGTCTCGGGCATCCAGTTCTCACCCGGCATTCTGGCGAAGCCCTGCGTGCTTTGACGGCAAATCACCGCGTGGAGGCGGGAGGTGCCTTTGGCCCAATCGAGCTTGAACTCCATGACGCCCTCAAACGTGGCATAGAAGAAACGCGTCTTGTCTAGCGGATCGATCGTGCCGCCCCCGCCGTAGTGCGGCGGCCCGTAGCGCGCGTCCACCAATTGACCGGTGGCCGCCGTCCAGACGCTGATGCGTTTGGGCAAATGATCCGCTTCGGCGACCCAGAGTTGCCCCTTGTCATCAAGCGCCAGTCCTTGCGGACGGGTCATGCGGCCTTCGTCATAGAGACCCAGTTGCGGTCCGCCCGGTTTACCAATGGCACGGAGAAACTTACCCTCGGCCGTGAAGACTTTGACTTGATGGCTCTGGCCCCAGTCCGCGACATAAAGTTCGTGTCCAGAGGCACTGATGGCCAGGGTGTGCGGAGCTTCCAGCCCTTTGCCAATGAGGACACTGGCATCCGTCAGGACCGGCGTGGCAGCCGGATCCTTGCGACCAACCGTGAACTTGTGGATTTTCCCGGCACTTACCACCAGCAAACGTCCCTGATGGTCAAATAATAGGCCGCGGGGCGAAGGCATGGTGACTAATCCCAGCTGCTTCTTTTCGATGGTGTCCACAAACAAAAGTTTCTCCTCGCTGGGGACGCTGATGACGGCCAGACCATCGTGCACGGCGAGCGACAGACCGATGGTCCCCGGCTCACGCTGCATCGCCACGGCAGGTTTGTAGGTAAGGACTTCCATTCCGCTGCCGTCACGTTTGAAGGCGCGTAGCTTGATGGACTCCTCCGCAGCAATGATGCCGTAAGCATAGACATCGTCGCGACCTTTGTTACCCGCATCGCGGGCCAGTGAAATGGCCCCATCCCAGCCGAACAGGGATTTTCGATGGTAGGTGGTGCCATCAGTGCCTACCCACACCAAGGGCGAACCAGCCTCGGCCACGAGGGCTGAGAGCAAAACCTGTGATGTGCCACCGCCATGCGGCGAGCCGGAGCCGGCAGGAAGAAACAACGCGCTCATTGGCGGGGAGTGATCCGCCAGCCAACCGCCTTTGTGATCCTTGGTAGGCCAGCCCGGGCTGCCGCCGCTGTAAGCGGTGAGTTCGTAAATGGTCTGAATGCCATCGTGGCTGAGACCACGAGCGCGGAAGGTTCCCGGCGCGACGCGCTTGCGGATGAGGTCGCCGTCGGCATTGCGCTCACCGTCATCAAATCCATCCCAGCTCAGCCGGTTCCGTCCGGCGGGTAACTGCATTTCGGCGACCAGATTGCGCACCCGCTGGCCCGCTGCGTCTTCAATGACCACCGTCACCATTTGGGGCTTTTCCAACTCGATCCAGATCGGGAAATCCGAGGTGGCCTCAGCGGCGGCAGATTGGGTGGGAAGAAACGGGCAGATTAGTACGGAAGCGAGCGCGAGGCTCCGTTTCATGGATGCTATTAAAGGCAGGCCGGAAATAAGATGGATGTGCATAAAGGATGTTGATGGAGTTGATTGTTTCAAATTTCTGTTGGAGATGACGTGGCATCGGTGGCCATGCCAGTGGGCATGGCTTCTTGGGCGCCGGATAGGAGCGTGCTGAGGGCGGCGGCGACGTTGGCAGAGCGCAGGGCTGCCGGGATGGAATATCCCGCCAACCGCCGCGCGACGTAGGTGCCGGCGAAGGTGTCTCCCGCGCCGACGGTATCCACGGAGGTGACGCGGTGCGCGGGGATTTCCCACGTTTCGGCGAGGGTGCAGGCGAGCGTGGAGGCCGCTCCGCGGGTGATGACGAGGCAGCTAATGCGCAGACGGTCCAGTTGCGCGCGCCCAGCGGTGAGCGGTGAAGTTTCCGACAAGTTGGGAAGACCCAGGAGGTGCTTCGCTTCGGTCTCGTTCACGATCACGGTGTCCAGGGCTTCGCGGCCCCATGGAAAATCTTCGCGCCACGGCGAGGGATTGAAATAAACCGGCACGCCGGCATTGTTGGCGACGTGCATGGCTTCGAGCACGGCGGGGAGCGGCACTTCGAGTTGTAAGAGCAACGCACCAGCGGCGGCGATGACGCGGCGACGGCGACGGATGAAGGCGGCGGTCAGTTCACCATTTGCTCCGGGAAACACGACGATTTGATTTTCTCCGCTTTGCTCCACGGCGATCAACGCGGTGCCCGTGCCCGCCGTTGCGGCTCGACCGATTCCGCCAATGCCGATGCCTTCGTGCAATAGCCGCGCCCGGTAGCCGCGGCCATCGGCATCGCGACCAAGGCAGCCGAGCATGGAAACCCCAGCTCCCTGACGCGCGGCGGCGACGGCTTGGTTCGCACCCTTTCCCCCGAAACGACGTTCGAGTTGGTGCGCCCGGACGGTTTCGCCCGGACCGGGCAGATGTTCGACGACGGCAAGCAAGTCCACGTTCAGCGAACCGAGGACGACGATTCCGGGTGGGGTTAGGTGAACGGGCATGAAGCGAAGCGGGTTTTCGTGAGGGGGTTAGCGGAGCGCCTTTTTGCGCAGCCCATCCGCAATGACGGCGAGCACGATGACGGTTCCGGTGACAAGGCGTTTGAGTGGTTCGGACGCACCGGCCTGCGCGAGACCCGCACCGAGCGTGGCGATGATGAGGACGCCGAAAAACGTGCGCAGCACGGAGCCGTGGCCGCCGGAGAGGCTGGTGCCGCCGATGACAGCGGCCGCGATGGCGGAGAGTTCGAGTCCGGCGCCGCCATTCGGGTCAGCGGCTCCGAGACGCGCGGCGCTGCATAGGGCCGCAAGTCCGCCGAGGGCACCCGCCAGTGAGAAGACGATGACTTTCACCCGGCCGGCGGGAAGTCCGGCAAGCACGGCGGCGGCTTCGTTCGTGCCGATGGCGACCATTTGCCGCCCGAGCACGCTGCGGGTGAGGAGCAGTTGAGCGATGCATACGGTGCCGACCGCCAGAAGCGCGGCGGGGGTGATGAGCAAGCCACCGAGCGGCGTGGCGAGCGCGTCGAGCCGTCCGTCGAGATACTTGGTCTGCGAATTCGTGGTAAGGTAGGCCAGGCCGCGCGCCATCTCCAAGGTGCCGAGCGTGACAATGAACGAAGGCACGCGCAGCCCGGCAATGACGAGGCCATTGAACAATCCCGTCAGGGCCGCCACGCCGACGGCCAGCACCGCGCCGGGGAGGACGGACCAGTTCCAGTCCAGCACGGCCACTCCGAACACCGCCCCGCCGAGGGCGACGACCGAGCCGACGCCAAGGTCGATGCCACCGATGATGAGCACGAGCGTCATGCCCGTCGCGGCCAGGGTCAGGGTGGGGATTTGGTTGGCCACGGAGCGAAATGTGGCGGCGCTGAAAAAGCGTTCGTTCGACAAACCAAAGACCAGGATGATCCCTGCGAGGATGGCAAGCAGTGCGGCGTGTTCGCGGAAGCGGCGGAGGTGATTCAGCATGGCGTTGTGGTGTCGAGATGGCCGGAGAAAGCGGCGGCGGTAAGCTTTTCCACGGTCCAGTCGGCTGGGGAAAATTCGGCGACGGTGCGACCGGCCGAAAGGACGATGAGGCGGTGGCAAAGGCTCATTAACTCGGTCACCTCGCTGGAGACGACGACGATGGCTTTGCCCTCAGCCGCAAGTTCCCGGAGCAGCGCATGGATGGCATCCTTCGCGGCGGCATCGACTCCGCGGGTCGGCTCGTCGAGCAGGAGCACCGTGCTGTCGCGGAGAAGCCAGCGGCCGAGCACGATTTTTTGCTGGTTGCCGCCACTGAGCGTGACAACGGGCTGCGTGGGGGAATTGCAGCGGACCCCGAGCCGCTGGCTGATGCCCGCTGTGGAGAGAGCTTCGGCGGCGGGCCGCAGCCAGCCGAAATGCGAGTGCTGCGCGAGCGCGGCGAGAGTCGTGTTTTCGGTGATGCTCCTGGGTAAAAGCAGGCCGTCTTTTTTGCGATCCTCCGGCACGAGTGCGAGGCCGGCGGCGATGGCATCCGCCGGGCGGCGGATGCATGCCGGACGCAATGGGTCACCGATTTCCACCGTGCCTTCCGCGCCCGCATCCGCGCCGAAAATCGCGCGCAGTGTTTCAGTGCGTCCGGCTCCGACGAGGCCGAACAGGCCGAGGATCTCGCCGCGATGCACGTCGAACGTCACTTCCTCCACCGATGGCGCGCGGCGCAGTCCGCGCACGCGCAAGCCCACCGCTCCGCGTGATCCTGCGGCCGTTGGCGCACACGCCATTTCGTGTCCGGCCATGAGCCGGACGAGTTCCTCGGTGCTGGTCTGCGCCATTGGCATGGTGGTGACGAGTTGGCCATCTCGCAGCACGCTCACGCGGTCGGCGATGCGGCGCAGCTCGTCCATGCGGTGGCTGATGTAAAGGATGGCCACGCCCGCAGCGCGCAGACGCAGGATGTTTTCAAAAAGCCGCTCGGTCTCCGGCTGCGTGAGCGCGGCGGTCGGCTCGTCGAGGATGAGCAAACGGCACTCGCCCGCGAGGGCGGCGGCAAGCTCGACCTGCTGCTGCCGCCCCACGCCGAGCGCGGCAGCCGGCGTGTCGGGATCGAGCACGCCGAGACCCACGCGCTCCAGCGCCGTGGACGCCTCGCGCCGCAAGCGCCGACGATCCACCAAGCCGAAGCGCGCGGGCAATCGGTCGAGGAAGAGATTTTCCGCCACGGTGAGCGTGGGGAAAACACTCAGCTCTTGGAGCATCAATGTCACGCCACTCGCCTTCGCTTCCTGCCGGGTGCGCGGCGCGTGATCACCTCCACCGAAACGCACTGTGCCGCCATCGTGCGGGAGCATTCCGGCGACGATGCGGGCGAGCGTGGATTTGCCCGCGCCATTGCTCCCGACCAGCGAATGGACTTCCCCGGCGCGGACGCTGAAATCCAATCCTCGCAGCACCGGCACGGCGAAGTCTTTCTTCAGCCCGGAAACTTCGAGCAATGTTACTGCGAGATCGGTCATTGAATGCGCTAAGGCTTGACCACTAAATCCACGGGAGTCGTTTGATCCTGCGGAGCGGACCCGGTTTTCAATCGACTGAGGGCAGCTTCGATACCGAAGACGGCGAGATCTCCGCCGTGCTGGTCGGCGGTGGCGAGGAGCCGTCCGTCGGCGAGCAAGGGGCGGATGGCGGCGATGTTATCGAATCCAGTCACAAGCACCTGTCCGGTGCGGCCCGCCGCCTGCACGGCTGCGACGGCGCCGAGGGCCATGCTGTCGTTCGCACAAAGCAGGGCCTTGATCTGGGGATGTGCGTTGAGCAGCGCGCTGGCGATGGCGTTGGCTTTTTCCATCTCCCACTCACCGCTCTGCACGGCCACGATCTTCAAACCCGCCGCCTTGGCCGCTTCCTCCAGACCGAGACGCCGCTGCTGTCCATTGAAAGCGGTGGTGACGCCTTCGATGATGGCGACTTCATCGCCGGCCTTGAGTTTCGCCGCCGCAGCGTCGCCGACTTTGCGCGCCCCGGCGCGATTGTCCGGCCCGACGAAGGGCACGCTGATCCCGGCCTTCGCGAGCGTGTCTGCATCGAGTTTGTTATCGATGTTGATGATGAGCACCCCGGCATCCATCGCGCGTTTGATCGCGGGCACGAGCGCCCGCGAGTCGGCGGGTGCGATGACGAGCGCCTGGACGCCTTCGCTGACCATTTGCTCGACGAGGTTGACCTGCTCCGCGAGGTCGGTTTCGTTTTTGATTCCGTTAGTAATGAGTTCGTAATCCGCTGCGTGCTGACTTTGATGCTGCTTTGCTCCCGCGACCATGTTTTGAAAAAACTCGTTGGCCAGTGACTTCATGACGAGTGCCACCCGTGGCTTGCCGGACTGGGCGTCGGGGGATTTACCGCAACCGCCTAGCAGAGGCAGCAGACAGAGGACAGTGAAGAAGAATTCGAAATGGTTTATGGGCATGGAATCAATTGCTGGTGATGGAGGAATTGGAAACTACCGGCCCCGCAATGTTTGTTGATTTCATGTATGTGCGCACGCACTGGCCCGGGCATTCTGCCCGGAGCTTGTCCGTGCAGACCCTCACAATTTTCAGACAGACTCTGAGACTGCAGTCTGGCGATCACACCGGAAGTTCACCGTGGGTTCGTGTCAAATGGGGCTAATCCTTTATAGAGATATACAGGTCGAGTCGCTGCGAGCTTGGGGAGTCCGGAGCTATCCTTTCGGACACTATACAGCCACTGGCTAAGATGACAGGGTGCGCCTGTTTCGTAGGGATATGACCTACAAGCTGATTCAGCACGAGGCGCTGCACGATTTCATGTGCAGCCGATCCCGTGCAACCCATGCCCCATAAATCCAACTCAAAAACCCCAAATTAAATGCAACCCTATCAGTCTCTTAAGCGGCCATCTCCGCCCAACCCAAAACAGTCATCGCGTCACACCCAAGCGATCCCATTCGCGCTCTCACTGCGCGCAGCCATGCGCAACGTCACCGCCGTCGCAGGTGGTGCGTGTTTGATGCAAGCACTCACCTCGCAACCACTGTCGGCGGCCATCACCGTGCCAGGCGGCGTGAGCACTTCTTGGTTTGGAAATTCTTGGGCAATGAACGCGGCTGGCGAGCCGAAGCATGCGAATAACGCCGTTGAAGATATCTGGGTCGCCCCGGATGGCACGACCATCAATACCTCGCAGTGGGATGAAGCGGCACAGGAAATGGGCATCTATAAAGACGGCGACAAGATCGGCTCACTCAATAATACCCATAGTGCCGTGGACGGGCGTGCGATCACTGGCAATGCGAACTATGTGTTCGCCAGCCAGATCAATACTTTCAAACGCTGGAGTCGTTCGACAGGGTCTCCCGATGGGAGTGCCGTGGATACTAGCGGCCAAGTGTGGGGTCTGGGTGCCGATGCGACCCGACTGTTCGTCGGGACCGACGCCAACGGCGGGCGGATCCGAGTTTACAATCCCACCACTCTGGCATTCGTCAGTGAATGGACGTTTGCCCGGCCCGGGCGGATGTCGGTGGACACGGCGGGTAACCTGTGGGCGATCCAGCGGGGCGACGCCTCCAATGCCCCGCAGGCGGTCAAATTTTCGCCGACCGGGACCCAGCTTGCAAACATTACATTCGCCACTGGGGTCGATCCGACTGATATCGCCACGGATGCCGTCACTCGCGTACTGGTGTCGGACGGTGGCCTCGACCAAAACGTAAAGATCTACAACGCCGCTTCGTTGTCTGGAGCGCCCACGACCGTTTCCGACTCGCTCGGCACCGTCGGCGGAATCTTCGCAGCCGGCGGCGGCTATGTCCGGGGGCAGGCTGGTCCCGGTCGCTTCGACGAGCCGCTGGGAGTCGGCGTCGATTCGTCAGGCAACTACTATGTTGCGACGTGGGGGCCGGTGAGTCTGGATGGCGCGGTCACTCATAACGGCTCAACGATTGAATCGTACAATGCGTCCAAGGCCCGCTTGTGGCGGGTGTTTGGCTTAGAGTTTGAAGACTGCGGGGATATTGACCCGACCGACGCGAACGTAATCTATACCAAGGACGGCAAATACAGTGTGAATTGGGGCAACGGCGTCGGGCAGGAAGCGACCTACTGGGGCACCTCCCTCGACCATGTCGCATACCCCGCCGACCCTCGAATCTGGATCAACAAGAACGGCAACAACAACGGCGGCTCTCGGATCGTCTCGGCAGGTGGCCAGAAATTCATGTATGTCTGGGACCAGCAGTCTCAATACATGCAAGTTTACCGGTTCGTCGGCGACATTGCCGTCCCCGCCGTCCTGATTAAGAAAGACGGTGGCGCGGCCAACCCACTCCTCAGTTCCCCGGCTTCGGCCGATCCATGGGTGGGATGGATGTGGCAGGATGCTGATCAAGACGGCCAGTTCGACGCCAACGAGTATTCCACCACTCACGACAATCCATACATGTTCGGCTGGAACGTCGATTCGGGCGGAAATATTTGGAAGGGAATGCGGAACAACGGCATCCGCAAGTTCACCCTCACGGTCAGTGCTAACGGCATGCCGACCTACAGCACGGCTAACAGCACACTTGTGACTAACCCGGCTCCGTTTAACGTCAGCATGGGTGACATTCGTCGCGTTCATTATGAAATAGCCACGGATACCATGTATGTCCTTGGGTTCAATGATTTGCCAAGCGAAGGCGGCGGGGCTGGTAACCTGCTGGCCCGCTACCCGAACTGGAATACCGGCAATCGCACTGCCTCCGGCACCACCTCGTTGCCTTACCTCAATGTTCCCAGCGACATCAGTCAGAACGCTAACTCCAACGCGATGGATGTGGTGGGCGAATACGTGTTCGTCGCCTACTTCGATCCAGGCGCAGCGCGGATCCGTGTTTATAAATCGTCCGACCTCTCGTTTGTCGGGGAGATCACAGCCGACCGTGTCATCGGTTCCATCCATGGCACCGACGTTGATACGCCTAACGGAGTTAACGCCTTTCTGCGGGCGAACGGCGAGTATGTCATTCTTCAGTCAAACTATAACTACTCCAATCAGCTCATGTTCCGTTGGTCACCGACCGGGCTGACCCCTAATGCCCCAACTGGGCTTGATGCGACAGTGAGTTCTTCGACTCAGATCAATATCATCTGGACAGACAACTCGACGAACGAGACAGGTTTCAAGCTCGAGCGCAGCACCGACCAGAGCAACTGGACGCTGCTGGCCACCACTGCCGCTAATGTCACCAGCTTCAATAACATCGGACTGCCTGCCAGCACAACCTACTACTACCGCGCCCGCGCGACGAATGGCAGTGGGGATTCGACCAATTCCAATACTGACTCGGCGACCACCCTGGCGTCCACCCCCGTCGGCCCGGCTGGATACACCTATGTCGTGATTGAGAACCAGAGCTACGACTTTGGCACTCAGATCGTTGACGTGGCATACGGTGCCAATGGAACCTTCAATTACCTAAGCGGGAAAACTGGTATCGTCACTTTTGATAATACCACGTTTGGCGACCCCCTCCCTGGGTCCACGAAATATGGGTTCTATAAACTCGCTGCAGCCACCGGCACGGGCCTAAAAGCCACTTACTTCAATAACATCACCTTCACCGGCAGCGCCGCGCTCACCCGCACTGATGCCACCGTGGATTTCCCATGGAGTGGTTCACCCGGGGCAGGCATCGTAGCCGATGGCTTTTCGGTACGCTGGGAAGGTCAAGTGGAAGCACCGGTCACTGGCAGTTATGTCTTCAGCACGGTGAGTGATGACGGAGTGCGGCTGTGGGTCAATGGAACCCAGGTCATCAACAACTGGACCAACCACGGCCCGACAGTGGATAACGGCACCGCCATCACCCTCAACGCCGGCACGAAGTACACCATCCTTATGGAATTCTTCGAGAGTGGCGGCGGAGCCGAGGCCCGGTTGCGCTGGAGTTATCCAGGTCAGGCCACCGTCATCGTCCCGCAATCCCGGCTCTTGGCCACTCCATTCCTGGACAACAATGCGATCTATGAGCTGGAGCCACAGAATGCTGTCGGCAAACGACTGGATATCGGCGGGGCTAGCACCATTACTGGCGCGCTTGCTAAAATCTATGCTGACAACAATGGAACCAACCAACGTTGGCAGTTGCAGGAGCAAAGTTATGGCATCTACGAACTCGCGCCGCAGCACGCCACCACCATGCGGCTCGCCGTGCGGGCACCCGCCAATGCCAGTGGCAACCTCATCGAGCAAGCGACAGACGCCAACACCACCGCGCAGCGCTGGCAGTTGCAAGATCAAGGCAACGGCAACTACGAACTCATCCCGCAGAGTTCCACCTCCCGCCGCCTCAATGTGATTGGCTCTGGGACAGCGGATGGAGTGGGAACAGAAATCCGGACTGACAATAACGCCAGCAGCATGCGCTGGAAGCTGTTCAAGCAGTAGCCGGACACAGACCCCCTCCTTGCCCCGTCACGCGGGGCAGGGAGTGGGTTATTTCGTGAAACCCACACGACCATGCGAACAAAAACCCATTTGATCGGCACCTTCATCCTCAGTTGCACCGGAGTGATGGGGATTTTGATCAACAATCTAACTTCCACCCCGGATCAAGCGTCACGCGCCGCCGGGGAAGGGGAGCACAGCGTCTTTACGAAATCGCGCCATCCTGCATCATCCCACCGCCGGGATGTAGAGCGAGCTACAGTCAAACGAGCCAACCCGATGTTGGCGGGTGAATCGCCCCAAGTCAGGGCGGCCTTCGAAATACTACTCACCTCATTTCCCGCAGATTCATATCTGCTGCGCCAATCCCTCAGTCACTTATTCAAAGTGCAGCCCGAGGTTGCCGTGAAGCTGGCGTGTCTTTTGCTCGAAAGCTCCTCCACCTCCGCCGGGATTCCCGAAGTCGCGAAAGACTGGAATTCCCAAGAACTCAATCTCGCACTGGCGTGGCTTAGTGAACTTCCTGCAGGCGATCTGTCTGCCGCATGGCTTAACAAACTCAGCCGTTTCTACGTCGAGATCGACCCGCAGCAGGCGCTCGCTCTCTTGCCCAGGTTCAATACCGCTGAGAGACAATCCGAGTGCCTCATTCAGATCATGGACCGCTGGGCGGAAATGGATTGCGACGGTGCCATGAAACATCTCGCAGCCATGCCCGCCGATGAACTCAGGAAAGCGGCGGAGCAGGCCATTCTCATTCGCCTCACCGAAACCACCCCGGCTGCTGCCGCCACGTATGTGGCGGCGCACATGGAACCGGACAGCGCCGCCCAAAAAGAAGCGACCCGCCAAGTCGTCAGCCGCTGGGCCTACCTCGATCCCTCAGCCGCAGCCCAGTGGTTAGGGTTGTTCCCGGACACTCCGCTCAGGGATGAAATGGCAGGCATCCTGCTGCCCGTCTGGTCAGAGTCAGACCCTGCCGCAGCCCAAGCTTGGTCGAGTCACCTGTGAATGAATTGTAGCAGAGCCACGACACTACGACGCGACACGGAGCCACGACACTCCTGTCGTGGAGTCAATGAGATGCGCAAGTGATGTGCTCACGCGCCTTCCCTTGCTCACCTCATTGGCTAGGCGGACAGCAACTGTCTTTTTAGTCTGTTAGGCTTTTGGGGGAATTGTATTCCCGCAACACCCTGCTCATGATGGAGTTCAGGTGGATAAGTAGTCT
>JAYTLO010000147.1:0-28955 GCA_043729385.1 Akkermansiaceae bacterium
GCTTGGGCCTTGAACTCGGGAGTGTATTGCTTCTTTGGTTTGCTTGAATTCATGGGTGGATTCTGGTGTTTGTTGGTCCAGAAATCTAGCGCACCTCACTCGCCCTCTTTGGCGGATGAAAAAAATCTTCTGTGCCGTTCTCGCGCTCGTGTCTGTCTGTTGTGCGCAGCAGGACGACAAGCAGGCCACCAAGCCCGCACCTGCTTATGTGAATGAAGCACCTTTGCCGGTAGGTTGGCCGAAGCCGGGGCCTTACAATAAGGTCACCGAGAAAAAATACCCCGCTTCACGTGCCGCAATGGCGAAGGGGGACGGCGAGACAATGACCTTCTGGGCATTGTTTGCTCACATCAAACGCTACGACATTCCCATGACGGCTCCCGTCGAGAAGGTGATGGTGACTGCGGATGGTAAGCTCCGCCAAGAGTCGATGGCGTTTCTCTATCAGAGCGACAAGGTAGGCAACGTGGGACCAGACGGCAAGAAAGTGGAAGTGAGCGACGTTCCTGCGCTCAAGGCGCTTAGCTACACTTGGCAGGGGATCGATTCAGAGGAAAACATCACCAGGGCTAAAGTCGCCTTGGATGGGGAGTTAGAATCGCGCAAGACGAAGGCGAAGAGTTTCCGGATGCTCGGCTACAATGGCCCGGGCACTCCGCGTGACAAACGCACTTGGGAGCTCCAGGCAGTTCTATCAACGGACTGAATACTGGCGGGCTAATGCGGCGGTAGGCTTGGTGTCATTCTTCGCCTTAGCCGCTTCTTGCTGCGAGCCGAAGGCATTCTTGACGAGTTGGTTTCTCTGGCCGGTGGTCTTGCCTTCGCCACCCATCAGAGAAAGCATCTCGGCGTTCATGTTCGGGTCGATTTCGCACTCTTGATCTGAGCTTACGCCCATCGACACAGTCGCCTGGCCAATCTGTCTGGAACGGTCGCCAATTCTTTCCAGAGCAGCCTGATACTTGGAAACGATGGATTTCACATCGCCCACGGAGCGGATGTCGTGGACGACTTCCTTCATCGCTTGAAGTCGCTGCGGAGACTGGACAAACCAGCCAGCGCCGCCGCCAGTTAGAGTTAAAATCACCGCGAGAGTTGCCAGCGTGTCGCGGCGTAACTTGCTGGCTTTCCGCCGGTGTTGCTCATCGAGCAGCACGCCCAACTCCGCAGAGGCAGCGGCGGATAGCCCGGCATTTGCGGCGGGTTCGGCGGGAGATTCTACGATCGGTTCAGGCTCCGGTGCGGGGGCTGGCTGGCTAGCGACCATCGGCTTCGCGCTACCCGGAGTGGGAAACGCGCGGGTCGGCACTTTGTTGAATTCCGAGTTGTCCTTGAGTGCGGCTGCGAAGATTTGCTGAAGCTTTTCCGTGTGAGTCATGTGATTACAAATACCTGATTATTAACCAAAGTTAATAACGCCATGGCGTATTACGCGGATTCGTAGTCGCCAGATGAAAGGAACATTTAGGCGGATATTTCCCGCTGGAGCAGCGTCCGCTTGCGTTCGACGCCCCAGCGGTAGCCGGATAGATGGCCGTCGTGGCGGACCACGCGGTGACAGGGGATGGCGACGGCAATGCTGTTAGCCGCGCAGGCTCCGGCGACGGCACGGACGGCGTGCGGACTGCCGATTTTCTCGGCGATCTGCGAATAGCTCGCCGTGGAACCGACGGGGATTTCTCGCAATGCCTGCCAGACGCGCTGCTGGAAGGCGGTTCCTCTAACATCGAGCGGCAAATCCAAGCCTAGCTGTGGCGCTTCTACAAATCCCACGACCGTGGCGACCCATTTCTGGAACTCGCCATCGCCGCCGACCAGCTCGGCCTTGCGGAAACGATTCTGCAAATCCACTAACAGGAATTCGGGATCGTCGCCGAGAGTGATGCAGCAAACGCCTTTCTCAGAAGCGGCCACGAGAATCGCGCCGAGCGAACATTGGGCGATGGCGAAGCGGATGAGTTCGCCCTTGCCGCCGCTGCGGAAGGCTTGCGGCGCCATGCCTAACAATTGCGAAGCGGAGGCGTAGAAGCGTCCGTTCGAATTGAAACCCGCCTCGTAGATCGCCTCGGTGACGGTGGTGCTGGTGGGCAGGCCGTCGCGGACTCGCGCGGCGCGGCGGGCGACCGCGTATTCCTTGGGCGTGACGCCGGTGAGCTGTTTGAATATCCGGTGGAAATGAAACGGGCTGATGGCGGCTGCGGCGGCCAGCTCGGCGAGCGACGGCATTTCCTCAGCTGACTCGATGCGGCGACAGGCGGCGGTGACGGCGGCGGCGTGTTTTGAGAGATTCAGAGCGGCGGGCATGGGGGAAAGCTAGCGGGAAATTTGAGCGCTGGAACTCTGGTTCTTGCGAAAATGTGGTCCGGCTGCCTCAGCCGGGAGTGGATCCGGCTGAGACAGCCGGGACACTTTCTCGGGGCAAACGCAGGACGAAACACGCGCCTTCGTTAGAATTTACACACTCCAATCCACCGCCGAGCGACTTGGCGAGTCGGCGGGAAAGCGCGAGGCCGAGGCCCACTCCGGGGCGGCTTTCCGCCGCTTCACGGGCGGATTTGTGGAAGGCCCGGAAGATCCGGCGATGCTCCGTTAGAGGAATTCCTGGCCCGTGATCGGTGACGATGATTTCCACGCTGCGAGGGGCGACTTTGATCTGAATGGCCACTTCTGGCGGCTCACCGGCGGCGGCGTATTTGGCGGAGTTGTCGATGAGGTTGAACAAGATGTGCTCGACGGCGGCGGTGTCCACACGGACGCGGATGGCGCAGGCGGTGGGCATTTTTAAAGTCATTTTGGCAGTGGCGAGGCGGGCTTCGAGGCGCTCACGCATAGGCTCTAGCAGCTCGGTGACCGTGGATTCGCGGACCACGGAGCGGGCGCTGCCGCGCTCGATTTGGGAAAACGAGAGGACGTTCTCGACCAAGTGGGAAAGCCGGTCGGCCTCACGCGAAAGCACGCGCAGGTAGTCGCCGCGCTTCTCAGGCTTCACCGCGCCGCTTTCTAACATGTCCGAATAGAGCCGGAAGGTGGTGAGCGGCGTGCGCAGCTCGTGGGTGACGGCGGAAACGAACGACGCGCGGCGCTCGCTGAGGCGCATCACGCCGTGGACGAGCAAGCTGGCTGTTAGGAGGGCGAGAATCACGGCAGCCCAGCCGACCAGCAGCGCCTTGTTGAGCGGTGAGGCCGCAGGTGGAGCGGCTTCATTTCGCGCCAGCCGATAGGGAAACGAGACAAGCGCGAGAGGGTCTTGGGCTGCTGCGGTGAAGGGTGTTAGATCGGCCCTCGGTAGTAGATCCTTCACCTCGGTGAGTAGGCGCTGTTTGAGGATTTCATGGTCCAGCCAGACACCTTGCACGCCTTTTTCAAGGGTTCCGGAAAGTGCGGTGGAGAATTGCCGGAGCAGAAACAAATCGCCGCCGATCCAGACGGCGCGCATGGGACCAAGCTCGGTGATCGGCAGGTCAGCAGTTTGCTTGGACTCGAAGACGGTGGTGTCGGACGAATTTGAGACGGTTTCCTCAACAGTCTTTGCGCGCTGGGCTTTCTCGGCACCGTTGAAATTCGACTGATAGACCTGATCGCTGCGGTTGCCTGCCCGGCTTTGTGGTTGGCGCTGGCTGGCATTGGTTGCTTTTTCTAACGGCGCGTCCTTGGGCATCAGGCTCCACGCGGTTTCACTGGCATCGGCCGCGCACTTGAGCTGTGACCACTCGTCTCCGGGGATCGGAGTTTTCGCCAGTAAAGTCCGCAAGGCTTTGAGCTTTGGCTGGCTCTCAGCGCCCTCGGGCGATGTCAGCTTGCCGCTTTCGCGGAGTTCGAAATGGAGTTTCGCCAAGGAGTCATTGCTTGTTAGGAAAGCAGGCGAGCCGGGTTTGTAATCGGCGGGAGGGTGCCGATTCTCGCCTGCGACGATGGCCGCGCCCGTCGCATCCATCCGCCAGAGCGCGAGCCGAGTGCATTCTTCGAGATCGGCGCGGGCCTCGGCTCCGGCGCGTTCTTTTTCTGACGCGAGCACCCCGCGAGTGAGCCAAGTCATGGCACCTAACACCATCACGCCGCAGAGCGCGAGGGTGGCCCAAATGAGCAGGCTGCGGGATGTTTTCATGGTGTCCATCGGTAGCCCTTGCCGCGGACGGTCGCGAGCTGGGATTGGTCCTTGTCGCCGAGCTTGGTCCGGAGGTGCATGATGTGCATGTCGATGGTGCGGGTCTCGGTGCGATCGGGATCGAGACCCCAGAGGTTGCGGAGGATTTCCTCACGGCTGACGGTGCGGCCTTGTGAGTCTAGCAGGTAGCGGAGTAGGTCACTCTCGCGTTCTGATAGTTCCTCACGGCGGCCGTCGTCGAAGGTGATGGAGCGTTCCCTAAAATCGACATTTCCCCCGGGGACGGGGCGGCTGTCAGCGGGTGCGGTGCGCTCGCAAGTCCGCCGCAGCACGGCGTCCACGCGGGCGAGGAGTTCCTTCATGCTGAAGGGTTTCACCACGTAATCGTCAGCCCCGCTAGTAAGGCCGCGGACGCGATCGTTCTCCTCGCCGCGGGCGGAAAGGATGATCACGGCCTGGCCAAGGCGTTTGCGTTTTAACGCTTCGAGAATCTGGAATCCCGACGGGCCGGGCATCACCAAATCTAGCAGGAGCAGCCGATAGCTCGCCTTCAGCGCGAGGTCCATGCCGGTGTGGCCGTCGGCGGCTTCTAAAGTACGGTAGCCGGCGTACTCCAGCACATCGACGATCCCGCGGCGGACGGCGGGATCGTCTTCGATGACGAGGATGGTAATCTCGGGCACGTTGGGAAGATGAGGAGTGAGGGCTGGGTGGCAAGTTTGTAACGGGCCGTCCATGCGCGGGGAGGAGACCTCCACGCCCCTTATTTCTTGAAGTGGTAACCGAGGGCGGCGGCTTGGGCACGAGTGGTTTCGATCAGCGCCTCGTCGAAGGTTAGTGATCCTGGTGCGGCTTGTTTCTTGAGGGCGGCGGCGACGTGGGCTTCGCGTTGGTTGTTGAGTTCTACGATCTGGGTCTGGATCGCAGCGCGGCTTCGAGCGGCTTTCTCGATGAAGGCGACGCGGGCCTCGGGTGTGAGCTCGCGCATTTCTGCGGGAAGTTCGGTGTCCGGAATTTTTGTGGGATCAGTTTTCTTTTCGCGCATGGCATCGACGAGATCCCATGAGCCATTGCAGTAGTTAGAGCTGGCCTTGGTGACGGCTCGCGAGACTTGAGCGCCAGCTGCAGAATTTGCTTCGGCGTCGCTGTCTGCGCGGGTTTGTTTCTCGGCGGAATCAGCCCAGGTTTTGCCATAGCCGAGGTAAGTTTTGTTGAGTTGGAGGCTGAGGTCGGAAATGGCTTTGTCCTGCGGCGCGTCGATGTGGGCAACGGCCTTGTCTTGGTCGATGACCATGAATTTCCCCTCTGCTAGAGCAGCGCCATCGTGCCATGAGCCGGAGATGCCTTGGTTGCGAGTGCCGCAGTGGATGGTGTTGACGACTACGCGTTTGGCGAGTGCGTCCTTGCACGCTTGGCGGGCGTCCACCGGACCTTGGGTGAAGGCTTCGTTACCGGCGATGAAGATGGCCTTGTAAGTTTTTTCCGAAGGATCCCACGACACGTCGGCCAGGGCGCGCTGGATGACCGCGCCGCAGTATTCCTCGCCGCCGTTCGTCTTGAGGGCAAACAGCGCGCGGCTGAGTTCGTCGAGATCGCGGGTGAGCGGCGCGACTTGGCGGATGTAGTTGTTTCCCGCGTTCAGGGCGTTGTTGCCGTATTCATAAAGCGCGACCTCCACGAACGGAGCCACGCCATCCCGGCGGGCATCGACGAAGGTGTTGACGACTTTCCAAAGCTGAGTGCGGGCTTGGTCGATGAGGCCGTCCATGCTGTTGGAAGTGTCTAGCAGCAGCGCGATCTGGACTTTGTCTTTCGGCGGTGTGGGATCGACTGGCGGCGCGTCTTTGGCAGGGAGCTGGAGGGCGGATAAATATCCGAGGATGAGGAGGTGTTTGGTTTTCATAACGCCTCCTTTTTATCCCCAACCCGGGGCGGCGTCCGTAAAGGCATGGTAAATTCGGCGGTCGATTTCGCCTCGCACGCAACCGTTGCCGGGCGGCAATTTCTCGTTTATATCCGGAGGAGAAATGAATTCGCCCGCCCTGCGCTATTGCCCTGACTTGCTGCATTATTCCCGGAGAATGACCCGCGAGGTGATGGTCGGAAATGTGGGCGTGGGTGGCCATCACCCGATCCGCGTGCAGTCGATGATCACTGCAGACACCCGCGATACACCGGCTTGCGTCGCGGAAGTGCTCGGGCTGGCCGAGGCGGGTTGTGAAATCGTGCGGATTACCGCGCAGACCCGGATTTACGCGGCGAATCTAGAAAACATCGCCCGCGAGGTGCGGGCTGCGGGCTGCCAAGTGCCGCTGGTGGCAGACATCCATTTCAAGCCCGACGCAGCGCTCGAAGCCGCGAAGTGGGTAGAAAAAGTCCGGGTCAATCCGGGGAATTATGTGGATAAGAAGAAGTTCGAAATTCGCGAATACAGCGACTCGCAATACGCGGAGGAACTCGAGCGCATCCGCGAGGAATTCACGCCTCTAGTAAAGCTGTGCAAAGACCTCGGGCGCGCCATGCGGATCGGGACGAACCACGGTTCTCTATCAGACCGGATCATGAACCGCTACGGCGACACACCGCTCGGGATGTGTGAGAGCGCCTTGGAATTCGCCCGACTCGCGCGGGAGAATGATTATCATAATTTTGTGTTTTCTATGAAGGCATCGAACCCAAAGGTGATGATCGAAGCCTATCGCTTGTTAGTTGCTCGGCTCACTGCGGAAGGCCCAGACTGGAACTACCCGATCCACCTCGGCGTGACCGAAGCCGGCGATGGCGAGGACGGGCGGATCAAGAGCGCTATCGGCATCGGCTCGTTGTTAGCAGACGGCATCGGCGACACAATCCGGGTCTCGCTAACGGAAGATGCGATTTATGAAATCCCGGTCGCGCAAGCACTGGCGGAGCCGTTTAACCAGCGAAGCCACGGCAACGGTCTGGAGCGAGACGCTCCAACCACGATGGACGCGTTTGCCCCATCCTATGATCCATTCAGCTACGAGCGGCGGGTAAGTTCCACTCTGACTCTCATGGGCCACGAACTCGGCGGCGAGAAGACGGTCCGCGTTTTTACCACTCAGGAACGCTGGAACATGGTCGCGCACAAGATCGCGGGTATGGGTGATTTTAAGCCGGAGATCATCTTGGAAAAATCTGGAGTTATAGCAATAGATCCGCGCGATGAGGCGGCTATTGTCGCAATCAATTCTGCAACCGAGCCGCAGCTAGTCACCGTCGCCGATGGCCTCGACCTCGAAGTCATCCATGCATTCCGTCAGCTCGCTTTCCGGGTCGATCCGCGGCATCCGGTGTTGTTGAAGGACACGCTGCATCCTCCAGTCGGCGATATAGATTTCATCCAAGCACTTCTTCCTGCCGCGCAAAACATTGGCTCGCTGTTGTGTGATGGTATAGGTGACGCGATCCTCGTTAGAGGTGAAACCGCGCCCGGCCAATCGTTGCGGCTTGCTTACAATATTTTGCAAGCCGCCGGCACCCGGATCTTCAAAACAGACTATGTGGCCTGCCCGAGTTGTGGTCGCACGCTTTTCAACTTGCAACACACCACCCAGAAAATCCGCGCGGCCACCGGCCATCTCAAGGGCGTGCGGATCGCCGTGATGGGCTGCATCGTCAACGGCCCTGGGGAAATGGCGGATGCCGACTTCGGCTACGTGGGCGGTGCACCTAACAAGATCAACCTTTACGTCGGCAAGACCGCCGTGAAATTTAACATCCCGGAAGCGGAAGCGGTAAGCCGCCTCACCGAACTGATCCGAGAACATGGAAAATGGGTGGACGCGCCGGAACCGGCGACCGCCGAAGTTTAATTATTATGGCGGAAAATGATACCGATACCCTCAGCCGCACCAAGGTGGCAACTGCGCCCGACGTGCCATGGAATGTGATTGTCCACGACGATCCAGTGAACCTCATGCAGTATGTTACCTTTGTGCTGATGAAGATCTTCAGTTATGACTCTGCAAAGGCCACAATTCTGATGATGCAAGTGCACAAGTTAGGTCGATCCATTGTATGGTCTGGCGAGCGCGAGAAAGCGGAGTTCTATGTCCAGCAGCTCCAGGCGCATCAGTTAAAAACCTCATTGGAAAAAGCCGAATGAAAGCCATGCCCACACTTGAAGGCGGACTGCGCATCGACACCGAAGATGCCAGCGATTGGGAATTGCTGCGTTCTATACTCACTGATGCGAATGGCTGCGGAGTCGATCTCGCCAGCCGCCTCGGCGGAATCATCAGTGAGGAAGCCGGCGCGGAGGATTGGCATGAATACATCGTCCCGGATTTGCGTGAAAGTTTTCAAGACGAACTCGCACAGGTCGGAGCTGCGATAGAGTCCGCCATCTTTCATGCCACCAACGGCCCCGGCCCGATTTGGATCACCCGCGATGATGTATTTCCATGGTATAGTTCGCTCAACCAAGCCCGCCTCGCGATTGAAGAACATTTCCATTTCGGCCCGCGTGAGACGATTGAACTGAAGGGACTAACACCCGAGCGCCGCGCTGCGTTTATTCGCTCCAAGTTCTATTGTGTGATCCAAGGATTGCTGTTGGAGTATGTGATGAAATAAAGGACCACGAAATTTATTTCGCCTGAATCTCCGCAATCCCCGGCGGCGTGCCATAACCCATAAACATCGCTTTACTCCCTTCCCGGGGCAGTTGGAAATCATAAACTCCATAGCCGTTAGCCTTAACTCCACGATACGACCGCCCGTCAGTCGCATTAATCATCACGGCCCTTCCGTCGCTCTTCTCGTGGCCGAGATAGAGCGCAACATGGGTGATATTAACTTGCCGCCCGTCGCTTGGAGTATAAGTGCCGCCCCAGAATAACAGATCGCCGGGTTGGAGTTTTTTCAATGTGAGATGATCCAATGTCACCGCCTCCGCAGGCACTTCGATCAGCCGGTCATTTTCTTTGAGCCAGAGAAATTGTTCGGCCGAGGTCCGTGGTGGTTCGAGGCCAGCTTTGCGCATTACGAAATACATCGCGCCGGAGCAATCGAAGCCACCGTCCTTGGGATCGGAGCCGCCGAATTGATACGGCAACCACGGCGAGTCCTTGGCCACGGCGATCGCTCCTTCAATCAGCTTTTTCCGATCCGCTGGCAGCGCTTCAAACTCCTTGAGTTCGTCCACTGCGATGAGCGCCGGGCGGCCATGCACCACCTTCACTTCCGCCACTTGGCCGGGAGCGCAGATAGCAGTTAGTACAACGAGAAGCACGACGCGTAACATTCGCCAAATTACGCCGCAAGACCCAGCGTTGCAATGGACGATGTCCGCGTGCCATCCTGCCCCCGCAGTGACGGAACCCCTCACAATCTGGCTGATAGGCGATGGCAAGCCGGGCCACGAAAACCAATCTCTCGGCCTCGCAGATGCGATTGCCCGGCAAGTGCCCTGCGCGGTCCACCGAATTTCAATCGCCGGAAAGCGAGGGCTGTTCACCCGTGTTAGAGCTGCCAGCCAAGCCAGCGCCAGTTTTCCCAAGCCAGATCTAATCATCGCCGCCGGCCACGCGACCCACCCGGCGCTACTTTGGCTAGCCCGAAAGCATCGGGCCAAAAGCATCGTCCTAATGCGACCGAGTCTGCCGATGGCGTGGTTCGATCTCTGCATCGTCCCGAGCCATGACTTCAAGATAACTAACAATCGCGCAAACGTCATCACCACGCGCGGCGCACTCAACCGCGTGGCCCCGCCAGACATTTCCCCGCGATACGGGCGCATGATCCTCATCGGTGGCCCGTCCGCCACCCACGGTTGGGATGGTGAAACTCTGCTCAATTCTCTAGCAGCGATCACTTCTAACGGCCATTGGCAACTCACCGACTCGCGCCGGACGCCCGCTGGGTTCATCGATGAAATTGCCACTCTCATGCCGCAGCTTGAGATTTTTCCGCATCAGGAATCCACGCCGGACTGGCTGCCCGCGCGGCTCGCCCGCGCCGGGGAGGTCTGGGTGACGGAAGATTCCGTCTCGATGATTTACGAAGCGCTATCCTCGGGTGCTAGCGTCGGCCTGCTGCCGATGCCGCGATTGCTAACCGACTCACGAGTCCTGCGCGGGCTGGAGCAGCTCGTCGCCGAAAGGTTTCTCACGCTCTTCTCGGATTGGGAAAAATACGATCCGCTCGAAAAGCCGCCGACCACTCTGCGCGAATCCGACCGCTGCGCGGAGGAGGTGATCGCACGAATTTCTCCCATCACAGGACCCAAATAAACGCGGATGCAGTGAAACAAAACAGAGCTTCCGAACCGATCTAGCGAACCCACCGCAGTCATCCCGAAGATCTAATCCCATTCGTGTTCATTCGTGTTCATTCGCGGTTGTAGATCTAGAATCGCCCAGCCACCGCACCATTTTAAGCTGTTCGATCCAAAACCGTCATTTCACAATCGCCGCTTCTCCACCGCACCATGCCCACCGCAGATTCCCAAGCCGAATGTCAGACCGTCCTTTGCCTAAAATGGGGCAACCGTTACGGCTCCGAGTATGTCAACCGGCTCTATTCCATGGCCACTCGCAACACCTCCCGGCCGCTGCGGATTGTTTGCTTCACCGACGATCCGGCCGGCATCCGCAGCGAAGTGGAAGTCCGGATGATGCCCGAGTTCGATCTGCCCGAGCGGATGCGCGCGCACCCATTCCGGCGCATGTTCATTTTCCAAAAGGAGGTCGAAGGCCTGGCGGGAAACGTCCTGCATCTCGACCTCGATCTGCTGATTACTGGCTCGATCGACGCGTTCTTCGACTTCAAGCCGGAGCTCGAATTCGTCGTCTGTGAGAACTGGACCCAGCCCGGCCAAGGCATCGGCAACATGTCGGTTTTCCGATACAAGGTCGGTGCTCTAACGAAAATTTGGGACCGCTTCCGCCCGGACCCGATGGCGATGATGGATCTCTATCGGAACAGCCAGACCTTCGTCTGCCGCACGCTCGGCAACGTGGAATTTTTCCCGCCGGCGTGGTGCTTGAGTTTCAAGCATTCGCTGATCCCGCCGTGGCCGCTGAACTTTTTTAAAACCCCGAGCTTGCCCGCCGATGCCAAGATCGTCGCCTTCACCGGCAAGCCCGACATCGACGAAGCCACCCGCGGCGAGTGGCCGGTGAACGGCGTTTGGAAAAAACTCTACAAGCACATCCGCCCCACGCCGTGGATCGCCGACCATTGGCGCTAACAGGCAATTTCACTCCTCGTAGAGTTCGATCGGCAAGCCGTCGGGGTCGGCGAAAAACGTGAAGCGTTTGCCGGTCAGCTCGTCCACCCGCACGGCCTCCACGGTCACTCCGTTAGCTGTTAGCCCTGCCACTTCCCGGTCCAGATCCCGAACCGTGAAGGCCAAATGCCGCAATCCGCAGGCCTCTGGATAAGAAAGCCGACCCGGCGCCGCCGGAAATGAAAACAACTCGATCTGCGACCCGCCGGGGATTGCTAGATCCAGTTTGTAGGAATCCCGCTCCGCCCGATAGATTTCCGAGATGATCCCGAAGCCTAACACCTCGGTGTAAAACTGCTTGGACAGCGGATAATCCGAGCAGATCACTGCCAGATGATGTAAGCCGGAAACGGTCATCGCTATTTGAGTGCGTCCAGCTCCACGGAGTCCCAACCATGCGGCTCGCCTCCGAACGGGACGGCGATTCTATTCAGTGTGAGTTCCATGGCAGTGATTTTCCCCAGAGTCATGAGGCGTCTTGTGGGCAAAAATGTCCGCCCCTTATTTCCTTCATGCAGATTCCGCAGGCATCAGCAGCCCGTGGCGGATGAGTTCGTGGACCAGCCCGGCGATCTGTGGGGCGAGTTCGGGTTTGTTTGCGAAATGGGGCGTCGCCCGCAGTTCGGCGACCATGGCGGCGGGTGGCTTGCCCTCGCGACAGAGGGCTAACAGGCGGAGGAGAAACTCGTCGATTTGGCCGTCGTAGCTGAGCTTGCCTGGGCTGATAAGTCGGATGGTTTGCGCTCCCCAGCCTTTGTCGAGGATCATGTCGGTCTTGGCATGAATGCCGTTTACCACGGTGTAGCACCCGGCTAGCAGACGTGCGTCATTCGGTTGATGGTGCGCCAGCCATGCCTCGCCCTCGACGACGCGGCGGACTTCGTCGCCGAAGCTGGGCTCGATTTCGTCGATGGTGCGGGCTTCCGAGCGGGTCCACGATGGACCCTGTCCGCGATGGATGGCGAGAAAGCCATAATGAATCCGGCGCGCGCCGATTTCCGCGAGATAGGAAACCCAGCGGTCCAATGCTTCTGCCGAAGGCGTCCTCCCGCGGCCGGAATCCCGCAGCCAGCGGGTTGCGTAGTCGGCGGGATTTTGGGTGATGCTGCGCATGAGCCATGCGCCGCAGCCGCTGCCTTCTAACCAATCGAGGGGGCGGGTGGAGGATTTTTCATCGCCGTCGTCGTACCAGTTCAGAAGCATCAGGCCGATGCCGTTCGGGTTGAGAAACTCGGGCATCCGGCGCGCGAGGTGCTCGCAAAACGAATCGCCGCTGAGACCGGAGTCGCGGAAGGTGAAGGTAGATTCTGGAGAAATCACGAACGGTGGGTTGGCGATGATGATGTCGAACTTGCGTCCTTCCACCGGCTTGAATAAATCGCCTTCGAGGAATTCGACAGGGGCACAACCTGCTAGATGCGCATTGAATCGCCCGAAGCCGAGGGCGCGGGAGTTGATGTCGGCTGCGGTGACGACACAGCCGGATTCCGCCAGCCGGATCGCGCCCCAACCGGCGCCGCTGCAAAGGTCGAGCGCGGTCGCGCCTGGCCGCCCGGGAGCGAGCGCAGCGATCATTCGGGTGCTCCGACCGATGCCCATCGTGTAGTCCGTGCGGTTAGAAAGGAGAGCCGCCGCATGGTCCGAGGCAAACCAACCTTCCGCCTCGGCATCCAAGTGCGCGACGCAGCGGACGAGGTCGTTGCCGAGCGGCTCGATGAGACCGAGTGTCACCAGCCCGTAAAGCTGCTCGCCGAAGAGCAGGAGCGCTTCTTTTCCGGTCACTGGTTCACCTGCATCGAATAGCCGGTAGGCGATTGAAACGGGCGAATCGGGGAAAGTCCGGCTGACGACCGCCGTCCGAGCAAACGGATCGGGCAATGATTTGATGCCGAGATCCTCGGCGGTTTTAGCGGTGTAGCCGGCTCGCTTGAGCGTGGCGCGGAAGGGTGCGGGATCCCACAACTCAAGGGCTTTTTCAGAAAACATCAGGACCGTTAGGGCTGGGTTTTGGAGACCCGGAAAAAGCCGGTTTGGAGTGTCCGGACGATTGCGTAGGTGGTTTCCCCGGAGGTCGCCGTGACACTTGCGAGCGGAGAAAACGCCGTGGCGAGATCCTGGCTGTATTCGATTTGATATTCTTCACCCGCGACGCTGGGCCACTTGAGCTGGAGGTCGCCGGTGTCAGGCGTGGCCATGCTCGCGACCGCACTGAAGAACGAGGTGGGGTCCGTCGGGTTAGTGCCCAAGCGATATTCCACGATGTCGGGGATGCCGTCATTGTCGGCGTCCATGTCGCCATTACTAACAGCGCCGTTCAGCCCGACGGCTAGTTCGTAAGCGTCTGGCAGGCCATCCCCGTCCGTGTCGGGAGAAACAATCGTGGTGGTGGCGTACGGCGGTGCTCCTGCGGGAAATAACCGATAGGTGAAGACCAAGCTTTTCCATTCCAAGCAGACATCTTCGGCAGCACCGAGGCTGGTGTCGGACCGGCTAGAGTAAGAGCTGACGATCACATCGTTGAGCGTGAGTTCCCAGTAATCCACTGGTGCGCCGGCCACCAGTTTCGCGACGTTGAGTTTCACTTGGCCGAAGTGTTTACCCTTGGCACAAGCATCCATCAGCAGGGGACTCGCCTTGTCCACTTTGCGATGAAAGATCAATTTCGCCACCCCGGATTGGTGAGTGGAGGAAAACGATTCCAAGTCTAACCAGCCGGCGTGGCCCGGACTGGTGGATTCGCCGGGAGTGTCGGTGCCGAAATCGAGCCAACCTTGGACGCCCGCGCGGGCGATGGGGGCTAGCAGCGCCAGCGCCCCGCCCATCAGAGCCGGTAGGTATTTCATGGTGGTGGGGAGATCAGTTAGGGGGTTGAGCCAGAGTTGTATCGTGTTCAACGGTGATCGTTTCGTTGTCCTGGGCAATGTAAGTCCACTGGATTTTCGTGAAATTCAAACTCAATGAAGCGGTCTCCGGGACTTGGGGAGTTCCTGCGGGTGGCTGAGGTGCGCTGCTAGTTTTAAAAGAGGACACCAGAACGTCCGTGAGCGTGACGACATAATAGTCAGTCGTCCCACCGGTGTCCGAATCCGCCCTAGAGACTACGAATTGCAGCTTCGGAATGTGCTGGCCGGTGGCACAGGCGAGCATCAGTCGAGGACTCGCCTTGTTCATTTTCATCGAGAAATGCATGTCTTGCATGCTGACTTTGCCGGTTCCCATGCCGGTTCCCGAACCGCTGCCAGCGAGGCTGGAGTTGCTCATTCCCCAACTGAAACTATCCAGCTCGATCCAGTCCTTGTGCTTTACATCGGTGGATTCTCCCTTGATGTCATCAATCTTCATGTAGAAGTCCGAAGCGCCGAAGGTAGTTGAGATAGTGAGGAGGGTGACCGGAGCTACCAGTGCTAATGTCTTGGATAATGTGGGGTTTAATTTCATAGCTGTTTCGCAAACTGTGCATCTTGCCCGATGGCGTCAATCCAATTTCTCGGGTCGTTGTCTAACGAGCAATCATGGGTTTTCGTCATTCACCGGTCGCACGTCCGGCTGAACCTGATAGCGGACAACCGGCGAAGCCCGGCCTTCCGACAGCCCATAAATCGACTTGCCGTCCTTGGCGAATGCCACCGACTCGGCTTGCCCTAGCAGATGCGCCTGGAGCACGGTGGGTGGCTTAGCAAATGCATCCGCCCAGCTTTCCGCAGGCTTTCGCGGGAATAGGAAAACACTATAATAAGTGACCACGGCGGCGAGGGTGTGATCGGCGGTGATGGCGAGTCCGGTGGGCTGATTCTGGAAGGGGATGAGGCTGTTGAGCGGAGATCTCACGGCCGTCGGTCCGAGCCGACGGGCAGTTAGAAGGCCGCTTTCTGGCGGGCGACGCAGCGGCAACTGATAGACTTCTGGTGGCTCGGTCCGCTTGGTGATCAGGATGATTTGCCCGGCCTTCGCATCCACGGCCACGGCCTCGCAATCGCGGGGACCGCCTTCATAACAGAACTGAATCTGCCACGCGATAGGGGTGGTGGCTGAGACGAGTTTCTGCCCATCGGCGGGCAGAGCCGGTTCGCGGAGGATGTGGAGCGTGCAGGATTCGCGTTTGGAGCCGTTGTCCCCGGTGTCGGCGACTAGCAGATAGTTTTGCCCGTCGAGCGTGAACGACGCGAGATCCTCCCAGTCGATGTTGCGGGTGTCCGCCAAGGTCACCTTGCCGCAGTCTGTGCCGTCGGTTCCTGCTAGATGGATGTCCGGGGTGCCGCCACTGTCGTTGATGATCCAAATGAAATTGGGATTCGCGGAGGAAATAGCAAGGCCACTGGCTTCATTGACGGCGGCGGATTGGAGCTTGGGTCGTGCGGCAAGCGGTTGGAAGTTTAGCGAGGGTTCGGCTGCGGCGAGGGTTAGGGGGAAGAAGAGGGCGAGAAAAGGATGATGCACAGATATAGATGATAGGGGCGGGGGATGCGGGCGAAATAAATTTCGCGGTCCGTTAAGAGATGGCCTTTTGTTCTTGGGCGCGGCGGAGGCGGATTTGCAGGTCGGCGAGGACGTTCATGAAGTAGATATAGGCATCATAGGGACTGGGATAGGGCGTGAAATATTGGTGCACACTGCCGTCGGTGCCGCCCTTGGTGGACATCCAGTAGAAGTGGTCGGAGGTTTGCATTTTGGCCCAAGTGTCGGTTAGGTCGGGGTCGTTCACGGCGAGGATTTCTTGCTCAAGGCGGTGGACTTTGGCGATGGCTTCTTGTTGCATGACATTGCCCATCCAGGCTGATAGATCGCGCTCGGTATCGGCCCACGAGGTGATGATGTCGCTATCATACTCCTGCGCGGCGCGGTAGAGTTCGACAGCCTCGGTGGGCGTGACCCATTGCAGGCCGGCCTCGATGAGCGCGGCGGGAATGGCTTGCCAGAAGTTATAGATACCGGTGTCGTCCCAGTGATGCTCGCCGATGGTTTCATAGTCCATGCATAGGTTCACCACGTCGCCCTCGCAACCGGCGATCCAGTCGGCGAATTTCTCCGCAGTTAGAGGATAGCCGGGCCAGTTGGGGTCGGAGAAACGAAAGCCGAGATCGTCGGAGAGTGGGATGTTTCGCAGGAGGGTTTTGATGCGGGCGGTGGTCGGTGCGCGATAGAGGAAATTGGGCGAGCGGCCATTGAGGTTGCGCTCCACACCCTCGGCGATGATGCCGTCGAAGCCCATGGTCTCGGCCTTGGCGGCGATGGCGTTGTTATAGATGAGCTCTGTGTTGCGAAACACTCGCGGGCGGACGTGGAAGACATCTTCGAGTTTCTGTAAATGAAGTTCCACTTGGCGATCAAACTCTTTGTTAGAATGAACAAACGCAAGTGAATGATAGTAGGTCTCAGCCAATAACTCGACGCTGCCGGTGGCGACGAGTTGTTGGAATGACTCCAGCACGTCCGGGCGGTAGCGCTCCATTTGCTCAATGACCACGCCGCTGATAGAGAGAGCCATCCGGAAGCGTCCGCCGTTTTCCTCCACCAGTCGCTGAAACATGCGGTTAGCGGGTAAGTAACATTTCTCCGCGACCTTGTTGAGGATCTCAAGATTCATCGACTCGTCCTCATAGACCGCGTTTTCGCCGATCCGGAAAAAGTCGTACGATAACAACCGGTTCGGCTGATGGACTTGGAAATATAAGCAAACGTCTGGCATTGGGTTTGTGGGAGAACAGGTTGAACGTGAACTAGCTGACCAGTTCATCATAAATCTTCATCACCTTGGCCGCAGCGGCGTCCCAGGTGGAGGCGGCGATGTCGAGCTTGGCTTGCTCGATCACCCGGGCACGGAGATCTTCGTCGGTGAGGAGATCGTTGATGTGCTTGGCCATCAGTTCGACGTCCCAGTAGTCGGCTTTTAGCGCGCCTTTGAGCACTTCTGCGACGCCGGATTGCTTGGAAATCACCGCGGGAATGCCGAACTGCGCAGCCTCAAGCGCTGATAGTCCGAACGGCTCGGACACCGAGGGCATGCAGTAAACGTCGGTCATCGAGAGCAGGTCGTTGACCTTTTCCTTGTCGAGGAAGCCGGTGAAATGGAAGTGCGCACCGAGGCCGCGGAAGGCTCCGGACTCGATGAGTGGGCGCAATTTATCGCCGGTGCCGGCGACCACGAAGCGGACGTGGGGATTCACCGCGATCACCCGCGAGGCGGTTTCGAGAAAAAACTCGGGCCCCTTCTGCGAGGTGAGTCGGCCGAGAAATAGCACCAGCTTTTCGGGAAATTTTTTCCTGGTCTCAAAGGCTTCCACGGGGTCCGCGCCATTGTGGACGGGGCGGATCTTTTTAGGGTTGATCCCGTAGTGGGTGGCGATGATTTCACCAGTGTAGTGACTCACCGGGATGATGCAGTCCGCCTCTTCCATGCCGTATCTTTCGAGGTCATAAATCCAGCCCCGCGCATCGGCTCCGGCTCGGTCGTATTGCAGGGCGTGGATGTGGACGACGAGCGGCTTGCCGGTGGCTTTCTTCACTTCCACTCCGGCGAGGAAGGTCATCCAGTCGTGGGCGTGAATGATGTCGAACGGCTCTAACATCGCGAGCTTCGCAGCGACTTTTGAGAACTCCACGACCTTGCTGCCAAGGTCCGGTCCGTAGAGGTCGCCCATCTGGAAGGCGACGAGCTGTTTGAGAGTGGTTTCCGAAAACACCGCCACGTCGTTGGTGGTGGTTAGAGTGTGATGGGTGATTTCCCCGTCGGCATAAGGATCGAGCAACAGCGGCACATTGCGGACCTGCGCGAAGCTCTCGTAACGGTAGCGCCCTTCCACGGATTTCAGCTTCTCCACGGTTAGATTATTCAGCCCGCGCAGCTCGAAATCCGGGAAGTCGGCACCGGCCGCGGACTTGGGCACCACCACCGTTAGATCCACCTGCTTGGCCAGTGCCCGCGCGAGTCCGAGGCAGGCGATTCCAAGCCCTCCATTGATAAGAGGAGGGAATTCCCAGCCGAGTTTGAGGACGCGCAAACGTTTCATTTTGGAGGATATGGAGCGGGCTGCGCGATGTGGCCCGCCTGCTGGCCACATTCTAAGCAAGCGCCGGGCCAATCTCGGAGAACGATGCGGCGGATGAATGTGACCCTTCCGTCACCCAGCGGAATCTTGAAATTTCCCCGTGCCCGCTGGCCGCTCCTGCCGATCTTCGCGGGATGCGCCAGCTTTTTGCCCTTCTCATCAGCCTGCTCCCATCTTGTGGCCTGCTTCCTCGCGCCACGCCGGTGCCCGTGCCCACCCTTGCTAACGGAAATGCGGATGCTGCGGAACTAATCGTGTTTTTGCCTGGCCGCTTGAGTTCGGTGGCGGAGTTCGAGCGCGAGGGGTTTTTCGAAATCGCCCGCAAGCGCTGGCCGCACGCACGGCTGGTCGCGCCGGATCTTCACCTCGGATACTACAAGAACCGTAGCATCGCCCGCCGCTTGCATGACGACGTCATCGCCCCTGCCCGCCGCAGCGGAGTGAAGAACGTGCGGCTCGTGGGAGTCTCGATGGGCGGACTCGGCACGTTGATTTACGACATCGAATACCCGCGAGACGTGGATGAAGTCATTCTCATTTCGCCCTTTGTGGGAGAGGAAGACGTGTTGAAGGAAATCGCAGCAGCGGGCGGATTGAAAAAGTGGCAGCCGGGATCCGTCGCGGAAAATGATTTCAGCAGGAAGCTCTGGCTGGGCCTGCGGCGGAACTGGTTAGAGCAGGGCAACCGCCCGCAAGTCTTGCTGGGATGCGGGCGGGAGGACAGACTCGCTGCGTCTGGACGGTTGTTTGCCGCAGAATTTCTCAAGCCGTCCGAGCAGGAATGGATCACTGGCGATCACGATTGGCCGACGTGGCGACCGTTATTCGCGAGCTTGGTAAGAGAGTAGCAGTTGGCGCTTGGATGCGGCGGATCTGCTGGGCAAGCTCCCGCCGTGGAGACGCCAATCGCGGGATTTTAGACGAGCCTCAGGCATTCCGCCGCTAGGTAGGCGTCGCCGTTTTTACCGCCTCCGACCCTTTCAGACACAACGCTATCGAACCATGACATTTGACACGGAAAATCAATCACCACCGATCGTGAACCCGGCTGACGCGGAAGCGCTCGTCCGCGAGGCATCCCACTGGATCCACCCGCTCCGCAGTGAAATCGGCCGCTATCTCATCGGCCAAAGTGACCTGGTGGACCGCCTGTTAATTTCCCTGATGGTGAAAGGCCACATCCTGCTAGAAGGTGTTCCCGGGTTGGCAAAAACGCTTGCGCTCAAGACTCTCGCCTCGCTGGTGAATGCCAAGTTCAACCGCATTCAATTCACCCCAGACATGCTGCCGGCCGACATCGTGGGCACGGAAATTTACGATCCGCGGGAAGCCCGCTTCCGCGTGAAACACGGCCCGGTTTTCGCGAATTTCATCCTTGCCGATGAAATCAACCGCGCGCCTGCCAAGGTCCAGAGTGCGCTGCTAGAAGCGATGCAGGAAAAGCAAGTCACCATTGGCGAGCAAACGTTCCCGCTGCCCTCGCCATTCTTCGTGCTCGCCACGCAGAACCCGTTAGAGCAGGAAGGAACCTATCCGCTGCCCGAGGCACAGCTCGACCGCTTCATGATGAAAGTGGTCATGGATTATCCGACTGAAGAAGAGGAACTTCGCGTGCTCGATCTCGCCGGAACCACTGAAGAAATGCCAGTACCGCAGCCGATTGTGAGTCTCGAAGCCATTCAGCAAGCCCGCACCGTGGTGAACAGCCTTTATCTCGATGAAAAAGTGAAACGCTACATCGTCCGCCTCGTCCACGCGACTCGTCGGCCGGATGAATATGGGGTCCACATCGCGCCTCTCATTCGCGTCGGCGCCTCGCCGCGTGCCACTATCAATCTCGCGCTCGCCAGCCGTGCTCACGCTTTCCTAAACGGTCGTGCTTATGTCACCCCGCATGATGTGAAAAGCGTGGCCATGGATGTCATGCGCCACCGCGTCACTGTCACGTATGAAGCGGAGGCTGAAGGGTTAAACAGCGAGCAAATCATCACTCGCATTCTCGATGAGCTGCCGGTGCCTTAATGCGGTGGAATGAAGAAATTGAACCGCAGATGAACGCAGATAAACGTTAATGAAGAAATGATTGAAAATCTGTCGCTAAATGCTTCATCTCTTATCTATGTCCATCTGCATTCATCTGCGGTTAATAATACTCCAAATGAGTTCATCTGATGATCAAACCTAAAGCTGCCACTCCGATCAGCGTGCAGGACGAGACGCGCGCCGCAGAGATTCTCGGTCGCGTGCGGCGGATGGAAGTCCGCACCAACCGGCTCGTCGATGACTCTCTAGCAGGCCGCTACGCCAGTGTTTTCAAGGGCCGCGGCATGGACTTCGACCGCGTGCGAAATTATGTCCCGGGTGACGATGTGCGCACCATCGACTGGAACGTCACCGCCCGCACCGGCGAGGCGCATGTTAAACTTTTCACCGAGGAACGCGAACTCACGATACTATTGATGATCGATGTCAGTGCCTCGTCCGACTTCGGCTCGGTCGTCGATTCCAAGCGTGAACTCGCCGCCGAAGCTGCAGGCGTCCTCGCTGCTTCCGCGATCCGCAACCGCGACAAGGTCGGGTTAATCTTATTTAGTGACGCGGTCGAGTTATACATTCCGCCGGGCAAAGGCCGAATGCATATCATGCGGCTGATCCGCGAGACTCTGTATTTCCAACCCGAGCAACGCGGCACTGATATTGCAAAAGCCTTGGACTTCGCGAACCAGGTGATTCACCGGAAGGCAGTGATATTTCTAGTCTCAGATTTTTGCCTCGGTGCTCCTTTTGAGACACGCTTGAACCTGCTGCGCAACAAGCTGCAAGTCACGAACCGCCGCCATGATGTCATCGCCGTTTCTGTGACGGATCCGCGCGAGGAATCGTTGCCGGATGTGGGCCGGATTTGCATTGAGGACGCGGAGAGCGGCCAAGTCGTCGAGATCGATACCGGCAGCGCGAAAGTTAGAGATGCCTACGAAAAGCAATCCCGCCAGCGCCGCGAACAAACGGCTGCCCGCATCCGCTCACTCGGCGTGGATCTGTTGCAATTCTCCAATGGCGAGAACTGGATGCCCGCGCTGATGGGCTTTTTCCGCAGCCGCCGCCAACGAACCGGCTGATTCATGTGTGATATGTTTTCTATGTTTCGATTCCATAAGTCTCGCTGTCTCGTGATCGCGGTTTTGATTGCTATATCTAGCCATCTAGTTGCCCAAGCTCCTGACTTAGGCGAAGACATTCGCGGGCCGAAAGAGTTAGTAGAAATTCCCGTGCCCAAGGAGCCACCCTACGCGCTGTGGGCGGGGATCGGTGGCGGAGTGTTGTTGCTCGCCGTGGCTGCGATCTTACGGAAGCGCCACGCCAGTATGCAGCGGCGCAAGAGTCCGCCGGAGATCGCGCTGGCCTCCCTAGCAGATCTTGATGCGAGCGGTGAAGCGCTGGCTGCCGAGGCTTTTGCGAACCGCGCTGCGCAGACGGTTAGACAATACATCGCCGAGCGTTTCGGCCTGGCCGCTCCTCGCCGCACCACTGAGGAATTTCTCCACGGTCTCGCGAACGACAAGAGCTCGGCAATCATCGGCGAGAGTGATCACTTGCGGGTGTTTTTGAAATCCTGCGATCTCGCGAAGTTCGCCGGGTCTAACCTCGATTCTAACCAGCGGGGTGAACTCATCGCCGCCGCTCGCGGCTTCATCCGCGCCACGTCCCAAGCCGTCACCCCATGACCGAGAGTTTCCAGTTTCTTCACCCGGAATTCTTGTTCCTGCTGCTACTTCTGCCGGTGCTCGCCATCTGGAAAGGCCGCTGGGGCAGGCCCGTCGCGGTTAGAATGCCTTCCACAGATGATGCCATCAGCGTCGGTGCGAAACCGCGATCAAAGGTGGGCGGCTTCCTCGCATTCTTCGGCCTGTTAGCGTTTGCATTGTTGATCATTGCGTTCGCCAGACCGCGCCATGGCAAGGGCTCCACCGACATCGAAGCCAGTGGCATCGACATCGTGATCACACTTGATGTTTCTGGCTCCATGGAAGCGCTCGATTTCCAGCTTGAAGGCAAGACGATGAACCGCCTCGAAGTGGTGAAAAGTGTGGTTGGGAAATTCGTGGGTCAGCGGCCAAATGATAAACTCGGCATGGTCGCCTTCGCCGGTCGTCCCTACCTTGTGAGTCCACTCACCATGGATCATGAGTATCTCGGCAAGCGACTCGCCAGTGTGAAAATGGGTCAGGTCGAGGACGGCACGGCGATCGGTTCTGCCATCGCCACTTCAGTGAGTCACCTGCGGAATTCCACCGCCAAATCCCGCATCATCATTCTCGCCACCGATGGCGTGAACAATGCCGGCTCGGTCAATCCGCTCACTGCTGCTGAGGCAGCGAAGGCTCTGGGAATCAAGATCTACACCATCGGCACCGGCATCCGTGGTGAGGCTCCCGTTCCCGTGCAGGACGCTTTTGGCCGCACCCATTTGCAAACGGTGAAGGTAGAAATCGACGAGGAAATGTTGCGCGAGGTCTCCGCCGCCACCGGCGGGCAGTCGTTCCGCGCGACCGATACTGGCTCGCTAGAAAACATTTACGAGTCGATCAATCAGCTAGAGAAAACCACCCGCAAGCTGAAGAAATACCAACGCTATGATGAGCTCTATTTGTGGTTCCTCAGTCCCGGACTATGCCTACTTCTGTTGGAGTTGGTGCTGACTCAAACTCGCTTCCACAGAATTCCCTAACCATGAACGACACTTCATTACATTTCGCGCAACCGCTGTGGATGATCGCTGGCTTGATCGTCTGCGTGGGCATCGTCGGATTGTTCATTCGCTTCGACCGCCGCCGCGAACGAGATCTCGCGAAATTGATTCACCCGCGTTTCCGCCAGCGGCTGACGGAGGGATTTTCCCCACGGCTGCGCAATCTCAAACGCGGCTTGTGGTTGGTCGCGGTTTTCCTCGCCTTCGTCGCCATCGCCCGCCCGCAGAAAGGCTACGAGTGGCGGGAGGTGAAACGCAAAGGCATCGACATCCTCTTCGCCGTGGACACCTCGCGCAGCATGCTCGCCGAGGATCTAACGCCTAACCGGCTGGAGCGCGCACGGCTCGGCATCATCGACTTCGTCGCTCGCTTGGAGGGCGATCGCGTGGGCCTCATTCCATTCGCTGGCAGCGCCTTCGCGCTGTGCCCGCTGACGTTAGATTACGAAGCGTTCCGCGAGTCGCTGCAGGCGCTGGACACCGATCTCATCCCGCGCCAAGGCACCGACATCGCAAGTGCGATCAAGGAGTCCGAGCGATTGTTTGATGAAAACGGCAACAACCACCGCGTGCTTATTCTTCTAACTGACGGCGAGGATCTTCAGGGCGATGTGATCGATTCCGCCAAGGCCGCCGCGAAAAAGGGCATGGCCATTTATACCGTGGGCGTCGGGAGTCCCGAGGGCGCGACCATGCCGATCCGCCATCAAAATGGCCGCACGGACTTCGTGCGCGATGAGAATGGCGTGGTCGTAAAAACGCAACTGGACGAGACCACGCTCAAGAAAATCGCTGAAGTCACTAACGCCCTTTACGTCCAACTCGGCCGGGGGGCTGAGGGACTCAATACGATCTATCAGGAGAAACTTCGACTTGTGCCCAAGAGCGAGCGGGACCAGCGGATGGAGCGCATCCCGCTGGAGCGCTTCGAGTGGCCGCTCGGCGCTGCCATCGCCTTGTTGCTGATAGAGTTTTTCATCGGCGATCGTCGCAAGCCAAAGAAAGTCCGCCCGCTGGTGTCCGCTGCGCGGATGACCAAAGTTGGGCCGCAAAATATCGCCAGCGTGGTGCTTGGACTGATGGTCGCCTCCCACTCCAGCAGCCGCGCGGCGGAAGTGGTGAATGCCAGCCAAGACCCGCGCAAAATCTACAACCAAGGCACGGAGGCCTACACCAAAGGCGACTTTGCAAAAGCCTCCGAGTCCCTGCGCGCTTCATTGCGAACCCAAGATCTAGCTCTCCAACAACGCTCTTACTATAACTTGGGAAATACCCTCTACCGAACCGGGCAGGGGACTTTAGAAAAAGATCCCGAAGCCACGATCAAGACTTGGGAGGAATCCCTCAAAGCCTATCAGGACGGCCTCGCCCTCAATAGTAATGATGAAGATGCACTCTACAACAAGGCACTCGTCGAAAAGAAACTCGAAGAACTAAAGAAGCAGCAAAAGAAGGACGATAAGAAGGACGACAAAGATAAGGACAATAAGGACGATAAAGATAAGAAAGAGGATCAGGAAAAGAAGGATGACAAGGATTCCAAAGATGGGGAAGACCCCAAGGATAGCAAGGATTCCAAGGACGGGAAGGAGCCGAAGGACTCAAAAGACTCGAAGGATTCCAAGGATGGAAAAGACCCCAAGGAGGGCGACAAACCTAAGGACGACAAGGAATCGAAAGACGGTAAAGATCCCAAGGAAGGTGAGAAGCCGGGTGAGGATAAGCCTGCCAAGGACGCCGCCGCTGATAAGAAGGACGA
Source organism: Akkermansiaceae bacterium (assembly GCA_043729385.1). GTDB lineage: Bacteria > Verrucomicrobiota > Verrucomicrobiia > Verrucomicrobiales > Akkermansiaceae > Luteolibacter. The sequence goes on from JAYTLO010000147.1 coordinate 24,916, forward strand.
GGCCAAGCCCGGAGAAAAACAAGAAGGCAGCATGAGCGATGAGCGCCCTCAAAAACAAGAGATGACTGCGGAGGAAGCGAAACAATTGCTAGATGCTCTGCGGCAGGATGAGCGCACCGTGATTCCGATCCCACAACCGCAGCGGACTCGTTTTAAAAACCCTGATAACTCAACCAAAGGAAAGACATGGTAAATTATTTCCATCAGCTAGCGAAGTGGTTCACCTGCTTCATGCTAGCATTTGTTAGTATATCCGCCGCAGCTGCCGCAGAGGTGGAAGCGCAGCTCGACCGTGAATCCGTGCCTGCGGGAAATGGGGCGATTCTCACGTTGAAAATTTCCGGCGCTAGAGCTGGCCAACCGGCGATTCCGACGATCCCGAACTTCATCTTCCAGCCGCGCGGCACCAGCAACCAAATGCAAGTCATCAACGGCCAAACCACCGTTTCCGTGATCTACAATTATGTGGTCGGCTCTAACACTCCAGGAGACTATGAGATCCCGGCCATCGAGATCGCAGTGGATGGTGCTAAACTCACCACCAAGCCGCTCAAACTGAAAGTTCTCGATTCCGCCGCCGCGCAGCCTCCCGCTGGCATTGCGCCGACTCCGCCCGGCCAGCAAGCGGCTGGCGAAGGTGAGACGGAGACTGGGGAGAAACGCTTCGGGTTTCTAACGGTAGAGCTGGCGGATAGCAAACGCGGCCATGCCTATGTCGGCGAGATCGCGCCGGTCCGCATCCGCGCGTGGCTACCTAACGACGCACGCACCCAACTCCGCAGCGGCATCCAGCCGGAGGGCAAGGCATTCACGCTGCACAACGTCAGCGGTCAGCCGCAACAGACCCAAGAAATCAGGGACGGCAAGCGATACACCGTGGTCACTTGGTTCGGCGGGATTTCCGCGACCAAGGCTGGCAAGTATCCGGCGTCGCTCTCGTTAAATGCCACCGTTGCCGTCCGCGATACCTCGGCACCCAAGCCGCAGCGCCGCCGGATGGGTGGACCGTTTGATGATCCGTTTTTCGACAACGTCTTCGAAGACATGAACGCGCCGATGATTCAGAAAGACGTCACACTCAAGTCGGACGATCAGGAAATCGAGGTGCGCCCGCTGCCCACTGAGGGTCGGCCTAACGAGTTCACCGGCGCGGTCGGCGAGTTCAAGTTTGAGAGTGTGCAAATCCCTAACGATTGGAAAACTGGCGAACCCCAACAGATCATTGCCAAGCTCGGTGGCTCGGGAAATTTCGCGCTCATGAAAGCCCCCGAACTCACTCCAGCGGACGCGTGGAAGACCTATCCGGGCAAGGATGAATTCGCCGCTGGAGACGAGGCATCGTTTTCCGGCAGCAAGAGTTTTCAATTCAGCGCGGTGCCTAGCAAAGGCGGCGCGCGCGACGTGGCGCTGGACTTCACCTACTTCGATCCTGCCGCTGAGTCGTATAAAACCATCACCAGCCCGCCGCAGAAAATTCAGGTTGCCGGGCAGGATCTTGTGGACATCGAGCCCACCGCCGCTCCCGTTCCGAAGGAGCCGGAAAAGAAAGTGGCGGGGATCGTCGCCCAGCAGTTGACGATTTCGCCGCCTGCTTCGCTGGTCCCGCTGGTGTCGCGGCCCTCGTTTATTCCGCTGTTAGTGGGAGCTGGATTGCTCGGTATGTTAGGCGGAATCCTCGGCTGCCTCCGCGTCCGCCGGGACGATCCTAAGCGCCGCGCACTCGCGGCGATGGAACAAGCGACCCGCGCGGCGCTTGAAGCCGCTGGCCATTGCGCAGCTGCTAAAGATGTCAGCGGCTGGTTCGCCGCCGCCCGGCTTGCGATTCAGCAACGGTTAGGCGCGATGTGGAATCAGCCCGCCCAAGCGATCACGCTGGCGGAAATCACCGCCCGCATCCCCGAGGATTCACCTGTCACTCGCTTCTTCCTTGAGGCGGATCGCTACGAGTATAGCCGCCAAGCCACCGGCGAAATTTTGCCACAATGGCGCTCGCTGCTCGATGATGCGATGTCTTCTCTAACTCCATCTGCCCGCTGAAATGAACCAGATTTTTCTCATCGGCCTGCTTTGCATTTTCCTCGGCGGAAACGCTGTTTACGCCTCCGCCTTCGACGCAGCGAACCAGCAGTTCAAATCCGGCGACTTCGCCGGAGCTGCCGCTGCGTATGAGAAAATTTTAGTAACCGAAGGCCGACGCGCCGCGGTTTTCTACAACCTCGGCAACAGCTATCAGAGCCTCAAACAATACGGCCCGGCCATCCTCGCCTATGAGCGTGCCCGCCTACTCACCCCGCGCGATCCCGACTTGTTAGCCAACCTCGCACTCGCCCGCAAGGCCGCCACTGCGTTTGAGGAAAGCGGCCTGAACCCGCGGTTAGAAGCGGTGCTCGTTTATTTCAGCCGCCACGAATGGTCTTGGGTTGTCGCTGGGGCTGCGTTGTTAGTCGGGGTCCTCGCCGTGGTGTGCGGCGCGGTGAAATTGCCGCCGCGTCTGCGCTCCGCCGCTCTGATTTCCGTCGGCGTGGCGGGTCTCGCCATCGTCGCTGGAGCCACCGCGCTTTACCTCCGCCGCGCGGAAGCAGGCCGGGGAATCGTTCTAACGGAGAATGCCACGGTCCGTCTCTCACCGTTTGAAAAGGCCGAATCGCTCGGCACTCCCGGTCCCGGACGGATCGTCCGCCTCGGCGTAGCTAATGGCGATTTCCGCTACGTGGAGGTGGCCGGCACCAGTCTCAAAGGCTGGCTCGCGGGGAAAGACGTGGCGGCGATCGCGGGGGAATAAGGAGCATGGACGCCCTCGTCCATGCCTCCCGCCCGGTCGATGGGATGGGAAAGAGAAGAGCTTCGCGCTCCGGCAAGTGGATAGAAAAAGGGGCAGTCTCGTCCATGCGAAGGGACGAGGGCGTCCCTTCTCCTTGTCCTTATGGCTCATGCCCTAGCGCCTCCCGCAGCTCTTTGCGGGCGGCGACGGAGAGCTGATATTCGAACTTGCTCAACGATGGATAAGCCGCATCGAGATGGTTCATGGTGTCCTGCTCGAACCACCGTTGCCGGGACATCATGTAAAACGGCGTGGCCGTTAGTAGCATGACCATGGCTGCCGAGTAGGTTGGCACCAGCACTCGGGAAGTGGTGGTTAGATGGAGCAAATGGCCAGCTCCTGCCGTCATAGCGCGGATGCCGACGGCGAGAATCCAGGCGATAGGAATCACAAACAGTCCCCACGAGATCTTGAGCGCGATGTCGGATGCCTCGGTGACGGCCCAGCCTAACACCGGGATGGCTGCGGCCGCGCTGATGAAGGCGATGGCACCGGGCCAGACGCGGGCTTTGCCAAATCCAAAGAAGGCGGCTCGTTTCTCGAGCCGCCACCGTGCGATGAGAATGGGCAGGATGAGCATCATGAAAAACAGGCCGGTGAATTGTGCCATCGGCAGTAACATCACGCCGTCGTAGGGAAGTTGGATGGTTCCTGCGAAGATGTTGTAATCCGAACCTCCCAAGGGTGTTAGGCGGATGATGAGGAAGCAGTATAGAAATGGCGGGATATTGACGATGCACAACCACACCCAATCGGCGGGCCGTAATAATAACTCAATCCGCGCGGAAACTTGCCGAACCACACGGGGCGAGCGGAACCGATAGAGCGCAGCCAACCCCGCAGTGATCCCAAGTAGCACCCACGCGCCATAGGTGCAAAGGTGCCAGAGGATGTCATATTCAAGCATCCGACCGGGCTTCACGTCGCGGTCGGTGAGGACGGGCGGGTGGAGTGCACGCTTCCAGAGGTAGGACATGCCTCCGCCATTAATCACTCCCAGTTTCCTAATGCCTTCTTTGCCCTCGATTTCAAAGATCCCCGCTTTGCGGTCGGCCACAAGTTGTTCCATCCGGTCCAACCGCGTTTGGATTTCCGCAGCCTCGCCGGCGAGTCCGAGCTTCACTGCGGGGCCGCGCAAATTTTTTTCTGTAAAAGTGACTTCTGACTTTTGCTGAGAGGTGGTTTTTCGGGTTTGGTTTGCTGGTTGTTAGGAGAGGGT
>JAYTLO010000148.1:0-5153 GCA_043729385.1 Akkermansiaceae bacterium
CCGCCGATGGCGATGCTGCGAGTGAAGAAGCGGCGACCTTCGATGTATAACAGATTGCTGGTCTTAGCGCCGATGTCGATCAGCAGGATCGGCTCTTCATGATTGCCGTAAGTGGCGCGGAAGGCGTTGTAGATGGCCATCGGTGCGACATCGACCTCGGCGGTGCCAAGACCGCTGTCATTGACGGCGGAATTGAGATCATCAAGCGCTTCGGCTTTGATTGCGACGATGACCACTTCCTTGTCGTCTGCCCCTTCGATGAGTTCGTAATCCCAAACCACTTCTGCGAGCGGGAAAGGGACATGTTGCTGCGCCTCGAAGGTCACTAACTGCTCGATGTTGTCGTCCTGCAACGGCGGCAGTTTCACGAAGCGGGTGAATACCGACTGCCCGGAAATCGCGTAACGCGCCTTGGTCTTGCCGACTTTGAGCCGGTTTGCGAGATCGGCAATTGCCACCCGAGTTTGGGAAACCTTTGACGATTCCATCGCGGGATCCGCGACGATGGTTTCCGAGTCATAAGCTTTGAGGATCAAGCTGCCATTTTTCGAGACTTCGAAAACGGCCATGCCGATGCGCTGAGATCCGATATTGAGTGCGACGGTGGTCTGATTGTCAGCCATGATGCGATATTGATAGATGAAGAGACGAGGAAGCGGGGGCAGAGGAAATGCCGGATTTAGCGTCTTTCCACGCCAATTTCCGCATAGCGATCCCACCACATGTTGCTGAATGGCGTTTCACCCTTGTTTAAGAGTGGCACCGACTCGCTGCGGGAAATCTTTTCTGACGCCGCGTTCCACCAACCGGCCTTGAGCTTGTCGGATTCTTCGAGCTTCTTCTCGCCGTTCACGAGGACTTCGTAACCGACATACTCGACGGCCGTCTTGCCGCCCTTGTCGGAGCCGGTGAGGCGCTTGATCGAGCCTGGGGAAATATAGACCGAGCAATAAATATCTTCGTCCAAGGGCACGTTCACATGCTCGACGGTCTTGGTGAGCAGCAGCATGGTGCCAGACTTCTCCGGGTTCTTCACTGCGATGTACCACTTCACGGTGATCTTCTCACAGGTTTTCGAAGGCGGCTCGGGGCTGAGGGAAATTTTAAGTTTGGCCTCAATTTCGAGCCAATCCTTAGGCTTGAAGCTCTTATCCTTGCCGCCCGAAAACTGCGGCGAGGGAAGTTCCTCGAACACTGGCTTCTCGCCGACGACCTTAGCGGCTTGGCCAAATGCGCTGCCCATGGAAATAACAGCTAGGGCTGCGGAGGCGGCGACGGAGGGGGAAATGCGGGGCAGAAAGTTCATACGCGGTGGGTTTTGAAGGAACCTAGGGAATAGAGTTTCGGGTTGACCAGAGAAAATCACGATTTCCGTTAAAATTTCGACTGAAGTAAATACAGACGCTCTGGGCAGTCGTCACAAGCGGTTGACGCGCCGCGATTTGCCACCCATCACTTGGCCATGGCGAGTGCGCAATTTCTGCTGGAAACGGGTCAACCGCAGGTCGTTGGGAGCTTTGGCAGCTTGTTAGACTTGCGCGAGGCCACAGCGGCGGCGGTCAGGGAATCCTGTGCCATCGCAGAAGTCCGTCTCGATCTGTTATGCACCGGGACTGAACCCATCGAATCCTCGGTGTGGAGCCACTTGGCAGAAATCCCTTTGCTCTTCACGGCCCGGCGGATCGACGAAGGCGGGGCACTGCCGCTGGACGCCGCCATGCGCGTGGCGCTGTTACGAGGAGTGCTGGACCACGCCGCCTATCTCGACATTGAGGTCGCAAGCATTACTGAGATGGCCGATTTTCTGGAGGAGCTGGCTGCACGGAAAATCCCTTGGATTGCCTCGTATCACGATTTCGAAACACTCCCTAACACGGCCATCCTCTCGCAAGCAGCTCAACTCGCGAAAGCAGCCGGCGCGGCGGTTTTCAAAGCGGCCGCCAAGCTTGCCTCACCCGCAGATGTCGCGCGGCTTGCGGAGTTCCAGCTAGCTGATCACGGGTTGCCGGTTGCGACCATGGGCATGGGGCCGTTGGCTCCCGTTTCCCGGTTGCTATGCGCGCAATGCGGCAGCGTGCTCAACTACGGCTACCTCGGAAATACCGCCACCGCACCCGGCCAGTGGGACAGCGCCACGCTGCAAACCGCGATCTCTCGGCTGGCTCCATTCAGACTCTAACGGCAACTAACCGATCACTTCCACTGGCGCATCCGGCAGCGCTTTGAGAAACGCTTGGCCGTAGCGTTTGGTTAAAATGCGGTTGTCGAGAATGCACACCAGCCCCTTATCGCGCTCGGTCCGGATCAAGCGCCCGACGCCCTGCCGCATCTTGAGAATCGCCTCCGGCACCGAGTAATCCATGAATGGATTCCCACCTGCCGCCTCTATCGCTTCCAGCCGCGATGCCGTCAGCGGATGATCCGGCACCGCGAACGGCAGGCGAGTGACGATTACGTTAGAAAGAGCCTCGCCCGGGACATCCACGCCGGTCCAGAAACTGTCGGTTCCGAACAACACGCTGTGCACGTCATTGCGGAATTCCTCGATCATCTTGTGCCGTGGCATGCCATCGCCTTGCAGGAAAACTCGCCAGCCTTGGGTCTGGAAAAAGTGCTCTAACCGCTGCGCCGCATCACGCATCGTCCGGTAGCTGGTGAACAACACGAAGGCCCGCCCGTCACTCTCTAACACCGACTGGCGGATTCCCTCGGCCAGCAGCTCGTCGTAGCGCGGCGTGCCTGGGTCCGGCACGCTTTTATAAATGCGGATCTTCATCTGCCGTGGGTAGTCGAACGGGCTGCCGATGCACAAAGCCCGCGCTTTTTCCGCGCCCACCCGGCCGCGGAAGTAGCCGAGCTTGGGGTCGCCCACGCCCAGCGTCGCGCTTGTTAGCACAAGGCTTTTCTTGCCGTTGAAAAGCAGGGGCCGAAGTTTGTTCGCCACATTGACCGGCGCGGCGTGGAGGCTGAACTGCTGCTCGTCCCGCCCACTTTTTTCCACCCAATAGACGCTATCTTCAGTCCCTTGATCGAGGAAAACTCCGATCGAGCCATGCGCCTCACGCAAGCGCCGGGACGCGTCCTGCAGCTCCGCGCGAGTGGCCTCCGACTCCACATCCGCCGCGAGATTATCGATCTCTAACCACAAGTTCCGCAGCGGCGCTGCCAACGTGTTAGGCACCACCTCCGCCTGCCGGATGCGGCATTCCTTCGAGTAGTTTCCAAACTTCGCCACATCCCCCACCCCGTGGAAAAATCGCTCAGCCGCGATCAATGCCGACTCCACCGCCGTCAGCGCCGAGGCTCTATGGAACGACTTCAGCAGCCCCTTGCGCGTCTTCGGATGATAGAGCCGCTGCAAGTCGAAACGCAGTCCAGATTGCGACACCCGCAGGCCTAACTGGATCGCCGCGACTTGCTCGATGGTGTGCGCCTCGTCGAGGATCGCAAAGTCGTTAGGGAACAAAAATCCTCCAACTTTTTTCCCATCCTCGTCAGCGTCGTCCGCTTCGTCATCGGTATTGAGCAGTGCGAAAAACAGCGTGTGATTCACCACAATCAACCGCGCGTCTGCCGCCGCCTTGCGGGCTTCTTGGAAAAAACAATTCCCCCGCGGCCCGCAATAACGCGCCGTGCAAAGGTGCGCCTCGCTGCACACTTGCAGCCAGACCTTCATCTGCGGCTGGAAATCCAGATCGCTCAGTGTCCCGTCGCGGGTGCCCTCCGCCCAGCGGCTGATCGCTTCTAACTCATCGTTCTCAGTGCCGGTGAAAAGGTCACCCGCTTGCTCGAACGCCCGCCGCAGCCGCAGCGGGCACAAGTAATTTTGCCGCCCTTTCAAGAGCACCGCCGGCAGTTCGTCGTCTAGCACCTTCCTAACAATCGGAATATCCTTCCGCACCAGCTGCTCCTGCAAGTTGATGGTGTGTGTGGAAATAATCCCCTTCCTGCCCGTCTCGATCGCAAACCGCGCCGCCGGGAGCAGATACGCCAGCGACTTCCCCACCCCGGTCCCCGCCTCCGCCACCAGCGGCGAGGCTCCGATTAGCGCCTCAGCCACTGCCACTGCGAGTTCTTGCTGCTGCGGTCGGTATTCGAAATCTCGCGATTTCGCCAGCACGCCTTTCCGCGAAAAAGCCTCCCGCACCGCATCGCTGAACCCGGGAACCGGCTGGCCTTCTGTCATCGAAATCATCTCCCGCCCATCGCATCCGGCATTGCCCGTCCTGCCAAGCCGCAACTTTCTCCGAGCGTAACGACAGGGAATGGAAAGTCGCTTGCAGAAAAATCAGCGACAACCTCGAAGGCATCGCAAACACTGCCGCCATCGTCATCCTGCTCGGTCAAGCCCTAGGCATCGTCACCCGCCTCGACGCCGCTATGCAGAACAAATGCAGCAACAACCCCGACAAGATCGCCGCCTGGAAAAGCGCCTCCTACGTCCGAGTGCGCCGCGAAGAAAGCCGAACCCGCCGCACCAGAGCCTCCCACTGTCTGAGGGTTCCCGTCACAAGTGGGGACTGCCGCTGTTCCCACCCTTCCATTCCGGCTGGGAGTGATTTGAAAATCGCTGCCCGCGCGGCATGGACGGATCCCATCACGAGCGATGCCACCTCACCTTCACCTGACATCGCATAGTCCAGAGAAAGCGCTGAAATCCACACGCGGGGGCGCGTGAGTTAACCCGAGAAGAACTGGGTGAAACATCCACACAAGCTTCTTCCAAAGGTATTTCAGCCTGCGGGCGCGGACTCTTCTGTCAAGATTTGCACTGACCCCATTTTCCGACGAGGGCGTCGAAAACGACATGCGAGGGCGCATGTGCTCCCCTTGGATATTTTGGCACCTCCTAAACCGACTTCACAAATTCTGATGCGAGGCAGCATAACAAGCCCGCCGGAGTGCTTAACAACCCCGCCGGAGCGCTTAACAACCCCGCCGGAGAGTCCTACAAGCCCGTCGAAGCGCCCAACAACCGCCACGGAACGCTTCGCAAGCCCCCCGGTATTCCCACCAACCCCGCCGGAGTGGTAAACTTCCCTCCCCCAGATATCAACCACCCCACCGGAGTGCCCACCACACCCGCCGGAGTGCTTCACAGGCCTGCCGGAGTGAGCAGGGTGGCAAACTTTGCCGCATTTCTTGCTTGGAAC
>JAYTLO010000149.1:0-18258 GCA_043729385.1 Akkermansiaceae bacterium
CTGCTTTTCTCCCACGGTTTCGCCGTGCATTTCAAGACCATCACCTGCCCGACCGATGTGGACGTGATCCTCGTCGCGCCGAAAGGCCCAGGCCACACCGTGCGTTCGCAATTCGTGAATGGCAAAGGCGTCCCAGGCTTGATCGCGATCCATCAGGACGTGTCTGGCAAGGCCAAGCAAATCGCGCTCGCTTGGGCCGGTGGCATCGGTTGCGCCCGCGCCGGAGTGTTTGAAACGAACTTCCGCGAGGAAACCGTCACCGACCTCTTCGGCGAACAAGTCGTCCTTTGCGGCGGCACCACCGCACTGGTGAAAGCCGGATTCGAAGTGCTCGTCGAGGCTGGCTTCCAGCCCGAGATGGCCTACTTCGAGTGCCTTCACGAGCTAAAGCTAATCGTCGATTTGATGAACGAACAAGGCATCGCCGGTATGCGTTTCTCGATCTCCGAGACCGCCGAATATGGCGACGTCACCGTCGGCCCGAAGATCATTGATGCATCCGTCAAGAAGCGGATGGTTGCTCAACTCAAGAACATCGAGAACGGCAAGTTCGCCAAGGAATGGACCGCCGAATACGCGGCCGGTAACAAGAACTTCAACGCCATCCGCAAGGCCGAAGCCCAACACCCGATCGAGAAGGTCGGTGAAAAGCTGCGCTCCACGATGAGCTGGATCAAGTCGAGCAAGATTAAGAAAGGCGCAAGCCAAGCGAGCTTCACTTCATCATCTAAGTAAGCATCCGCACTCTAGAATTCACAACGCCCGTCTCCTTCTAGGGAGGCGGGCGTTTTTTGTGTAGCAGAACCCCAACGATCTAGCAGTCCAGAGTTCGACTAACGAAATTTCGATAACTTCCGACATCGCGTCTCGACTCGGCAATGATGATTCCCTACTTTCGCGAAATTAACTAAAGCTCCATCTCGTGATGGTGATTGGCCAAACACTGCAATACCCCGAAATCCCATGCCTGCGAAACAGAAAACTGCCTCAGTAAGTGAAGTTGTTAGCTCAGACGGATTGCTCATTCCTGCAAAGATCGCTCCGCTCGTCCTTAATCTTCGTCACGAAAAGGTAATTCTCGATTCGGATCTTGCGGAGCTTTACGGGGTCGGGACAAAAGCTCTCAACCAAGCGGTGCAGCGCAATCTTGGTCGCTTCCCCGCCGACTTCTTATTCCAACTCAGTGAAAAAGAGTGGGACAATTTGCGGTCACAAACTGTGACCGCAAATCTGCGAGGCTACGTTTTAAGATCACAGACTGTGACCGCAAAGCGGCGTTCGCTCCCTTACGCCTTCACCGAGCAAGGCGTCGCCATGCTGTCCAGTGTTCTCCGCTCGCCTCGTGCGGTGGAGGTGAACATCGCCATCATGCGCACTTTCGTCCAACTCCGGCGGCTGATGGATTCTAACGCATTACTCGCGGAGAAGATCGAAGCTCTCGAACAGAAATACGCCGAGCACGACCAGCAGTTCCATCTCGTCTTCGATGCCATCAAACAACTGATCTCCGCCGACACCGACGCGAAGGCCCAGCCGAGACGCGAGATGGGTTTCCACACTCGCTGATCAAATGGCTGTCTTGCACGTCAGTGGTTATAATGACTCCGCCAACGCGGATCCGTTAGGGTGAGACTTTATCAATCCACATCCGTGCGGAAGGGCGAGGCGGGGATGCCTTCCTTGTTGAAAAGATTCACGTCGGGGACGTTGGCCCAGCCGTAGCGGACAGCTTTCGGCTCGGTCACGCCTGCGCCGGAAACTATAATGTTAGAGCCATTAATTTTCGCCTCGGCGGGGACGAATTTGCCATCGGCTCCGGCGATGGTGAAGCCTTTCAACTCACCGTCTTTCGCGACAAGTCCGCTGCCGGTGTGAGTGAATGTTAGGGCGATCTTTTCGCCCTTGGTGGCCATCGACTGATAGAGCGGGCCGGAATATTCGATCTTCTCGCCGTAGGCTAGGGCGCGGGCTGCTAGAGCGAGGCGCTGGCCGACGGGTTCCTTCTGGGTCGGGTGAATGTCGGTCGCGTTGCCGACGTCGGTGGTGACCGTCATCGCGGTGTTAGGTGACTTGGCGAGCGTGAGCATTTGCGCCTCGCGGATCTCTGGCGGCTGGCCATTGAACGGAGCGATCTGGACGAAGAGGAAAGGGAAATTTCCTTGGTTCCAGAGGGTCCGCCAGTCGGCAATCATCGCTGGGAACAAGCTGCGGTAGAGGCGAGATTGATTGGCGTTAGACTCGCCCTGATACCAAATGACACCCTTCATGGCGTAAGGGATAATGGGGTTCACCATGCCGTTGAATAGCGTGCACTCGCTGTTCTGGTTGCCGGCTGGAGCCTTGGGCGCAGTGGGTTGCTGGCTGGATGGGACGGGCTTAGGTGGGAGCGGCTGGCTGGCTGCTTTCGCCTTGGCGGTTTCCTCGTCCCAAGCCTTCAGGGTTTCTTGATAGGGCTTCCCGACGGTTTCATCCCAGACCGCCTTCGCGGCCTTGAACGCGTCGATTTTCGGCTGAAAGGCGGCGACCTCTGCGGAATAATTGTCGAGGGCATTCTTCGCTGCGTCCGCGTAGCCTTTCAGTTCCGGAGCCTTGCTCAAGCCTTCTTTGCTGGTCCATGCCTGCGCCACAGTGCCGCCCCAGGAGGTGTGGATCATGCCCACCGGGATGCCGAGTTTTTGATAGAGATCCCGTGCGAAAAAGTAGCCGACCGCCGAGAAATTACCCACAGTTGCGGGTGAGCACTCGATCCAGCTCCCTTTCGCTTCGGTGAGCGGCTGGATGGAAATGGTCTTGGTCACCGTGAACATGCGGATCTTCGGATAGAGCGCCTTGGGGCCTTCCTCCGCAGCATTTGCCGCGCGGCTCAAGGGCCACTCCATGTTAGACTGGCCAGAGCAGACCCACACTTCTCCGACGAGCACGTTGTTCACGGTCACGGTGTTGTCCCCGGTGATGGTGAGGGTGAACGGCCCGCCGGCAGTTAGAGGTTTCAATTCCACCCGCCAAGCTCCGTTAGCAGCGGTGGTGGTGAGCTTTTGGTCGCCGAGCGTGACTGAGACCTTCTCGCCATCCCGAGCGGTGCCCCAGACGGGGACGGCTTGGCCGCGCTGGAGAATGGCCCCGTCGGTGAACAATGGGTTCGGCTTAACTTCGGCGTGAAGGGAGCCGGAGGAAACCGCAGCTAACACAAGCGCGGCGAAGGTGGTGGGAGTGGTTCGGGTGGTCATGAATTTAAAATGAGTTTCATTCTACGTCGGTGGGGAGGGGGTTTTTCAACCTATAAAAAGCGTCCGCCCTGCTCACTCCACCTGCGCGACTGCTAGCGCTGCGATGCCTTCCTTGCGGCCGATGAAGCCCATGGTTTCGTTGGTGGTGGCCTTGATGCCGACGCGCTCGGGCGGGATGCCGAGGGCTGCGCCAATGTTAGAGCGCATGGCGTCGCGGTGGGGTAGGACTTTGGGAGCCTCGGCGATGAGGGTGGAATCGACGTTGATGATTTTGAGGCCGGCTTCGGCTGCTAGATCGCGGCATTTTTCGAGGATTTTTAGCGAGCAAATGTTCTTGCACGCCGGATCGCCGGGCGGGAAATAGTAACCGATATCTGGCTGGCCCATCGCGCCTAACACCGCGTCGGCGATGGCGTGGCAGAGGACATCCGCATCGGAATGCCCGGCGAGGCCGTGGGTGTGCGGAATGGTCACGCCGCCGAGGACGAGCGCGCGGTTTTCAGCGAATTGATGGACGTCGTAGCCGATGCCGGTCATGGGAAGAGGTTGATAGTGGAAGGTTGATTGTTGATAGCGAAGAAGCAGATGGCGCGGATTCTTTATCTTTCCATCAACCATCAACTTTCACTCATCAACATCTTCAAAGAATTTCCTCGATCGGAATCCTGCCGTTGGTGGCGATGATGGAGTAGGCGTCGTCATAGCCGGCTACGGGTGTTAGTTCCACTTTGCCGCCGGCGGTTTCGACGAGGAGTTGGCCAGCGGCGATGTCCCAGAGGGAAATGCGCGACTCGATGTAGCCATCGATCCGGCCGCTGGCGATGTAGGCCATGCCGAGGGCAGCGGAACCCATCATGCGCATTTTGCGTGCGCGGAGTGAGGCTTTGTGAAAACGGTCGATGCCGGTGCGGAGTGCGTCGTCGTCCTTGCCGCAGCCGACATAGAGGATGGATTCGCCGAGGGTTTCGCGCTTGCTGGCTTGGATCGGCTTGCCATTGAGCATGGCAGGGCTGCCTTTTTCGACAGTCCAAGTTTCTCCGACCATGGGATCATGAATGACGCCGACGGTGATTTCCCCGGCGACTCGCAGGGCGATGGAGATGCAGAAATGCGGAATGCCATAGTAATAGTTTACCGTGCCGTCGATGGGATCGACGATCCACTGGCGGGCGGATTCCTGGTTGCCGGCGATGCCTTCTTCTCCGTAGAGCGCATCGCCGTCGCGGGCACCTAGCAGGATGTTCGTGATGAGTTCCTGTGACTCTTTATCGAGCGCGAGCTTGATGTCATGGTCGGATGCTTCATCGACGACGGCATCGCTGCCGAAATGGTGGCGAAGGAGTTTACCCGCTTCAAGGGCGGCGTGGGTGGCGAGTTCTAGGTCGGACATGGGAAGGGAGTTGATGGTTGGGAGTTGATAGTTGATGGGAAGAGGAAGAGAGAGTTGATGGTTGAAAGTTGATAGTTGATGGAAAGAGGAAGATGGCTCCTTGGTCTTCGCTATCAACTATCAACTCTCAACCATCAACCTCTTCACCGCGACGATGGCATCGACGAGTTGCATGGAGAGTTCGTGTTTGGTGCTGATAGGAAGCGCTTCGGTGTGGTCGGGATAGATGAGGAGAACTTGATTTGAGTCTGAGTCGAAGCCGATGCCGGGTTGGGAAACGTCGTTGGCGATGATGAGATCGCAGTGTTTTCGGATGAGTTTCTCGCGGGCGTTGGCTTCGAGGTTTTCGGTTTCTGCGGCGAATCCGACGAGGGTGCCGGTGAAGCCGAATTTTTCCCGCGCAGAGCCGAGGATGTCGGCGGTGCGGACGAGTGCGAGGGTGAGTGAATCGGCGGACTTTTTGATTTTCTGCGGCTCGACGGTGGCGGGCGTGTAGTCCGCAACGGCGGCGGCGAAGACGGCGATGTCCATGCGGCCGATGTGTTTCGAGACCACGTCGTGCATCTCGGCGGCGGTCTCGACCGGGATGAAATCGACGTTGTCCGGGACGTCCAAAGCGGTGGGGCCGGAGACGAGGAGCACCGAGTGGCCCTCATGGATGAAGGCTCCGGCGAGGGTGTAGCCCATTTTTCCCGACGAGCGATTCGTCAGGAATCGCACGGGATCGATCGGCTCGCGGGTCGGCCCAGCGGTGATGAGGACTTTCACGGGGGCGAGTCTGGTTCCCATGTCGGAACTGGCAAGTGCAAGCCGCTGCGGCTTTGAGATTTGCCATCCGCGAAGATGATTTAGAACCCGTTTGCCCGGCTGGACAGCGGGCGGATAGTCCGCTAAGGCTGCCCGCCCATGCCGCCCGATCAGTTGTTTGTTTGCACCCTCGTCCTCGCCACGGTGGCGATGTTTATCTGGGAAAAAGTCTCCCCGGATGTGGTGGCGATGTGTGCGCTGTTTCTCCTCCTGGTGGTTCCGTTCGATGGCCGCGCGATCCTGCTGCCGGCGGACAAACAGGTGAGGGCGTCGATCATGGCGGGGATTTTCGGCAACAGCGCGATCCTCACGGTGGCGTTCATGTTCATTGTGGGCACGGCCTTGGAACGAACCGGGCTGGCGGAGATTTTCGGTCGCTGGTTCGAGAAAATCGCCGGGCGCACCGAGCGGCAGGCGATGTTGGCCCTAGCGGCGGTGGCGATCGGCCTGCATTTTTTCATCACCAACACCACGGTCGTGCTCGTCTTCATGCCGATGGTGATGGGCCTGTGCCGACGCACCGGCATGGCTCCTTCCCGGTTTCTGATTCCGCTGTCCTATTTCGCCATCGCCGGGGGAATGCTGACGATGGTGGGCACGAGCACGAACATGATCGTGAACGGCGTGGTCAAACAGAAGGGGTTGCGGCCGTTCACCATGTTTGAAATCACCGGGCTGGGCACCGTGTTAGCAATCGGCACCGTCCTCTATCTGATTTTCGTGGGCCGCAAGTTGCTGCCCACCCGGGTCTGTCTGGCGACGCTGATCGATTCTGAGGCGGAGCGGGAATTTCTAACCGCGGCTATCGTCTCGGATGACTCGCCGCTGGTTGGTAAGACTTTAGCAGAAACCTCGTTGGCCAAGCGCCGGGACATGCGTGTGATCGAGGTCCGGCGCAGCGGCAACCGGGTGGAGGTGCCTTTGAATGAATTGCGCTTTGAACCCGGTGACCGCGTGATCATCAAAAGTCGGCTGTCTGGCGTGCGCGGGCTGACCGACGTGGAAGGCATCGACGTAGCTGCCAAGTCCGAGTTTGGCCTCAGTTATGTGCAAACAGAAAAGGCCGTGCTGGTCGAGGGCATGCTCGGCCCGCGATCCAAGCTGGTCGGCAAAACGCTGCGCGAGGTCGGGTTCCGCCAGCAATTCGGGATCATCATCCTGGCCGTCCACCGACAGGGCGCGAACCTCAAGGAGCACTTCGAGAATCTCAAGCTGGAGGTCGGTGACACCTTGCTGTTCGAGGGTTCTGCGGAACGGATGAAGGAACTTTTCCGAGACAGCGATGTGCTCAATCTCAGCGATTCCAAGGAGAAACCCGTGTATCGCCGCAAGCGGGCTTGGGTGGCACTGGTCGCATTGGCGATGGTGATGATTCTCGGCTCGCGGGACAATTTTATCCCGTTCGAGTGGGTGGCTCTGGGGGCGGCGCTGCTGGTCGTCGTCGGCGGCTGCCTCGAGTCAGATGAAGTTTATCAGTGTATCGACTGGCGGATCATCATCATGATCTTGGGCACCCTCGCACTCGGCCAAGCACTGGACCAGACCGGCGCGTCCAAGACCATCGTCCATGGACTCATGAACCTCATCGGCACTTGGGATAAACGACTCATTCTATCGGCGGTTTTATTACTCACCATCATCTTCACCGAGCTACTCAGTAACAATGCCGTGGCCGCCTTGCTGGCGCCATTCGCGATCGAGCTGGGCGTGGATATGGGAGTGGATCCCCGGCCATTCATCGTCGCGGTGATGATCGGGGCGAGCATTGGTTTCGCCATCCCGGCCGGCTATCAGACGCACATGATGGTTTACAGCGCCGGTGGTTATCGTTTCACCGATTTCATCCGAGTGGGTGTGCCGTTAGATATACTCTGTTGGATTCTCGGCTCCATCTTCATTCCGATCTTTTTCCCGTTCTGACGGAGCGGCGACAGGATTGTCACGATTCCTAACTCTTGCCACTGCCAAGGCGAGTTGCTAGACCACTGGCACGTTATTGCCCCTGGGAGTCATCGTGCTGCCATGAGTCTGGTAACCATCTTTTGGCCGATGGTCCCCGCCACGTCGCAGACTTTGGGCCGCCCTTTATCAGCTTTGATCCAGATACACACATTACATTGTATGAAAACCAAGTTCGCCTTCCTCCTGCTCCTGATGCCGCTCGCTGGATTTGCTGCGGAGTCTGCCTTCGAGCCGACGATTCCTAACACCGCCGCCGCGCCCACTCCCGCAGCGGAGGGCATGGTCTGGATTCCCGGCGGCGAGTTCTCCATGGGCAGCGACAAAACCAGCGAGTCGCTCTGCGATTTACCCGGTGTGGCCCAGGACGCGTCGCCGATCCATCGTGTGTATGTGGACGCTTTCTGGATGGATGCCACGGAGGTGACGAACGCGCAGTTCGCGAAATTTGTGGAGGCCACCAAGTATGTCACCATCGCCGAGACCAAGCCGACGCAGGAGGAATTTCCCACCGCGCCGCCGGAGAATCTTGTGGCCGGTTCCACCGTCTTCGCCCCGACGCCGCAGAAGGTGAAGCTGGACAACTTTTTCCAATGGTGGACCTACGAGCGCGGCGCGGACTGGCGTCACCCCACCGGCCCTAACAGCGATATCGTGGGCCGTGAGAAATACCCCGTCGTCCAGATCGCCTATGCCGATGCCGCCGCCTACGCGAAATGGGCCGGCAAGCGTCTCCCGACCGAAGCCGAGTGGGAATTCGCCGCACGAGGTGGCAAGGCCGGGCAGCTCTACCCTTGGGGAAATGACCTCAAGATCGACGGGGAATTCCAAGCGAATATCTATCAGGGAGAGTTCCCAACGGAGAATGGCGACACCGGTGAGGATGGTTATAAAGGCATCGCCCCGACCGCCCAATTTTCACCCAATGCATACGGCCTCTACGACATGTCTGCGAACGTCTGGGAATGGTGCTCCGACTGGTATCGCGTGGATACTTACGCCCGCCAGAAACTGACCGACCTGGTGACGCGCAACCCGCAAGGACCGGCCACGCCCTACGACCCAGCGGAGCCTAACGAAAAGAAACGCGTCCACCGCGGCGGCTCGTTTCTCTGCACCAGCAAATACTGCACGCGCTACATGATCGGCACCCGTGGCAAGGGCGAGGCCAGCACCGCCAGCAACCACGTCGGCTTCCGGTGCGTGATCCCAGCGGCGAAATGATTTTCCACTCTCCCCCGACTGCAGAAACTAACCTAACAAAAATTAGAATCATGAAAGGCAAACATCTGGCAGAAATCCTCGGCAATTCTAACTGACTTTAACACACACCCTAACTACCCCTAGATATCCCAGCCGAAGTTATAGTTACCCAATCGCCGGTGGGGTGAAAAACTGCCCGTTCTCGCCGCGCTCTTCCCGCGTCTTCTCCACGCAGGTCTGCCAGCCGCTCGAATCGGCTAAGGCGAGAACTTGGGATGCGGACGGGGAGATCATGAGTTCATGTGAACCCTTTGAGTGAGAGGTGTGAATGGGGGGGGCTTGGATGGGAATCCTCGTCATCCCCGCGCCGCTCGCCTGCTACTGGCTTTCTTCCTGAATCTCGCTGAAAGGTCGTTCACTCAAAGCACACGGGCTTTTCGTAAATGGCGAGGATCACGCAACCGGCTTCACTCACGACGCGATGGCTGGTGCCGGGTGGGTGGATGCGCAGCGTGCCTGCCAGGAGGGTGCCGTGTTCGTCGCGCTGGCTGCCGGCGAGGACCAGGATGTGCTCGTAGCCAGCGTGATGGTGAAACGGGATATTGCCTTTTTCGCGGAAGCGCATCAGGGCGGCGGAGGGGCCCGTTAGACCATCGCCATAGAGCCGGTGAATTTCTACGCCGTCGCGGAATGGCTGCCATTCTAACTCATCGGCGCGTGAGGCAAGATTCCACAAGTCAGGCAACTCGAAGACTGCGGGCGGGGCGGTGGGATTCACGCGGTGATGGCTTGGATAAATGCGGCGGACTCACTCACCGCACCGAAGACGCCGCCTTGCATCTTGATCATGTTGAGCGCGGCGAGGTGATTGCCGTGGTCGGTCGCGCCGGTGCAATCGGCTAACAGCAAGCACTCGTAGCCGCGGTCGTTGGCCTCGCGCATGGTGGTGTGCACGCAGACGTCGGTGGTGATGCCGGCGAGGACGATGTTGCGAATGCCCTTGCGGCGCAGCAGCATGTCGAGATCGGTGGCGTAGAAGGAGCCCTTGCCCGGCTTGTCGATAATGGCCTCGCCGGGAAGTGGCGCGAGCTCTGGGATGATGTCCCACCCCGGCTCGCCGCGGGTGAGGATGCGGCCGCACGGGCCGGCTTCGCCGATGCCCGCGCCGATCCTTTGCGAGCGCCAGAGTTTGTTTTCCGGTAAATCCGATAGATCGGGGCGGTGGCCCTCGCGGGTGTGCATGACGTGATAACCGTTAGCCCGAGTGGCGGCGAAGACCTGCTGGATCGGGCCGATGGGAGCGCGCGTTAGAGAAAGGTCGTAGCCCATCTTGTCCACGTAGCCGCCGCGGCCGCAGAAGTCGGTCTGCATGTCGATGACGAGAAACACGGTGTTTTCCGGGCGGAGATCGCCGTTGTAGGGCCACGGGTACGGATCGGCTGCGACGTAGGGCATGGGGTTAGCGGGGTGTTGTTAGTGGCTGATAGGAAGTGTGAATTCCAAAACCGGCTCCGGGCATGGGAATGCCACGAAGCCGGTTGGAATGCAGCAACCTTACCGCAAAGAGGTCATGATTTGGCGAGGACGCCGGGGGATTGGATTTCCGCCTCATCCTCCAGCTCGTGGTGGCCGGTGGATTCGAGGGTCGATGAAACGGCGGCGAATTTGGAGGCCGCCACCAGGATGAAGCCGACGATTAGATAGCTGGCCGCCACGGTGGGACTCTGCGAGATCCCGAGCCGGTCACCGTGCATGAAACCAAAGAACGTTAGAGCGCCCCCGGTGATGGCGAAGGCACCGGCTTTGAAGAAATTTTTGTCGATGATGAAGACGGCGATGGATCCCAGAATGAGGCCGCCGAGGATGGAGCCGCCGCCGAGGATCTCTAGGCCATGGAACATCACGCCTTCATTGTTCATTGCTTTGAGGAGTTCCGCTTTTTTCTCCGGTCCAAGGGTGGCGAGAATCGTGCCCGCGCCGGCGAGTGCTCCGGTCATTAGGGTGACCACCCAGTGCGCAAGGTGGGGCACGAGCGAGAGCACGATGGCTGGGGCGTGGCGTTTCGGCGTTTCCTGAAAGGCTTGCGCCCCTATCAGCATGCCGATGTAGAGCAGGATAGGCAGGATGGCCACTGTCGGGATGAAGGCGAGCATCACCGAGACGATCCCGAACCATGTTAGAAAAATTACCGCGACGCCAGTGGCCGCCGAGTAGCCGATCCGCCCGCCCATCGACTTCCAGCCCGGATGGCCGATGTAAACGGCATTGATGAACGGATTACCCATCACACAGCCGATCAGGCTGATGACGCCATCCGCGCACAGGACGCGGGTGGTGGGGAAGGAATCACCGGCGACTTCGGCGCTCTCGACGTTGTCGAGCGCCTCGACCAGATCGTAAATCCCGAATGGGATGGCGGTCACTAGTAGAATCCCGAGGTATTCAAATCCCCCGAACACATGGCCGAAGGCGGGGAGCGGGACGTTGAATCCGAAGCCCTTGAGCGACTCGCCGAGCGCCGCTGTGGTCATGCCGCCGTAGTTCAGTCCGAAGAGGTTCGATCCCCAGGCAATGACGGTGCCGACGGCGATGGCGACCAAGCCCGCCGGGACTCCCCGGTATTTCACCCCGCCGAACCAGCTCAGTAGAATGACCGCGAAACAGGTGATGCCGATGACGGGTGTTAGAAACATTTCCACCGCAGGCTTCATCGAGATGAAGGTGATAGAAACTCCAGCCAGCGTGCCTAACAGTGCTGCGCGCGGCGTGACCTTGCGGATCCATGGTCCGATGAATCCACCGATCATGAGGACGAAGCTTTGGATAAATACCCACGTTAGACCCGCTTCCCAGCCTTTGATGGGATCGCCCGTTTGCAAGGTGATGGGCAGCATGATGACGAATACGACGACGAACATGTGCGGCACGCTGGTCCCGGACGGCAGCGCACAGACGTCGTTGCGACCGGTTTGCGCCGCCAGCTTGTAGGCGAGCCACGCGTAGTAAATGGTGCTCAGGCATAGCATGAGTCCGGTGGCTGGGAGGATGCGTCCGAAGACGATTTCCGGTGGCATTTTTAACACGAACAACAGCAGCCCAGTGAGGGTCAGCAGGTTGACTAGGATGTTCGTGCCGAATCCGAAGAAGGCGTTCCAGTCGCCCGGAACCCAGATTTTTGGCTTAGTGTTAGTTGTCATTGGATTGATTTGTTAGCGGTGGTGTGTGGACGGTGAAGGTGAGTCAGCTGATAGAAGTTAGAATTTCAGACGAGTCAGTGACCCAGCCGAAAATGCCACCTTGCGCCTTGATCATCTTGAGCCCCATTTCCTGGAATTCCGGGAAATAGGAGGCCACGCAATCGGCGGGTACGAGGCATTCGTAGCCGCGGTCATTGGCTTCGCGGACTGTGGTGTTTACACAAACTTCGGTGGTCACGCCGGTGACGACGAGCTGGCTGATGCCGAGGTTTTGCAGAATGGCGTGGAGGTCGGTGGCGAAGAACGCGCCCTTGCCGGGCTTGTCGATCACTGGTTCTGATAGAAGCGGATAGAGTTCGGGAATGATGTCATGGCCAGCCTCGCCGCGGATCAAGATGCGTCCCATGGGGCCGGGGTCACCGATGGTTTTGACACCGTGGCCCCGAACTTTCTTGGCTGGGGGAAGATCTGACAAATCGGGGCGGTGGCCCTCACGAGTGTGAATCACTACCCGTCCCGCAGCCCGCCAGGCGGCTAGCAATTTGCGGTTAGGTTCGATGGCGCAGCGAAGTTGAGATACATCATTGCCGAGCATTTCGCCAAAGCCGCCGGGTTCGAGGAAATCACGCTGCATGTCGATGATGAGCAGCGCGCATTTCTCTGGATCGAGTTCGAAGGCATAAGGTTCAGCCGCGATGGAAAGGGTCGTGCTCATGGTGCCGTGCGCGAGATGCAGATAACGAACCGATTCTAGAAAAAGATCGAAAGTCCGGTGCTGAACTGGACGAGATCGGTATCATCATCCCCGAAGGCGAATTCATTACCGTCCTCCAGGCCATCATTGTTTAAATGATAGTATTTCACCCCGGCATACCAGGTCCAGAATCCATACTCCTGCGGGATGAACTTCAGCGGCACACTTGCTTTCACGCCGGTGCAAAACACGGCCAAGCCGGAGCCGCCGGGAGAACCATCCACCTGCTGATAGAACTCATTGCCGACGATGTTGATAAACGTCGGAAACTCCAGTTTCACCGCATCGAATTGGATCGCGGGATTAATTCCTAACGTGAAGTAGAACGATTCGTCAGCTCGCGATGCATCGAATGCGACGGTGGCTTTATCATCAAGTTCCCGCCAATAAGCGACGAAGGGATTGAGCGCGAAAGTTTTGAGCCATTTCGAATCATCCAAACTAAGTTTCAACTCGAGATGATGGGATAGGGGATAAGCATCCGTCATGCTCTTGAATGCGGTGTAGTTGGTCTCGAACTTCAAACAGTCCGCGAATTTAAAGGAGAGTCCGAAGATAGGGTCGAACTCGTTCCAGTGACTCGGATCTGGGCCGGATCCCTCGATCTCGGTGTGGAGGGAACTCCATAAACCCGCAGTTAAAGAAACGTCAGTTAGATAACCCGACGGGTTAGAGTATAGATTCGCAAATAGCAGGACCAGCGGTTGGAAGATCACTCCGTCGTCCTGCACATTAAGACCCCGTGGGGTGATATAGTGGTCGGAAACATCAAGTTGGAGAAGCACGTTAAGCTTCAACTTAGCAGGTGCGGATTCCATAGTGGCCGCAGGCTCGGCCGGCGTTCCGGCAGTTAGAGGAAGTGCGGCAAACGTCGTCGCTGCTAGTATGGAGTGGATGGTGGGGATGTGTTTCATCGGTGTGTTATTGTGATGGCACCTCTCGGATCGCACGCCCCGTGCCAAGCACCTGTGGCAGGCGCAAACCCTGATGAATGCAGGGATTCCCGCAGCAGCGAGATTCCGGACCCAGTCTGAAATGTGTCGCAGGTGTTCCAAGGTGAAACAGATTGGAACGACCGCCTGCCCCCGGAGAAGCGGCCTCTCACTGGCTTCCCAGCCCAACCATTTTTTATCCTTCTCGCATCAAATCTATCGATTAGCCTCCGCCCCAAGCCCCCTAATGAAGCCTGAATGCCAAACTCGCCAGGAGAAGATAGATCTCCAGTTGGGGCGTGCCGGATGGGCGATTGGCAGCCGATGCCTGATTGAGGAGTATTTTCTGCAAACTTCTTCATTGGTTGGTGAATCCATCACTCCTCATGGCGGAACAAAAGAATTTGCTGACTACGCCCTCTTTGATCACTTGGGACGGATCTTGGCCATTATCGAAGCCAAGCGCTCCAGCCGCCATCCGTTGGAAGGAGAACGCCAAGCAGCTGACTATGCCGACACGATCTTTGGAAAGACAGGAGTGGATCCCTTCATCTTCCTCGCGAACGGCGACGAAATCTGGTTCTGGCAACGGCAAATGGGGCCAGCACGCAAGGTAAGTGGCTTTTTCAACGAAGAGGATTTGTTGCGCTTGGCCCACCTCGCCAAGTTCGGCAAGCCGCTAACAGGAGCAATGCCTCTGACCGGCATCATCGACCGGGCCTATCAGATCGAAGCCGATAAAACCATCGCCGAGCGCATCGAGGCCGGACATCGCGAATTCCTGATGGTGCTTGCCACAGGCACTGGCAAGACGCGGGTCGCGGTATCACTCGTAGAACTCCTCCAACGGCAAGAGCGTATTCAGCGCGTGCTGTTTCTGGCGGATCGTCGGGAATTGGAGAAACAGGCGCTCGGCGCATTCAAGGAACACCTTCCCGGTGCCCCTCGGTCGTGGATTGAAGGCGGCAGCATCGACAAGGATGCCCAGATCCACCTCGCCACCTACCCGGGCATGATGGCGCTCTACCAAAAGCTCTCCCCCGGCTACTACGATCTCATCATCGCCGATGAAAGCCACCGTTCGATTTACAGTCGTTACAAGGCGATTCTCGATCACTTCGATGCCATCAAAATCGGTCTCACCGCCACGCCCACTGATTTCATCGATCACAACACCTTCCAGCTTTTCGGCTGCGATGGGGACAGCCCCTCGTTCTACTACGGTTATGAGGAAGCGGTGCGTGACAAGCATCTCGTTCCCTATCGACCGGTTCACGTCGCCCGCACGACATTCCAGATCGAGGGACTCAAACCCGGCGACCTTCCCGACGAGATCAAGCGGCAAGTCAAAGAGCAGGGAATTGATCCGGATCAATTCAGCTTCGAGGATTCCGAACTCGAACGGAAGGTCACCAACACCGGGACCAATGACGCCATCGTCCGCGAATTCATGGATCACTCCATCAAGGACAACACCGGCACCCTTCCGGCGAAATCCATCATCTTCGCGGTTTCCCACAAGCACGCCCTCGAACTCTACAAAAGCTTCAATCGCCTCTATCCCGATCTCCAGCGGCGCGGTCTCGCCAAGGTGATCGACAGCCAGATGGAGCGGGCGGAGAAAACCCTCGACGATTTCAAGAACAAGGACTTCCCCCGTGTCGCCGTCTCGGTGGACATGCTTGATACTGGGATTGACGTTCCATCATTGCGCAATCTCGTCTTTGCGAAGCCGGTCTTCAGCAAGGTGAAGTTTTGGCAGATGCTCGGCCGTGGCACCCGCACCTGGACCGATCCCGTGAGCGGCGAAAAGAAGACCGATTTCCTTGTCATCGATCACTGGGACAATTTCGATTACTTCCAAGTGAACAAGGACGGTCGCACCGGCGCGGTGTCCGAGCCGCTTCCCTCGCGTCTGTTCCGCCTGCGTTTGGAAAAACTTCAGATCCTTGCTGGCCGTGCGGAAACATCGGATGCCGGGCATGCCATTGGGCAACTCCGCCAACTCGTTGGCACCCTGCCGCTCGAGAACATCAACGTGGCTCCCCATGCCGAAGAAATCCGCACGCTTTCCGCCGAAGTGGAGCCATGGCGCGATCTATCCAAAGTGCACGTCACGCATCTCTCGCATGTCATCGCACCCTTGCTTCGGTTTTCCATCTCGGGTTCCTACGTCGAGCTGCAATTTGAGAATCAGACTGAGCAACTCGTCCTCGCCCATCTGCGCGCCGATAGGGGCGAGGTCGAAACACTCCGTCAGCGGATCTGTGAAAATCTGGCCCTGCTCCCGACGAATATTCCCGAAATCGCCAAGCACCTCGAAGCGCTAACCAGCGCGCAAACGGATGCCTTCTGGGAAAATTTATCCTGCGCCCGCATCATGCGCCTTCAGGAAACCTTCGCGCCCCTGATGCGGTTCCGAAACCGCCGCCCGCCATCCACCTTTGTCCGCCTCTCCCTGCCGGACCAGATTCAGCAACGCCACTGGATCGTCTTCGGCCCATCCGGCGAGGGTGCGTTCGCCGAAACTTACCGCGGCCGGGTCGGAGCTCTCGTCAAGGATCTGGCCGGAGACAATCCAGCCCTCCAGCGCCTGAAGCGCGGGGAGGAACTCGATGCCGACGACCTGGAAGCTGTCGCCGCAGCCCTCAACGGTCCCGACCTCTTCGTTACCGAGGAGCAACTCCGCAAGGCCTACGATCAACCCACGGCCACCCTGGCGGATTTCCTCAGGCACATTCTCCAGGTGTCCGCGTTGCCCTCCCGGGAAACTCTGATTTCCGAGGCTTTCGATGAATGGGTCCGGCAGCACCCGCAACTCACCGCCACCCAGCTCATGTTCGTCCGGACCCTTCGTAAGGCCGTCATGCAGAAAGCAAAAATCGCCACGCTCGATGCCCTGCGCGAGCCGCCATTCAATGCTATTGGCGATCCGGAAGGCCTTTTCGAAAAATCTGAATTGGAGGATCTCCTCGAACTGACACGATCCGTCGCCGCATGAAATACGCCGCCCTGGTCAAAGCCATCCAAACCGCCTCTGCTCAATTTCAGGGCAGGGCCGTCATGGCGGTCAACCAGGTCCTGGTCATGCGCAACTGGCTCGTCGGGGCCTGGATTTTGGAATTCGAGCAACATGGAAGCGACCGGGCAAAGTATGGAGAGAGACTATTGGAAAGTTTGGCCGTGGATCTCAAGCAAGCAGGCCTGAAAGGCTTGGATATGAGATCTCTGCGGGATTGCCGTGGTTTTGCCCGGTCCTATCCTCAAATTCGGGAGACAGTGTCCCCCGAATTCAATCCAACTCTTCTTTTGCCAATTCGGGGGACAGCGTCCCCCGAATTGATGGACGAGCTCTCTGCCAAGAAACCTGCGGACTCTCCTTCAATTCGACAGACACTGTCTGCCGAATTGCCCACCCCGCTCTCACCTCAAGCGCTCCTCCAACTTTCCTGGAGCCATCTCGTCGAACTCATCGCCATCGACGAACCTTGGAAACGCGCGTTCTTTGAAAACGAATGCCTTCAGGCAAACTGGTCCGTGCGCCAGCTCCGCCGACAGATCGGCTCCCTGCTCTACGAACGCACCGGCCTGTCCACCAACAAGAAGGCCGTCATCGAAAAAGCCCGGAAGCAGGAACGGCAGCAGGATTTCACCGACCTCATCCGCGACCCCTACGTCCTGGAATTTACCGGCTTGGCCGAGCGCCCCGAGTATCTGGAATCCGATCTCGAAAGCGCCCTCCTCACCCACCTTCAGGGCTTCCTGCTGGAACTCGGTGCTGGCTTCTGTTTCGAGGCCCGGCAGAAACGAATCACCGTCGGCCGCCAGCACGACTACATCGATCTCGTCTTTTATCACCGCCGCCTCCGCTGCCACGTCCTCATCGACCTGAAAATCCGCCCCTTCAAGCATGGCGACGCCGGGCAGATGAATTTCTATCTGAACTGGTGGAAAACCAACGCCATGGAGGACGGCGACAATCCGCCCGTCGGAATGATCTTGTGCAGCGACCGTGACGAAGCCGCCGTGGAATTCGCCACCGCCGGCATGGACCAGAAACTCTTCGTCTCCCGCTACCTCGTCGCCTTACCCTCGGTTGAGAAGCTCCGCAGCTTCCTGGAAACCGACCGCGAACGCATCGAAAGCCTGATGCCGCCGCCCGCCGCCCGCAAACGCGCCCCGCGCAAACCCAAGAACTGATTTTCTTTCATGCTCTCACCCAAAGGGTGCCGGGGTCTTGTGCAGCGATCCGCCCAGGAATTGCCCGGTGCTGCTGCGTACCAGCGGCGGTAAGCGTGATGAAGTGGAGCGCCTGGCCGCTGCACTGCGCACCGTTCAGCTGGATCTTGGCGCCGACGACGTACGGGGCGTTGGTAAGGCCGTCGTCGGTGCCCCACTCGACGACCTGCGCGCTGTTTGCGCAGGTCAGGTCCTTGGCGTCACCGGACTGGACGGGACCGGCGCTGACGCCACCAGCGAAGCCGGCGGCCGAGGCGGCGCCGACGGCGGCGAGGACGGCCAGGACGGGGATTGCGATGAGCTTCTTCATGGTGTTTCTCCTTGACGGGGTTGAGGGGGAGGACCCCCCGGATCACACCTCTTCTCCCCCAAGGAGAAGACCGGCGCGTGCTCAATCTCTGCCAGGACAGGTCGCCGGCGCATCCCCAAAATTGATGAATCGCTCCTCGTTGGCGGAACCTGTCCGGGTCGCGCTTGTTCGCGGGCGAGCGGCCTTGCTGAATCCGGAACGGCTCATCACCAATCAATGAAGGAGTTCGCACTCATTTGA
>JAYTLO010000150.1:0-16253 GCA_043729385.1 Akkermansiaceae bacterium
GCTCCGACATCCACAAGCGTTCACCATCGGCGCGCTTCCACGAAATCACCCTGCCGTCGCTTTCAGTACCGAATATTTCAGACGCGTCGCCATCTAGCCCGGTAGAGCTGGAGGCGGTCTTGCTCCACGCCAGAGTCCCTTTGACCCCGTCCACGCAGCCGATAGCCGACTGGAAGGCCCGCACACACACCTGATCTCCTTGGCGACTTACGCCGGATACCAAATCAACTAGACGCTCGACCTCATTGGTACCACGGCTGTTGGCAACCTGGGCCTCCCAACGAATTTTTCCGTTGAGGGGATTCATGCCAACCAAACGACCGGCCAAGCCCGTCACCAGGGTATCGCCAATGGCCATGACTATGCCGGAGCGCCCTAATACCAGTGCCTCGCCGCTACGCTGCTGCTGCCAGAGCTTGCGCCCTGTCACGACATCAAATGCCGACACTGTGCGGTCAGCGGACAGCGCGAACACGCGCGCGCCCGCCACAAACGGTGATGTCAGCGACACAGCGCCCAGTTTTTGGCGCCAGAGTTCTTTGCCACCGTCCAGCACAATCAATTCGTTCTCACGGCTGACGACCGCAGCGTAGCGGCCATCGCTACCAACGCCGGCCGACAACTTGACGCCCAAGGCCGTGCGCCACAAGTCGCCACCCGTTCTTGCATCGATTGCAGCGACTGTGCCATCGGAGCTGGCGACATAAGCCAGATGTCCAACGGTGCGAATTTCCAATGGAAAACCCACTGCGCCTATGCTGGACGTCCAAGCGGACCGAACGCCAACCAACGGCGTGTTCGGTCCCAAGTCCAACTGTTTGGATTTATCGGTTCCGGCGCAGGCTGTCACCATCAACGCGACACCGAAGCTGAGGGCTAACTTATTGAATTTTGGGCTGAATAAGTTCACTTTGCGCCCTCTACAACGGCGGCCGTCTTCACATCTGATTGCGGGTTCCCGCCCAAAGTGTTGAGCTTTACGCTGACCAAACGCCGGTATTCCGATTTCTCATCAAATGCCTTGTACGCCTTTTCGTACGCCACTTTGGCTTCGGGTTTTTTGTTCTGCAGCAGGTAAATGTCACCTCTTCTGTCATCGGCCAGTGCCGTAAATTCGTCTGCTATACCGGTGCCCAACAGTTTGAGCGCGTCGTCGTAGGCTTTTGCATCAATCAGCACGGAGGACAGGCGCAGCCTCGCAACAGATGCATAGCCCCTGTCCGCAGCATTTTCCACCAGCCAACTCAGAGTAGCCTTTGCAACGTCTACTTTGCCCGACTCATAAGTCATTTTCGCAACCAGCAATCCGGCCTGCTGTGTGAAAGCGGTTTTGGCAAAGTGGTCTTTCATGTCATTGAAAGCGCGTTCAGCCTTTTGTACGTCGCCACTACCCACAACCTTTTCAACTTCGTCGTACATGGCGGCGGCCTGCACAGATTGGTCATGTTGCCAGCGGTGATAAACATTCCATGCAGCCACCGCGCCCAGCACCAGAATCAGTCCCCATGTGATCAGGTTTCCGTACTGCTTCCAGAAATGCTTCAGTTGGTCAAGCTGCTCTTGTTCTTCGAGGTCTAAATGATTTGCCATGTGTGTATTGAGTTAAGCCAAGGATTGTAGGCTGTCGGCCCTTTGTGCCAACGGGTATAGCGTCCGCAAAGTTCTAAAGTTGAATTGGAGTTGCACCAGCACCAAATCGGCGCTGAATGTAGCCTTCAACGACTGCCTGAAAATCGGCGGCGATGGTGTCTCCACGCAAAGTCATACGCTTCTCGCCATCAATGAAAACCGGGGCGGCAGGCGCCTCACCGGTACCGGGCAAGCTGATACCAATGTCCGCGTGTTTGCTTTCACCTGGCCCATTGACGATGCAACCCATTACGGCAACCTTCAGATTTTCAACACCGGGGAAACTTTCACGCCATTCCGGCATTTTTGCCCTCAAAAAATCGTCGATCTGCTGGGTCAATTCTTGAAAGGTCGTGCTGGTGGTGCGCCCACAACCGGGGCATGCCGTGACACTGGGAACGAAATGGCGCAAACCCAGTGCCTGAATAATTTCCGACGCAACAACGACCTCCTGTTCTTGTCCACGAACACGGAGGAGACCGGGATGCTTTTGGCCAGCGGCTCCTCGTGGCGGTCCACGATCATGCCGCGAGAGGCCGGCAGGATTTCAGAGCGATGATAGGCCTTGCGCGAATTTTCCGCGTAGTGCTGG
This sequence comes from Akkermansiaceae bacterium, assembly GCA_043729385.1. GTDB lineage: Bacteria > Verrucomicrobiota > Verrucomicrobiia > Verrucomicrobiales > Akkermansiaceae > Luteolibacter. The sequence goes on from JAYTLO010000150.1 coordinate 2,222, forward strand.
CGATCGACCATTTGGATTTGGACCAACCTCCCTGAAAGCACACTGAGCCCGGTCACCAGGACCGAGCACAGAACGATGCAACGGGTGTGGAAGGAAGAACTCAAGCGCTAGGGGGCGGTGGAGGCGACGCTACGGCGGTTAGACGTGAAGGAATCAATCTCCTCGACGACCCCCATGGGAATCGGGCGCAAGGACGAGCCGTTTTGTTCGATCTGTTTGCGAATCACGAAACGGTTGAGGAGCTCGTCCATGCGCATTTCGGAGGTCTGGATGTCGAGGCGGCATTGCACGACATTGCGGTCGATGACGTCGATTTCCCGGGTGATCTGGATCTGCCGGTTTTTATAATATGCATGGAGCACTCCACCGGCGGCGGCGATGGCGGCGGCGAGGATGAGCGCGAAAAACACCAGGAATGGTGTGCGAGTTTCGTTGCGGCGACGGTTCATGACTTGAGGTCCAAAAGCTGTGCAACCCGCAGTTTGGCACTGCGGGCTCGCGGGTTCAGGGAGGTTTCTGCGGCAGTCGGGGCGATGGCCTTGCGGGCTAACAGCCGGAACTGATAGTCTGGATTCGGCCGGGGTTCCGGCCACCCCGGCTCATCGAGAAACTCGGTGGAGCGGTGTTTGAGGAAGCGTTTCACCAGCCGATCTTCGAGGCTATGGAACGTGATGATCAGCAAACGCCCGCCCGGCTTGAGGGCGGCGGGCGCGGCGGCGAGGGCGGTGGCGAGCGACTCGAGTTCCTCATTCACCGCCATCCGGATGGCTTGAAATGTCTTGGTCGCGGGATGTGTCCGACCGTGGCGGCCGATGGCTTTTTCGATGCAGTTCGCGAGATCGAGCGTGGTGACGAACGGCTTGATGGCGCGTTGTCTAACGATGGCCCCGGCGATCCGGCGGGCGCTCGACTCTTCGCCGTATTCAAACAGAATCCTAACAATGTCAGCTTCCGGCCAGCGGTTGACGATGTCCGCCGCGGTGCGCGGGCTGGATGGCCCCATCCGCATGTCGAGCGGACCTTCCCGCATGAAGGAAAATCCGCGGGCGGCGGAGTCGAGCTGGCGGGAGGAAACGCCGAGATCCATGAGCAGGCCGTCGGCGCGTTTGCCTTGAGCGATCTCGGGGATTTCAGAGAGGCAGGAAAAATTGCCTTCCCAAGTGGAAAAGCGCTCGCCGTATTCTGCAAGCCGGGCGCGGGCGTGGGCTAGGGCTTCGGGATCGCGATCCACGCCGAGGACGTGAGCACCGGCTTTGAGGAAAATCTCGCTGTGCCCGCCGCCGCCGAGCGTGCCGTCGATGATGAACTTGTCCTCTCCAGCAGCCATCCACTCGCCGACCTCCGCCGGAAAGACCGGTAGGTGATAGTCACCGCCGTCGCAGATTTCTGAAAAATGAACAGGAGCCTGCGCTGACAACCAGCCAGGAGCAGCGCAGGCATCCGTTTGATCGACTCCACGGCGTGCTGTCCCGAGCGCGCCGTTTTGTCCCGATAGAAAACTTGTCGATGGTCCCGCTGACAACACCCCTGAAGCGGCGTGGACCATCGTTTCAAATAGCGCGTGAAGCTCCGTCCCGAGAGATTTCGCGCGCTGAGCCATGAAAATCACCAGACGCCGCACCGACAACCAGCCAGGAGCGGTGCGGACATCTGTTTGGATCGACCAACCGGCGTGCTGTCCCGAGCCAGCCGATGGGTCTGAAAGGAATACCGACCCTGACACCCGGGCGAAAGCGACCGAAGCCGCTGTAGTGCGGACCGCGTCGGGTGTCAGAGTTGGATAGGTGGACAACATTGCTGCTGTTGGGTGTGTTGGTGGGAAAATGGTTAGAGAATACCGAGATCGTCGTCGTCCTCGGGGTTCATTTCGATTTCGAGCACGCGGGCGTGGTTTTCCTTGCTCCAGACTTCGAAGTGCTGGTCGCGGCCAGCGAGAATCACTTCGGATTCTGCGGCGATGTCGGCGGCCTCGCTGAGATCCTTGGGGACGAGCAGCTTGCCTTGATCGTTCACGCTGGCCACGCGGCAGAGCATCGCGAGCTGGCCCAGCTTCGCCAATTTCTTGGCGGGAGTGTAGTCGCTGTTCTTCACCGAATCCTTGCGCTCGTTGTAGGCTCTCTCGCTGAGCACCTTGATGACCGGCATGTCATAAGTCTTGGAAGACAGCAGATACAACACCTCGCCAACCGCCGGACGCCACGTCGGTGGGATGGAAACCCGATACTTCGGGTCCATCTTATAGGGCGCGAAGCCCATGTAGCTATGTTCGGCGGTGCTCACTTTGCGATGCTGAAACTTCGTGTCAGCGCAAGAAAGTACACCCAAGTGCACTCAGCCCGCAAGATTAAATTCGGGCATTTAAAGTAAAATTTTAAATCGTTCATTTTCAATAGATTAAACGATTATTTCGAGTGTACTTTGAAATCTCGAACCGAGATTTTTCAAATTTACGCCTCCTGAACCGGCCAAAGAACGCCAAAATTCAGGCAAAAAACGAGTAATTCATAAAAATCCGCCCCCAAGTGTACCCACGAATCGATTTTGGAGGCATCAGTGTATCCACGCTGCGGGGAATGCTGCCGTTTCAATCCCGCAATCCCGCTTGTCTTTAATTAGGATTTATTAAAGGGTTCCGCCCGGTGACTCGCTTCCACAAGATGTTGGCTGTTTGGCTTTGCTGGGGAATCCTGGTTTTGCAGGGCCGTGGCCAAGCCTTGCAGGAAAGCACAACCACTGCGGGCGTCCAAGCTCCACCCGCCTTCGGGGTGCTGGACGGGGGAGGTTTTTTTAACCGGAATCAAGGCGCGCTGAAGCGGATTTCCGAGCAAATCCGCAAGCTGGAACAAGACCGCGGTTACATGATCTATTTGGTGGTGGAGCCCGTGCTGCTTGCCAGCTCCGCCTCGGAAAGAGCGGAGGAGCTGCGGCAAGCATGGGTGCCGGACGGGGATGGCTTGGTCGTGGTGTTCGAGACGGACGGTCGCAATCTAGCAATCGGCCGGGATTTGGTGGATAAGCCGAGCGCGTCTAAAAGCGTCACCCGAGTGCCGACCTATGAAACCGCAGCCATCCTCAGCCGGGCGATGAGCGCCACCGACTCCACCGTCGCGCCGGAAGTTTACCTCGAAGCTCTGACGGCGAAAATCACCAGTGAGTTCGACGCTTATTTCAAACGCCGCGACACTCCCCCGCCGGCTGGGAGATCGATGAAAATCACGCTGTTAGTCATCGGCACCCTCGCGCTGTTAGGACTGGGGGCGATCGGCCTAGGCGGACTGATGCGGCATTCCCGGATCGCCGGCGTCCAGAGTTTCCGCTTCCCGGCAGTGATCCTCCCCGAGCGCTTGAAAGCTCCCTGCGGCGCGAGTGTCACGGCTCGCCGCTTCGCTCCACGGGCGCCCTGACGGGTTTGATCCCCTGCCGCCGGACTGGCAGATAGTGCGGCAGGATGGCGGAAAACAAGTGGACCAGCGGATACGCCGAGAGGGCGAGCAGCACGCCCATCGCCACGAAGCCGACGATGAAATTACTGGCCGAGACGATGCCCACGATGGGCAGGGTGATTTGCCCAGGCAGGACCGGCAGTGACAGGGTGTTGATCAACCACTGCCCGATGTGGATTTGCGCATACCAAATTGGGCCGTTTGTCAGCGGATTGCTGACCCAACAGGAGGCCATCGCGAAGGGCACATTCACCTTTGCTCGCATCGCGATGATGGAAGCAATGATCGACTGCGGGATCAGCGGCATCATCGAGAAAAACAGACCAATGGCTAATCCAGAAGCCACCGTATCCCGGCACGGAATCCACAAACTGCGGTGGAACAAGGGTTTCGAAATTTTTTGCCACCACGGGCGGTGACGGAGTTTTTTATGACGCAGGGCACGAAACGCCCGACGCACCATTCGCAGGTAGTGGACTTTCATGGCGGCGCAATCATCAGACCGGAACCATTCGCCACAGCTCCCGGTGAATCAACCGCAAATGCCTTGCGCACCGGGCAACCGCTCCCCAGCCTCCCGGAAATTTCACCATGGAACCTTGGCAAGCATTCATCCTAGGCGTGATCGAAGGGATCACCGAGTATCTACCAGTTAGTTCCACCGGCCATTTGCTCGTCGCGCAGCACCTGCTAGGCATCGGCACGGCCACCCCCACGGAAAAGGCCGCAGCGGACACCTTCGCCATCTGCATCCAAGGCGGCGCGATCCTCGCCGTGCTCGGCATTTACATGAAGCGCGTGCTGCAAATGCTCCGCGGCGTCATCGGCCAAGATCGCGAAGGCCTGAAACTCGCCATGATGCTCCTCGCCGGATTTTTGCCCGCCGCGATCATCGGTTTGATGTTCAATGACAAGATCGAGGAAAAGCTCTTCGGCATGTGGCCGGTGATCATCGCCTGGATCGTCGGCGGAGTGATGATCCTCGCGACCGCATGGTGGCGGAAGCGCAATCCCGCCGCTGGCAACGGCATGGAATTGTGCGAGATGACTTTGAAAATGGCGTTGCTCATCGGCCTGCTCCAGTGCGTGGCGATGTGGCCCGGCACCAGCCGCAGCCTGATGACCATCGTCGGCGGCTTGCTCGTAGGACTCTCGCTGCGGGCAGCGGTTGAATATTCATTTCTGCTAGGCGTGCTCACACTCACAGCCGCCACCGCGAAGAAGGCCGTGTGGAAAGTGGAAGGACTCGATGCTTCCTACGACGTCTGGGGCGGCGGGGTCAAATTACTAACCGCCACCTACACGCCCCTTGCGCTTGTCGTCGGCATCGTGGCAGCCGCCATTTCCGCCGCCATCGCCGTGAAATGGCTCGTTTCCTACCTCCAAAGCCACGGTCTATCCGTCTTTGGCTGGTATCGCATCGCCCTCGGCCTCGTCATCGGTGGGCTGATCCTCGGCAACGTGATCCAAGCCTGAGACCTCCCTCCACACCGGACCATTTCGGGTCACCCTAGTGCTTTCCGCCGCGCCGGGTGTTTCTTAGGGCCGAATTCCTCCTCGATCTCCAGCCACCGGTTCATGATGAAAAACGTCACGCCCGTCACCCAGCTCAGCATGATGAAGGCGAAGAGCCAGGCGCGAAACCGCCAAGGAATTCTCAGGGTGATGCGTGCCATGCGGCGGCGAGTGCTTACAACCGTTTCATTGCTCCCTCAAGGCCGATGATGAAACCGCTGGCGTCGAAATTCTGAAGCACCTCGGACGGATCTGGCATCAGCAGTGCGATCTTGGTCAACGCATCCGCGACCATGCAGGATTGGGCAAATACCGATGCGCTTTGTTTCCCGGCGAAGGGACTGCGGTCGCGGGGATCGATGATGGCGTGCTGATCCGCTAGAAAATACGCGGCGCTGGTGGCGAGAGATCGATTCTCCATCGGCATCGTGAAGGTATCCCGCCCACCGGAGCCGGGCGTGCGTATTTCCACGTCGCGTCCTTGCCACCGCGTCATCGCGAGATCGCCACCGGCATTCACGGTGGCGTCCACCGCTTCGCCGATGGCGGACAGCGCGCGATCCACGGCATATCCTTTGGCGATGCCGCCGAGGTCGATTTTCAACGGACCAGCAAAGCGGATCGAAGTTTCCGTTAGGACCACCCCGTCCCAAGAGGAAATGACGTGGGCGGGATTTCCGTGATCCGGCAGCAGCCCCCGTCGGACGAGTTCGGGTGCGATGGTGGGATCGAAAATCCCACCACTCGCCCGGTAAAGTTCTTGGGAAAATGCCAGCACCCGCCAGAGGTCGTGAGAGATTTCCACCGCCGCGAGATGGGCGGTTTGATTGAGCCGGGTGAGTTCACTATCCGGATCATGGAAGCTCATCAGCTTCTGAATGCGCCCGATCTCGTCAAAGGCGGCGAGACTGCGATCCAGAATCGCGCTGTCATCCTCGTCCGCCGTGATGTGGATTTCCACATACGTTCCTAACAGCGGCCGACACTGTCGGATCGAGTTCAAGTGTGGCGTAGCACCTGCGCCCACGTTTCCGTCAGGCGATTGATGCCTTCCATGACGTGGACGGAGGAAAGCGTGGCTCCAGAAATGTTGCGAATGTCCTTCTCGAGGATTCTCCGACCTTAATCGCGCCGCCGTGAGTCCGTTTCAAGCCAGCCCGTCCGGTCGAGTTTCTGTGATTTTACTGAACTGTGCCGCTGCCTGTGCCGGAGCCATCGGCCAAACGGTGATGCTCGAGCCGCTGGAGATCACCGCCACGCGACTGGATTTCACGCCGGCGGACGCGCCCTATTCCGTGGAGGTGATGGCGGCTACGGAAATGGAGGAACGATTCGTCCGCAGCCTGCCGGAAGCCCTCAAGGAATTGCCCGGCGTGATGGTGCAGAAGACCGCGAACGGCCAAGGCTCGCCCTACCTCCGCGGTTTCACCGGCTACCGGACGCTCGCCCTGATCGACGGCGTGCGTTACAACAACTCCGTTTATCGCGACGGACCTAACGAATATTTCTCACTGATCGACTTCCACACGCTCGACCGCCTCGAGCTGCTGGAAGGCCCGGCGTCCGTACAATACGGCAGCGACGCCATCGGCGGCACGCTGCTGATGCTCACGAAGCAATCGAACTTCGCCGCCGAGACTCCGGGGGAAATCTATACCCACGGCTCGCAGTCTTACCGTTATTCCAGTGCGGAAAACAGCCACGTTTCCCGCACCACGGCGGAAATCGGCAGCGGCGGCGCGTGGGGGCTGCTGTTAGGATTCACCGGAGCGGACTTCGGCGATGTGGACGCCGCGGACATCGGCACGCAGCGCCACACCGGCTACCGCCAGTCTGGCATCGACGCCCGTTATGATTTAAAAATTTCCGACCAGTGGCAGCTCACGCTCAACCATCAAGACTCCGCGCAGGACGACGTTTGGCGGACGCATTCCACGATTTTTGCCGAGAGTTTCTCAGGCTCAGAAGTCGGCACCGACCTGCGCCGCCTCAAGGACCAAGCCCACTCGCTCAACTACGCGAAACTCGTGGGCAAAGACCTCAACGGCGCCATCGACGAAGCCACGCTAACACTCTCCTACCAGACTTGGGATGAAAACGCCGACCGCATCAAAAGCGATAGCTCGCGCATTCTGGAATCCTTCGACTCCCGGATGTCCGGCATGGATCTCCAGTTGAAGAGCGACATCCCCTTCGGCCAGCTCGTCTATGGCCTTGATGCCTACCGCGACGAAGTGGACTCCGCCCGCACCGACTATTTTCCAGACGGCACCGTGGACCAGATCCAGATCCAAGGGCCCGTCGGCGACGATTCGACCTACAGCTTGTTAGGCGTTTACCTTCAGGGAAATTTCCAACTGGGAAACCGCGCTGAACTCATCGCCGGCAGCCGTTTCAGTCGCGCTATGGCAGACATCGGGAAACTCGAAGACCCCGCCACCGGGGCGGCCAGCTCCTTTGACGATGCATGGAACAATCTCTCGTCCTCGCTGCGTCTCAGCTACGCCCTCACCGCAGCGTGGAAACTCTGGGGAGGCGTCAGCCAAGCCTTCCGCGCGCCGAATCTCGGCGACCTCAGCCGCTATGGCGACAGCCGCTCTAACGAAACGGAAATCGCCGCCACCGGTCTCGATCCCGAGCATTTCCTCACCTACGAGCTCGGACTCAAAGGCAGCGACGGCCCCTTCTCTGGGGCCACCACCATTTACTACACAGAGATCGACGATTACATCACCAGCACCCCCACCGGCAACGTCGTCGGCGGACTGACGGAAGTCACCAAGCGCAACAGCGGCAGCGGCGGAGTGTTCGGCTTCGAACTCGACGGAGCTTGGCAGTTCGACGAGCAATGGTCAGCCAAGGGAAATCTAACCTAGGCATCACCACCGGTATTGCTGCGAGTTTCTAGGGCGACTTCCTCCGCCCCCACTTCACCAGCAGCGGCTTCGCAAACAGATAGATTCCCGTCACCCACAGCACCAGCAGCACGATGGCCGACGGCAGAAAAACCCAGAGCTTCACCCGTTCATTGGAAGAAACTCCCGTCGTGCAGCGACTCGATGAAGTCGGAGCGCCGGTAAGCCACTTGCAAAACCTCCCCGCTGCGGTGATCTAACTGGATTTCCCAATGATTCACCGCGTGGACCTTGACCAAGCCCTTGTCCGGCCGGACGTCCAGCCGCGCGATGTCATCCCAGGATTTGATTTCCGCCTGAGGCACCGCCGAGGCTGATAGGATTGTTGAGAACTCCACCTGCGGCTCGCCCTTCTGCCCCTTCGCCGTCGGCGGCTAGATCCATGCGCTCTCCTTCTTCAGCAGCAGCAGGATTCCCGAAAGGATCACCACCAGCACCGGCACCGCGCAGATGATGGCTCCCCAGTAGTGGACTTTCCGGTTGAATCGCGGCCAGTGAATCTTCATGTCGTGCGCGAAATACAAGCGGCTCTCCGCCGATCCATTAAAAAACGACCCGCATCCGTTGAGACTGGGTGTCAGCAACAAATGCCATCTAGCGGGAAAGCAACTTGAGCCGCCATCATCCCGGTGTTTCAGTGGGAACGTAAACAACATCCCAACCACCAACACCATGAGCACTCAAACCACCCGCCCAGCCACCGCCGTCTGCTCCGCCTGCAAACACTGGAGCAACCAATCCAGCGCCGAAAAAGGCGAATGCCGTCGGCACGCGCCTCAAACTCTGGTTTTCACCATTGATGATGAAACCAAGTTCGAATCCCGCTTCCCGGTCACCAAAGCCGCCGACTGGTGCGGCGAATTCGAACTCGTCTGATCGCGGTTTTTCCAAGGCCCGCTCCCATTTCCAGGAAGCGGGCCCTTTTTTGGCCCAAAAATCCCTTGCTACTGAGAATCGTTCGCATTAAACATTCCGGCATGTCGTACGACACCGAACTGGACCGCATTCTCGCCTCACTGGCCAAGCCATTTGGCCGGTTCTCGGACACCTTGTTGGACTTGAGGCAGTGGGCACATTCCCCGACCCGCGCCGGTTCCTGCATCAAGGCCTATTTCGACTTGGTCGGTGAAGCTCCCGAGACCGAGGAAGTCACCCGTCCACTGGCGGCGTTGCGGAATTGGCTGGAAGCGCGGTTGAATATTCTCGTTTTCGACGCCAGCCGCACCGTTTGCCTAGAGAAACTGCCACTGGCCTTGGCCGACGAGACCGACCTCGCGAAATTCTGCCACACCGCGATGCAACGCCTGCGGGAAGACCGCTGCCACACCGTGCCGCACCTTCGTTTGGAATTCGGCTTCGCCCGGAAATCCGAAGTAGCAGCCTAAGTTAATGAGTGAGAACTCCACAAATCCTGTGGACCCTTTCACACTGCGGGCCACCGCCTACTGGCAGGAACGCGGTGGCCGGATGACGGTGGTGAGGGAGATCATCTGCCGCTCCATCAATAGTCAGAATTCGGACTTTGATGCAGAAGAATTGTGGCAGGTAGCCCGGAAAATAGATCGGGGCATCTCCATGGCCTCGATCTACAGGACACTGACCGATCTGGTGGAAGCGGACTTACTGCGTGAAATCCATGGCCCGCGCGATCAACGGGCCTTCGTCAAAGCGGAGTCCACGGCTGCTGCCAGCGGCCACCTCATTTGCAAGGATTGCCACCGAATTGTGGCACTCAACAATGATTGCCTCGCATTGCGCGAGGGCGCGATGATCCGTGGGATGGGATTCGAGACTGGCGGAATGCAGCTTCAGATCGAGGCGGCCTGCGAGTCTCTGAAGCGCTGCGGCATTTGTGAAAACCACCGCGACTCGACAACTTGAGTTAAAGCAAGCAGCCGCTCATCTCAAGCAAGCAAGCGTTAGCCGGATCCCTCCCCGCGCGACTACCCTTCTCCCGAAATGAAGTTCACCAACCACTCCAAGGCGCTTATGTGCCTACTCGCTATTTCCCAGACATCTCCTGTGGCTTTTGCCACCCCCACTCTCACCAAGCTTCACGATTTTAACAACGCAGTCCCTTTTATTGGGGTTCAGAATCCCTATGACACCCCGGTGCTCGTAGGCTCGGAACTCTGGTTTACATCGCAGAACGGTGGCACCACCGGCTTCGGCACCTTGGCCAGCTTCGATCTCATGACGAACTTACCCACCATCCGCGTCTCGCTCGACAACGCGAGCGGCAACACACCTAACGGAAATCCTATCCTGAGCGATGGATTCCTCTACTACACCACCACCCGGGGTGGCACCGGCGACCGAGGAACGATCAATAGCCGGAACCGGGATCGGCACGATTCAGCGTTACCAATCGAGCAATCAAACCGTCACCCAGATCCATGCATTCGCCGCAGCTCCTGATTCGCGCCAGCCGTTCAAAGGTTTTACGACAGTCGGGAGTAAACTCTATTTCACCACTTTCACCGGCGGAAACACAGGCACTGGCGTCACAAACGGGGCGGGCACCCTCAATGAACTTGATGTCACTACGCGTGATTCAGAAATCTATCGTAAACTCGCCAATATGCCACTTGGCGATGGTTCTACCCGCTTTCCTGCTCACAATCCCTATTACCGGGCCACCGACAATTGCCTTTATTTCACCACGACAGGAACAAGCACCCAGCCGGGTTCACTTCAGAAATTCGATCTAACGACTGAAACTCTCACGACTCTCTATGAACTTCAAAGCGCAGCAACCGCCTCGGGACCGTTCCCAGACGGACGCTTCAGTTACGGACCAGTTACCGAGTGGAATCGGGCGCTTTATTTCACCACCATCCAAGGAGGATCCAATACCCCAGCTGGATCAACCGCTGGGGGCGGCACCATCAATCGGTTTGACCTCAACACCGGAAGTCACGAGGTCCTCTTCAATCTCGATATCTCCACAGGTGCTAACAATGGCGGAGAAGCACGAGGTGGATTCATCTATAACGGCTCCGCGACTTTCCCCTATCTTTATCTACTCACTCGCCAAGGTGGTACAAATGACCATGGCACAGTCCTCCGCGTAAATCTCGATCTGCCCTTGCCACCAACGCCCTATGAAAGCTGGCTAGCCACCTACCCAAGCGTTACAGGAGCGCTTGCAATCGCCTCTGCGGACGCCGACCGAGACGGACTTTCCAACCAAGTTGAATTCGCCTTCGGAACCGATCCCACAAGCGGTGCAGACTCCAGCGTTTCCTCAGCCAATCAATCCGCAGCAGGGCTAGAAATCCGCTGGACCGCCCGCTCCGACTCCAGCGCACATTATACCGTCACTAGCAGCCCCACCCTTGGCCTTATTCCGTTTCCATGGACAACCGTCAGCGCGGCTGTTGAAACCTTGGCGATCCCCGACATCAACATCCCCTCAGGATACGAGCGCCGCCGCATAACTCTCCCCACCACCGAAGTCCGCGGATTCTATCGAGTCCAAGCAGAATTTCTCAACGGCACACTTCCTTAAATATGACAAAATCCGGCAAACAACGAAACTCGTCGCATGGGTTTACCCTAGTAGAATTGCTCGTCATTGTAGGTATCAGTCTCGTTCTCGGAACCTTATTGTTTTCCCTTGGCGCGAAATTCCGAGAAAAGACTCTGAAGGTCGTGTGCATCGGGAAAATGCGTCAGATCGGCTCTGCCGTAGTCGCACGTGCCATGGATAACAATGACATACCCTACACCAAACAAGAGATTGGAAATTCATTCTATAGAGAGTGGCGTGACCCACTCAGTCTTTGTCAAGTCCTCGATCAATACCTATCAGGCGAAGCTGTCTGGATGAGTCCCGGCGCTCCAACGCGGCTTTTCAAATTCAAGAACTCCTACTGCTGGTCCGTTTCGAGTGCACTCACCGTCAAAGAAAAAGACGGCGGCTACACAAAGTTAGATCCTGGCACTTCTATTTTGTGGAACAACTTCAACCTTACTCTGCCATCGGTTTACAGCGTGCCTGAACCTGACAACAAAGCCGGACCCAGAACTCCTCCGGCAAGGTACCGGATTATTCCTTGGAGCGATGGCGTGCATCACTTGCGCGCTGATCTTGCAATCCGAATTATCGCATCGAAATGAAATTTCTTACAGTGATTCTTTTAACCACTCTCAGCCATGCCGAGACGGTTTCTCAACCCTCCACAGCACCGGTCACGCGGGAGGAACTCATCAAGTGGGTTCGCGCAGAATACGCCAAATCCCCCGCAGAATGGCCCGCGCCGACTCTCGACGAAGGAGTGATTCACCAGGAACTTGGCATACCCGGTCCTATCCCATCCCCACCCGATAACGAACCCACTCCCGACAACAAAAAACTCGGCCTCGCCCTCTTTTTCGACCCACGTCTTTCAGGTTCCCAACAGATTTCTTGCTCGCGCTGTCACGATCCCGAGAAAGCTTGGGCTGACGGACGCTCACAAGCCACCGGAGTCTTCATGGAAGCACTTCCCCGCAATACACCGTCACTCGCGGGAGTGGGCCACGCCAAGTCGCTCATGTGGGATGGGAGATTCCAAACACTCGAACGGCAAGCAATCGACGTCATTGTCAATCCCAAGGAAATGGCTGGAAACCCCCAAGAAATCGTTGCCCGCCTCACCGCAGAAAAAGACTTTTACGGACCCATGTTCCACGCCGCATTTGGCGATCCTGAAATTATCTTCGAGCGCGTGGTGAAAGCACTCGCGTCATTCCAACGAGGGCTTCGCGTCGGGAATAGTCGATTCGACCGCTTCCTCAGCGGCAAACACGACGCACTCAAGGACGATGAACTCGTGGGGCTCCACCTCTTCCGTACGCAAGCCCGCTGCATCAACTGCCACAACGGCCCCATGCTCAGCGACTATCAATTTCATAACGACGGACTTACCTACTATGGGCGCCGTTTCGAGGACTTCGGACTCTACGCCGTCACCAAAAAACCTGAAGATATGGGAAAATTCCGCACTCCCCCCCTGCGCAACGTAGGCCATACCGACCCATGGATGCACAATGGCCTTTTCACCGACCTGCGAGGCATACTCAACCTCTACAACGCCGGGATGCCCCAACCCAAACGCAAAGACCACCAGAAAGAGGATTCCCTTTTCCCAATAACCAGCCGCCTTCTTAAACCCTTAAAGTTAGACAAACAACAACTCGCTGATCTCGAAGCGTTCCTTCACACCCTCGACGAGCGCCCGTCTCGAATGCTTCGCCAGCCGTTCCCTCCGCTACAGGCACAACCCGCGCCAAATCGCGTCCTTGTCCCAGCCGCCGGCGGAAATCCTTAGGTGCGGCTCACCTAACAAATCATAGAGAAGGATCTCGGTGAACGGCTCGTCGTCCACCACGCGGCAGACGGTCCGCAGCATGTGGCAGATACCGAGATCCACTTCCAACATGCTTTTCCCATCGTCCGCGATCACGCCGAGCATGTCATTGGAGAGTTGCAGATCTATCGGCCGCAGCCACGTCGTGAATCCCGCGATAGGAGAAATGGGATGATGCACTGGGGAAACTAACGGTTTAAGCGGCGGGATTAGCGTTCAACGGCTCGCGGAAAATCCTCACCCGCGACGAAGAATACCGCTCCATGCGGAATTCAGGATCGTCGCCCATTCGTCCAGCCAAACTCCGGCGCCGAGGCGGCGACTTTGCAGGCAGTCAAGCGAAACGGCGTCGAAGCGGCGTAGCAAGCCGGTCACTGCCGGAGACTCCCAGGCATAGCCGTCCAGCCGGATGGAAAGCTCGATGGCCTGGTCCTGCTTGCCCATCGCCAACAGCGGCCGGCGGTCAGCGGCATCCGTCATCAGATAGATATTCTGCGGGCGGCTGGCGTCGGTTTCCAAGCCGCTTGCCTGATCGCGGAGAATGTCCCAGCCGCTCTCCTGATAGGCCACCGCAAGGCCGAACGGCGTGGTCTTCGCCAGGCTAAGTCCCTGCTGCCGCATCACCAGCGTGCCCTGCCCGAGGTAGCATAGATGATTCAGCAACTCATTGACCGGACAGCGCAACTGATAGGCACAACAACACGGAGCCAGGGTCCCTACACTCGGGAAACCACCATCCATGAAAATCTAACAGCTTGTACGCCTTATCTTGTGGGTAAAGTGTTTACGGATGCCTAGAAATCCC
>JAYTLO010000151.1:0-1158 GCA_043729385.1 Akkermansiaceae bacterium
GCGGCGCGTCCCAGCTTGAGGGCGGTCTCGGCGGTGACCGGTTCGATGTTGGCGGTGCCGCGCACGCCATCCGTGCCGAAGATTTTCTTGCCTGCCTGCTTCGTGGAAATTTTCTGGGTATTCATGCAACGTCTCAATGACCAACGTGACTATCGGCAATTAAGCGAAGAGCGACATGAATGTGCAGCAAGAAACTTTTGGGCTCCAAGCAAACTCCCTTGGTTACGGGATTGCGCGGTGGTCCGGCTTCGGTAATGTGAGTCAACGACTATGGGCTACGCGATCATGCAGAAAGAGCTGGTGGTGCCAGAACTCGACCAGCTTAAGCGCGCCTTCTCCGTGCTTCCACAACTGACGGACCTGGATGCGCAGACGGCGGTCCATGATGCCTTCGGGATCATCATGCGCGGGCTGGATTTGGAATCGGCTGGCCTGTTGCAAAGCGCATTGCACCTGGAAGGCGTCCTGACGGAGGTGGTGGAAGAATCGAAGCTCCCGTCTTTTCCTCCCGCAAAAATCGTCCGCCAGATTGAACTCGGAGCTTCGCATTTCACGCTCTACGACCCGATGAAGCGCGCCTCGGAAGTGCCTTGGGGCGACATCATGCTGCTGACGGCCGGACTGGTCCGCACTCGCGAGCAGCACAAGGTCAAGGAACTGGAGACCATCGGCGGCACGCGCTCCAGGGAGGAGATTGTTGATCACCTGATGGTCGAGATTTTCCTCAATGGCGGCGACACCCGCTACAGCATCAATGGAGACGACTTCATCTGGGAACATCTTGAGTCGCGAATGACGGCGGACAAGCAGATGAATTTCGTGCTCACGCTGGCCGAGTTGGCGCAGCGCGCGCCGCAGGCGGGAATGAATCGCGGGGCGTTCCTCGCGGCGCAGGATCCGCCGGAATTATTTCCCTATCCCAGCCGGCAGATGTTCAACGAAGAAGTCACCTGGATGCTCTGGCGCATCGGCAAGATGCAGCGCGCCCCGGACCTCAGCGTGTGAGCATCGGACAAACGCACTGGGACTGGTCGCGCTGCAACCAGTAGCGCAGCGTTCAGCGGTGCAATCGGAGCTTGGCGTTCACTCCGCCTCAACGATCCCGATTCGTTCCACGTTGCAGCGCGAGCACGGCCACCACACCGCGCGACTGAGGCC
>JAYTLO010000152.1:0-9589 GCA_043729385.1 Akkermansiaceae bacterium
CTCGGAACGGTGACGATCACATGTCTTCCTGCCAATCACCCTGCGTGATTGCGTATGGTAAGAATTCAAGACTTGCTAAGCATGTGGGTTTGCCGAAACCTGCCCAGCAAGATGAATCACACCAGCGTCAACACGCACCATGACTTGCCAACCGCCAAGCCCAAGGCCGTGCGAGCGCGTTCGTTGCCGTCGAGCCGCCCCTTCTCGGTGGCCGCGTTCTTCTCGGCGCTGCATTATCTCGGGCTGATCACGACTGCCACGGCATTCGTGTTGTTTCTCACCGAGCCAAGCCAACTCGCGACCAAAGTGATCGTCGGCGGGCTGGCATTCGGCGGGGTGACTTGGATGATTGCTTTTTTCAAACGCCGTTGCGCCCATTGCCCGCTGTGCAAAGGGACGCCGATGATCAACTCTGGTGCCCTCGCCCACTCACGGGCCAGCCGCATTTATCCGCTCAATCACGGGGTGAGTGCCACGCTCTCGATCATCGCCACCCAGACGTTCCGCTGCATGTATTGCGGCTCGGATTTCGACATGCTGAAAAAGCCTTCCTATCAGCGTGGCAAGCAGTCCGGCACCTACACCGAATGATCAAGGCAGGCGCAACCGGGCATGACGCTCGGCCATCGTCCAAGCCACTTCGGGAACTAACTGGTGCCAGCTCTCCTCTTTGGAATTGATCAGCCGGCAGACGTCGCGGCCGGTGAATGAGAGGATGAGATCGTCTTCGCACGGGATCGCTTGGATCCGCCCGTTGGCAAGGAAATGCCGGTAAAGATGCACGCTGTCGGCCGGCGCACGGAACGATTCGGAAGTGACGAGTTCGCCATTCTTGCGGTTTTTCCACGGGAAGACATGCAGCGTGACGCCCTCCTTGAACAAGCGTCCGAACGATTCTAACAAGCCGCCCGCGAGGTTCTCCGACCACTTCGGTTTGAACAGCTCGTTGAGCAGCCCGATGCTGAGAATGATCCCGACGGGCTTGCTGGTGTAGCGGTGGAGAAACGCTGCAAGCCGATGGAACTCGGCCAGGCGCGAGAGCAGCACGGTTTTGCCGAGTGACTGGAGTGCGTCTGCCCGATCAAGGAAATCCACATGATCGATCGCCCGCCCCCGCAGCAGGTTGTGCATGGAAATTTCACACAGCTCGATGGCGGAGACCCGGTCTTCTTCACTTAACGAGCTAACAAATCCTTCGCGTGCTTGCTCAAGCATCTTGAGGTGGACGTTCATCACCGGATCGAAACTCCCGCGCAGCAGCAGCACCGGGTGCCGATAGAGCGCCTCCGCCGGCTGGACGACTTCGCCGTTAGGAAGAAACATCGTCGCGTCAGTTAGACCGCTTTCGACCAGTTGCAGGGCGCAGAGTCGGTTGTCGAAAAAGCTGTAGCCATGGCCGGTGAATTTCAACAAATCCACCTCCACTCGCCCGGCGACGAGATTGTCTAGCAGCGACTCGACGAACTTTTGCAAATGCCCGCGGTGCCGGAATGCCGAGTGAATGAGATTCACGCCGATGGTGCCGAGCGCCTCCATCTGGTCGATCGTGCGAGTGTCTAGCAGTCGAACGTGCAGGATGATGTCCGACGGCGGATCGCCCGGTTTCATCTGGAAGCGGATGCCGAGCCAGCCATGGCACTCGCCCATGTCCTTCCAGCCGCGGGCGCGCACCGTGTTACAAAACGAGAAAAACGTGGTGTCCTTGCCCCGCTTGGGAGCAAGCCGCTCTAGCAGGATCGCGTATTCGTGATCGAGCATCGAGGCCAGCCGTTTCGCCGAGACATAGCGATCTGCTTGGCCGTAGATGGCGTCGCTCATCGTCATGTCGTAGGCGGAAATTGTCTTCGCCACGAGTCCTGCGGTGCCGGACGCGCGGAAAAAGCAGTTGGCCGTTTCCTGACCAGCGCCGATCTCGGCGAAAGTGCCGTAAACTAACGGATCGAGGTTCAGCTCCTGAGCCTTGTCGTAGGTCGTCGGGATCATGGCGCGTCTCCCTCTTCCACCCAGCCGTCGGCCACCAGCCGTTCGATCACCACTTGGCTGTGCGTGGTGGCGCCTTCGGGAAATTTCAAGGACAGCATAAGGGCCAAGCTCTTGGTTTCCCCATCGGGGTGGATGCGTTGCTCTAACACCGATCCCCTTTCGACATAACCGTAGAGCGAGGTGTCGCCGTCGGGTGAAATGAGTCGATAGGATCGCCATTTGGATTCATCGGCGAAACTAAAGTTATAGTAGTCCACTGCCGACACGGTGACCCGGAAGACGTGGCCGGTGACTGGCTTGGTTGCTAGAAATTTCTCCCAGGAAATGTCAGACCAGCCCACCCAGCTTTCCCAGTCGATCTTCAAGCCCTGCGGCGTTTCGATCAGAGCCAGTGCCTTCTCCTCGTGGTCGCGCGTCATGACGGACAGCGAAACGAACTTCTCCCGGATCGAAACTCCGCCACTTGAGTTGAAACGCGACAGCCCTGGAGCAGCGACTTTACCTTCCGTGTAAAATCCCCGCATCCGGGCCTCAGCCACCGCTGGATTTCGCACCAGCGGCAAGAGATCATCCACCGTCGTGGCTTCTAAAAACCGTTTCACCAACGGTTCGCTCGCGGCTAACAGCGACGCCTCACTGCGCTCGATCAACGGTGCGGCTTCCTTGATACTCGCCGCCGGGACAGCCACCGGGGCCACCGTTCGCAAGACCACCGTTTTCCCACGATTCATGGAAAAAACCACTCCGCCGACGATCAGGGAAAACAACACCACCCCGCCGGCTAACATCAGGCGCATCTGGCGTTTTTCACCCCGCCCACTGCGGGAGCCATGCGAATTTTGCTCCCATGCGTGATTTTCCCTGCCGCCCGCCTTCTTACCACGGTGCCGCTTTTTCAAAATCTGCGCGTCCCCATCTTCCACTGCCATCCTGCGCAGCGGGGCTAACAAAGGCGGCGGCGCATCCGCCGCCGTCGGGATCTTCATGAGCCGTCGGCAGCTCGGACAAACGATCCCCTTGCCGTCGTGATCCCGCGGCACGCGGAACACAAATCGGCAATCGGGGCACACATAACCGCTCCACCGGCGGGCACTTTCCATCGTCTCTGACACGCCCCCACCCTGCCCCGCCGCCGCGTGAGACTGCAAGCTTTGGTATCGCAGGGCTTAAGATGCAGCAAATCCATTGGCTTGAAGCGAAAAGCCGACGGTTTCACATCCGTGCTTGTGTTCGCTGAAAAACCCGCCATAGCCTCGCGGCCCGGCAAGCCAGACGATCTGCGAGTCCGGAATACTGACTCAAAATTGCTCATGGATACGCCTCCTTTCTCCGAACTCGGGTTGCCCGATGCCTTACTCGCCGCCATTGAAACCCTGGGCTACGAGCGCCCGTCGCCGATTCAAGCGATGAGCATTCCCCCTGCCCTGTTAGGCAAGGACATCCTCGGTCTTTCCGCGACTGGCTCGGGGAAAACCGCTGCATTCACGCTGCCGGCGCTTTCGAAGCTCAATGTAAAAGACCTTTACCCGCAGGTGCTGATCCTCTGCCCGACCCGCGAACTCGCGGTGCAGGTGTGCGAGGAAGTCCACCGCCTCGGCGCGAAAATGCAGGGCTTGCACGCCACGCCAGTTTACGGCGGCGCACCGATCGACCGCCAGCTTCGCGCACTGCGCTCAGGTGCGCAGTTAGTCGTCGGCACTCCTGGGCGGCTGCTAGATCACTTGCGTCGCGGGAGTTTCGATGCATCCCGCATCAAGATGGCGATCCTCGATGAGGCGGACCGCATGTTAGACATGGGCTTCAAGGATGAAATGGACGAGCTGTTAGCCGCGCTGCCCGCAGATCGTCAGACCTTGTTTTTCTCGGCGACGATGAACCCGGGCGTTTCCCGACTCATCCAGAAATTTGGCAACAATCCAGAGGTCATTCAGATCGAGCAAAAGGCGCGCACCGTTTCCACGGTCGAGCAGTCGTATTTCGAAGTCCGCCAACGCTCCAAGGTTGAAGTGCTTTCCCGCATCCTCGACATGAACCCGCCGCGCCTCGGGATCGTTTTCTGCAACACCAAACGCTCGGTGGATGAATGCACCGAGGATCTCGTCAACCGCGGATACGCCGCCGACCGCCTGCACGGCGACATCACCCAGCAGATGCGCGAGCGCGTGCTCAAGCGTTTCCGCGAGGGAGCGGTGGAAATCCTCGTCGCCACCGACGTGGCGGCGCGAGGACTGGACATCGAGGAAATCGACATTGTTTTCAACTACGACCTGCCAACTGACCCGGAAGATTACGTGCACCGCATCGGCCGGACCGGTCGTGCCGGGCGCTCGGGCCGGGCAGTTAGTTTTGTGTATGGCCGGGAAATCTATCGAATGCAGTCGATCGAGCGCTACACCCGCAGCGTGGTGAAGCGCGAGCGCATCCCGTCGGTGGAGCAAGTCGAAGGACGGCGCGCAGATTTAATTTTCGACGACCTCAAGGAGCGTCTCGAAGCTGGCAAGTTCGATGCCTATCAGGACAACATCGACCGTCTGCTAGAGCAAGGTCACACGCCCACCGACATCGCCGGCGCACTCGTCACGATGATCCGCGAAGCCAGCGGTCGCGAGGGTTCCGCCATTGAGGAAGACCGCGAAGCAGAACGTCCGGCCCGCCGGGAAAATGTCCGCCCGCAGCGCGATGACCGCGGTCCACAACAATACGATGATCGCGGCCCGCGCCCGGAACGCTCAGGACCACCGCGTGGACCATCGCCAGGCTCGGAAGCTGGGATGACGCGGCTTTTCCTATCACTCGGCAAAACCCACGGCGTGATGGCCAAGGAAATCGTCGGTATGCTCTATCGGGAAGCCGGTTTGCCAGACGGTTGCTTAGGCCGCATTTCACTTTTCCCGAAGCACTCGCTGGTCGATGTGCCGGAGCAATTCGTCGGCCAGGTGATCGATCGCACCCGCAACGCCCGCCTCCGCGGCAGGCCGTTCCGCATGGACGTGGATCGCGGACCGGGTGAGGCGAGTTAGTTGACTTAGTCCACTTTTCGGGTAGGTGTTGCCGCGTGAAAACGATCAGCACTCACGAGGCGAAGACCCATCTTTCCCGCTACTTGGCGGCAATTGAACAGGGTGAGGAATTCGTCATCGCACGCGGCAAGAAGCCCGTGGCGCTGCTGAGTCCGATCCCAAGCGAGGCCCAGCGTCATCGCCCCAAGGTTGGAGAAACTCTGGGACCACAGATGTCAGTGCCCGATTCGGCATTTGCGCCGATGACTGACGAGGAGCTTAAACTGTGGTACGGGGAATGAACGTGCTTCTGGACACATGCACGTTTCTCTGGCTCACGTTGGAAAATGCGAAACTTTCAAAGCTTGCCGTAGCAACGATCAACGGCGAATCAAACCGGCTTTTCCTCAGCGATGTGAGCTTGTGGGAAATTTCCCTGAAGTATCAGGCAGGCAAACTGCAGCTTCCTTACACTCCCGCGATCTGGCTGCGGGAGCAGCGCGCTTTTTACAATCTCACGCCGCTGCCCATCCGGGAAACATCGATCTTTCTAACAACCGATCTACCGCCCATCCACCAGGATCCATTCGACCGACTCATCGCCGCCCAAGCCATCGAAAACCAATTCACGATCCTGTCCCCCGACCGACCACTCTCGTTGCTAGGCGCGAGTCGGTTCTGGTAAATCTGCCGCATGAGCGACCTCGATCTATCAGGAAACGCGCGGCGCTTCGTGCTGTTCACGGTTTTCTACAATGCCCGCGCTTACTATCCGGTGCTGGCGATTTTGTTTCTGGATCTCGGGCTAACACTCGATCAGTTCGTGATGCTCAACCTGATCTGGGCGGCGACGATTTTTCTTTTCGAAGTTCCGTCCGGCGCACTGGCGGACACCATCGGGCGGAAGAAACTGTTGGTGTTCGCAGCGGGTTTGATGGTGGTGGAAATGCTCTGTCTCTTGTTCGCGCCGCGCGGCGGTGGGGCGTTGTTAGTCACTTTGTGCGTGATGAACCGCATTTGCTCCGGCTTATCCGAGGCTTGTGCCAGCGGCGCGGATGAAGCGTTGGCTTATGATTCCTTGCCGGAAAATCGCCGCGCGGATGCGTGGGACAAACTGTTAGCGACCTCAATGCGTTGGCGCTCCGCAGGGACGGTCGTGGCGATGATTCTCGGTGGCTTGATTTACGATCCTGAGATCCTCAACCGACTGCTGCCCGCAAATTTTCACTTATCTGCAAATCTCGCGCACCGCTTGCCGGTCGCCTTGGTGCTCTGCCAAGCCTTCGTTTGCTTGATCGTCACGCTGCGGATGGTGGAGCCGCCGAGGCACGCGACTGGCGATGTTAGGAACACTTGCAAGAGCGCGATTAAAATCACTTTGGCCACCGCGCGCTGGGTTTTCACCAACCCAAATACGCTGGTAGTCGTGGTGATCGGGTTGGCGATTGACTCGATCGTTAGAAACTTCGCGACGATCACTAGCAGCTACTATCGGCTGATAGAACTGCCGGAGTGGACCTTCGGATTCATCGGCTCGGCCATGGGCGTTATCGGCTGGTTTGTGCCTGCCATCGCGAAAAATCTGAACACGCGCTTCGGCACATTGGCCAATCTCGGCATCGCCGCCGGGGGAGCGTTGCTCGGTCTGGCCGCGCTGGTTCCGGCGTGGCCATTGTTTGGGCTGCTGCCCGCCATGCTGCTGATGACCACGCTCGGTTACCTCGGATTCACGATCAGCCGGGCACTCCACCGTGAGGCGGATTCCGCGAAACGCGCGACCGTCCTCTCCGTCAAAGGCCTCGCCTTCAATCTAGGCTACGGCCTGTTCAGCCTCGGCTTCTCGCGCCTGCTCGCAAATTTCCCCGACCAACCCGCCGGGTCAGCGCTGCGCGAAGCTTTGCTGTGGCAAGTGCCGACCTTTGCGCTGGTGACGCTGGTCCTCTTCGCATGGGCAAATCTTTTGTGGAAACGCAAAATCTAACTTCAGTCCTCGGTGGTTAGACTCGCGTTCCGCAGGTATTCACAAATCTCCGGAATCCGTTCGCCGACCAAATCCATTTCTAGCAATCGCTGCCGCAGGTCGGCCTCGTGGATAAATTGTTGGGAGATGATGTCCGTCATCAACCCCGGCTCATCCGCCCGATCTAGCAGGGCGAAGACCCCGGCTTGCACTTCATCCGGCAGCGGTCTCACCGCGTCCTCGACCGCCCCGCGCAGCGTTTTCATCGCCGCTTGCGCCTGATTCTCTGGCGTGAAAACCGAGATCACCGGCTCGACGCTAGCAAACGGATAGTCGCGCTCGTCGTGCCACGCGGTGAAGCGCACTCGCATCACGCCGTGGATTAGCAACTGCGAGGTGCCGTCATTTTGCTCTCGCGACGCCCGCACTAGACCGATGGTCCCGACGGGTGCTACGTAGCCTGCCGGGTCTCCCATCTCAGCGCCTAACAAACGAGCGACTGCAAAAAAACAATCGCCCTCGAGTGCCTCCTCCAGCATCTGGCGGTAGCGCGGCTCGAAAATGTAGAGCGGCAGCCCGCCATGCGGAAACAGCGTGCAGTCGGGCAAAAGCATCACGCCGCAGCGCTCGGGAAGATGAATACTGGCCATGTCTTCGGCAGCGATATACCAGCACCCGCCGGATGCAAGACCGATAGATGCTGCGCCAAGCGGTTATTCGCTTGAAAATTCCGCCGAAACAGGTTTTTCAAACAAGAAGCGTTTGCGACATCGCTTCTCGCGGAATTCGCAACGACAAGCCCCTTTTACCCAATGATCGAAGTCGAAAACCTGACCAAACAATTCGGAACCAAACTCGCCGTGGACAACCTCACGTTCACGGTGAAAAAAGGGGAAGTCCTCGGATTCCTCGGACCTAACGGTGCCGGTAAATCCACCACCATGCGCATGATCACCGGCTTCCTCCCGCCCACCCATGGCGACGCCCGAGTCTGCGGAATTTCCATCGTGGACCGTCCCGGCGAGGCTAAAACTAAGATCGGTTATTTGCCTGAATCCGCCCCGCTCTACAATGACATGACGGTCGTCGGCTTCCTAAAGTTCTGCGCCTCCATCCGCGGCCTCAAGGGCACTGCGAAGAATGACGCCGTGGACCGCGCCATCGACACCTGCTTCCTCAACTCAGTCGCCAAGCAGGCCATCGACACGCTTTCAAAAGGCTACCGCCACCGGACTTGCCTCGCCCAAGCGCTGCTGCACGATCCCGAAGTGCTCATCCTCGACGAGCCAACCGACGGCCTTGATCCGAACCAGAAATTCGAAGTCCGCCAGCTCATCAAGCGGTTAGGCCAAACCAAAGCCATCCTGTTTTCCACCCACATTCTCGAAGAGGTCGAAGCCGCCTGCACCCGCGCCGTCATCGTGGACCGGGGAAAAATCGTCGCCGACGGCACACCCGCCGAGCTGCTCGCCCAATCCGAAACCGGCTCTCTAACCGACCTGTTCCGCAAGGTCACCACCCGTGACACCGAGGCTGCCGCCTGAAGAAAAAGCTGAAAGCTTCTTCTCTTCATTTCAGCGTTTCCGCATCTCAAAATTTCAGCATTTTCCCCAAACTCCCATGTCTTCCCGCACCATCTACAAGCGCGAGCTATCTAGCTATTTCTCGCAACCCACGGCCTACGCGATCATCGTGATTTTTCTGTTATTTTCGCTCGGGCTTACCTTCACCTTCGGCGAGTTTATGCGCGTCGGGGACTCCTCGCTGGAGTGGACTTTCATCTTCTGGCATCCCTGGGTTTACATGCTGTTAGCCCCGGCCGTCGGCATGAAACTGTGGGCCGACGAGCAACGCACCGGCACCATCGAACTGCTAGGCACCTTCCCGGTTTCCACCTGGAGCGCAATCGTCGGCAAGTTCCTCGCCGCCGCCACCGTCTGGCTGATCGCTTTAGTTCTGACATTCCCTATCGTCGCCACGGTGAACTACTTGGGAAATCCCGATAACGGCGCAATTTTCTCGGGCTATCTGGGAAGTTTCCTCGTCTGCTGCACCTTCCTCGCCGTCACCATGCTGGTCTCCGCCTGCACCCGCGACCAAGTGGTCTGCCTGATCGTCTCGGTTTCTATCTGCGTGCTTATCCTGCTTTGCGGCTATGATCCGGTCACTCGCGAGTTGTCGAAAGTCGTCTCTCCCGGCGTGCTGGAAGGCATCGTTTCCTTCGGCGTGTGGGATCACTTCAGCTCCTTAAACAGCGGCCTGTTCCGCCTGAAGGATTTCATTTGGTTCGGCTCGATCATCTTCGTCTGCCTGCTGGGCACCAGCGCCATCCTCTCGTCCAAGCGCGCCTAACTCACCCCAACTTTAAATTTCTATCATGAAAACCACCCACCCAGTCACCCGCGCCGCCTTTGGCGTCGCCGCGCTCGTCGTCATCGCTGTGCTTGCGAACTGGCTCGTCTCTCTAACTCCCCTCGGTAACCGCGGCGCGGACTTCACCGAGAACAAGGTCCACACCCTTTCTAGCGGCACCCGCGCGATCCTCACGGAGCTGGATACACCCGTCGTCATCCGTTACTACGCCTCCCGTAGCACCGACTACATGCCGGAGGAACTCAAGCTCCACATGCGTCGCGTCGATGATTTG
>JAYTLO010000153.1:0-2342 GCA_043729385.1 Akkermansiaceae bacterium
GATGGCACTTACCGCGTCCTGCTGGATCCGGCGTTCCCGCTCGAAGATGCGACGGGCACCCGGCCTGTCCCGGTGGCACTGCTGGTAGCGCGGAATCAGTTCTTGGTGGTTTCCCTGCTTGATCCGCAACACCCCGTGGTTGTCCGCCAATTCACCCTGGCGGCGGAGGGGGCTACCATCTTTAGCCTGGTGGAAATCAACCGCAATGAGCTGGTGATAGCCGCAACCGATGGCACGCGTGTGTTATCCCGCGCGGCGCTCGGGGCGATGGAGCCGACCAATCCGGTGATGGAAATCACGGACGAATTGGTGCTTTCCGGCGGGCGCTCGATAGGCGCTTCGGTGGACGCGCTGGCCACTTATAGTTCGGCGGGAACCCGATTGTTACGGCGGCTGCCTGGCATCGGGGTCGTCCAGTTTCCAGGCGATCCGGTGCGCAGCATGACCACTATCATGAACATGGATGGTGCCGGACGGGCCGACATCTTCGACCGTGCGACGGAACGTGGATTCCTGCGTCCAATCTTAGGCGGCGGCAATACTCCGGGCATGGAAGGCATCGACCCTCCGGATCCGGACGCCCACCACTATGTCTTGGTGCGCGCCAGCGGGGCTTTTGGCAGTGTGGTTCGGGTTGGCGTGCAGAGCCTGTCCGCCGCCGAAGCCGCGGCGGACATTTCTCCCTGTCCCACATGCTGCGATGGCGACGGGGATGCGCCTGATGTTATATTTTTTGACGCCAAACGCCTCTCGGATGATCCGAAGCACCCGCTTTACAACCAGTTCCTCGCCGGGCCATTCGCGATATTCGTCAAACCGTTGCGCATGGACCAAGCGCTCAGAATGACGGCCGTCGAAGGTCGGCAATTCCTCGGCGGTGGCGAACAGATCCGTGCCTTTTTGGCACCCGACTCGCAGGCCCATGCGGAATTGTTGCCCAATCTCGCGACGGAGAGTGGCGACACCATAAAGCCGAAGGTCGCGAGCACCTATCTGTCGATGAAACCGGAATACGTGGACTCCCCGAATCCTTCGGGCCGCAGCGCGCCACGATTGATGGGCGGCATGGTTGATTTGCAAAGCGGTGAGGTCACGCTTTCCGAGTCGGATGTGATGGTGGAGGGCCGCCATCAGGACCTGGTGTTCAAGCGGATTTACCAAAGCCGCTCACACTATGAAGGTGTGCTCGGCCGCAACTGGGACCACACGTTCAACGCGCGGATCCAGGAGTTTTCCGCATCCCAGTTTCCGGGCGGGTTTTCCACCCTGCACCTGGATCGCGGGTTCGATGCCCTGACCATCAAGACCGGCGATGTGATACTGATTGACGGCGCGGGCACGACGCACTTGTTCAAACTGATCAGTGAGGCCAATGGCAATAACGACAAATTGTCCGGCTACAACAGTGATACGGCCTTGCGCGAATTCTGGGGGACGGATGCCGCCGGCAAAATACGCGCGTATTATGATAGTCCGGGCGGGGTGTTTGCCATGCTGGTGCAACTGAAGGATTTGAAATGGGTGCTCATTGGCACGCAGGGACATCGAACGTATTTCAATCCGAACGGATCGCTCGACCGATTGGTGGGTGCCCGCAAAGCGAGCGTGATAACCTGCCATTATCGTAGCAAGGATGGATTGCTGGGCGAAGTGCGGGGCGACAACGGCGGCAGGATCCGCTTTGGGTATTATTACCCGTTCCTCGATCCACGCCGCACCGGCCCGATTGACCCCCCGGTGGTGGATGACGGGAAATGCGGCAAACTGGCGGTGGTGCATGGCCAACTCAGCGCCGGACCTGGTGGCCAGCGGGTGGAATTTGATTACGACGAGGATGGGAATCTGATCAGCGCGGAGCCGTCCTGGAGGAAGCCGATGATCTACGGGTATGACCAGGCGGAACCCGGTCTGGTGACACGGTTCGGCGAAGTGGACAGCACCCAATACCCGTCCGCCACTCTTACCTATGAGCTTGGCATGCTCAAGAGCATCGACACGGCGGGCGAATCTTTGCAAGTGACGGGAGCGGTCGCCACGGCCAGAGAGCGGCATGAAGGCGGAGCAAAAACCGTGAGCCTCGGCCCGCTGAACGGCCCGACGGCCGAGATCCCGGTGGACACACGCGGTCAACCTACCGGTTTCGGTGGTCGTGCCATCTCTTCGGATGCCTCTGGGCAAATCCAGTCATTCGGGGCGCTCCGGAGCGGTATCACCTTGGTTTACGACACTAACAACCCGGTGCGCAGGTTTCGTGGCAACTTGATACGCACCGAACGCCGTGCCCTGAATGGAGGACCCCCGATAGTTTCTTCCACCGTGTACGACGACGGTCCCTTCAACCG
>JAYTLO010000154.1:0-39502 GCA_043729385.1 Akkermansiaceae bacterium
GAAGCGGAAGCCGTGAAGATGGAGATATCAGCCGTGAAGCTTCTCTCACAGTGGGTGGAACTTACTCCTCCGATTATTGAGAACTCGGAGCACCGTGTCGATCTCCTGCCGGTGGAGGTAGTAGATAAAGACAAGAATCCCATCTCAAAATTGAAGGTTGGCAAGATGTTTGAGACAGGAGTCCTGAGCGGAACTGGAGCCTCAGCAGTTCTCGACATAGAAAAAGACTCGGATCGATTCTTCGTTCGTGTCAAAGGTGGTGCGGCGATGGGTGGAATTTCCGTAAAGGTATCCACTACAGACAATCCCGATGCAGCGGACTACAACGATAACGCCACTCAGATTGATCTTGTTGCGGATGGGGCAGACGCTATTTCCAAATCGATGGTGCTCGTTGCGGATGATGTGGACGATGATCACCCTGTTGATAGCATCGCCGATGATGTGACGGGAGATCGGACACATAGAATTCAACTCGGCGGCAACTTCAAGATCGAGGAAATTAAGATTGGCACAGGAGCGTGGCAAGCGCTTGGTACGAAAGTTCCTGTGCCATTTGAAAAGACGGTCAATGTGAAGTTAGTGAACTGCCGATATGGCGCAATTCTTAGAGGGCCGTGTTGGGATCCTGATGAAATTAGGTTCTTGAAAGAAGTTTTGAAAGAAAGGTATGCCCAAACAGGAATTAAATTGACCTTTTCCGAGGCGGCTGGGCCATGGATCAGTGCTAATGGTAAGCTTGATCCAGGCGAATTCCCCACTGAGGTTGTCGCAGGAGTGCTTGAAATACCCCAAGAAACCAAAGATATAATTGATGGTGGACCTGTGGTAAGCCAAAATGAAGTAGCCATGTATTTGGCGGTTGGTCTTAGAGTGAATGCACTTCAAATTGCACGTGGAGTGGCTATTCCACCAAAATACCTTACTGCCGCAAATAAAAGTTATGGGAATAAAATACTAATTGGAAGCATGTGGGCTGGATACTCTTCACATTTCACGGGCCCTCATGAACTACTACATATTCTCATTGATGCAAAACACGGTGATTTTCAAACTGAATTTGATGATGATAAAATGTTGTGGCATACTCCCGGATCACCCACGGATACAATCGATGCGACAAAGCGTGTCTCAAAAAATCAAGGTGATAAGATTTTACTGAACAATCTAGCACAATGAAGATATTGTTAACGGCCTATTTGGCTCTTCTTGGAATACTTGGTGACAACGCACAGGCGCAAACGACCGACCCAGCCGATTACCTGAGTGCGGAAATGAAAATGACCGGAGAGGAAGGTGGAAGTGAGCCTGCTTTACGGAAGCTGCGTTTGTTGGCAGCAGACCAGCAAGTGTCTATCGTCGAAGCACTTATCCGGAAAGTCCAAGGCATCAGCTCCGGACCGGCTGTTGCGTCACCTGAAAGTGGAACTTATATCAGGGTCGCAGCTGGGATTTTATACCAGATCGGAACGGATGAGCAGATTATTAAGGCGTTTGGGGCACTATCAAACTTTGGCCACGCTGAACCAGATGCTGCTAAAATTTTAGCTTTGTGCGAAGGGAGCGGTGGTGTCGAAATTATCCAGAAACTTGCAGAGAAGCGGCTCCCAGAACTGGAATCTGCCATCAACCCAAAGAACGAAGAGGAGAAGGCACGGTCCAATGATATTGTAATTCCGTTTTATACTCTCGTTCTCCGCTTAGACGGTGCTAGGAACCCACAGGGACCGCTCGCGGCAAAGAAGCTGAGAGATCAGGTTGCCGCGCGTTACGTGTCCGAAAATGGCAAGTTTTTAGTGGCCTTGCTGGATAAAGATATGGCGAAGGCAAGAAGTCGCACAAAGAAGGATAGGTCTAACTCGGAACCATTGCCTTCAAAAACCAACTCCGATTCGCCGAAAGCACCAGAAACGGATAGCTCAAATGTTCACAAACAAGTTCAGCCCCAGTCGCAAGAAAAACCCGATTTTCCAGCACCTTACAAAGTTGTAGCTATGATCGCGATCATTTTGGCAGGAACCGCCTTAGCATGGCGTTTTATGAAGAAACCCGACTTGTAATGATATGCTTCACGAAAATCGTCGCTCCGCACCACCAATCATCCCACTGGCGGTTGATCACGTGAACTGCTGGTCCTGCGGGAACATGTGACGTGCGCGGGGTAATGCTGCATCCAGTCCGGGTGCCTCCCGCAAGCGGGTCCCTCCCTCCCTCTGATGTTCCCTCGGGGCATACCCTCGGCAGCATTACCCGTCGCAGTCACAAGTGCCCTCCGGCCTGTGCAGCTCCCGCGCCAGCCGCAAGTTAGGCTCGTTGTCACTCGCATCCTCCGCCCACCTCACCCCGCACGGCCAGCCGGGAGGCGGAATCCGCCCCCCCGGTTCCGCTCCGCTTCACCGCCTCCCGGCTCGCCGCCCACCGCCCTGCCGAAGAAGCTCCGCGCCCCGGCCTGCGGCATCGTGCTTGCTGTTCGTTGGTAAGCGGGGTCCAAAGCACCGTGAAGAGGGGTTTGCTACGGCGGATTAATAAGTGTCATCGTTTGCAGATTTATGACACTTATAAAATCAGGCAACCTTCCGCTGCTCTTCCCCATTGCGGGCTTTGAGCCAGTTGGCAGGGGTGAGGGTGATGGCGTCTTTGGCCAGCATGCCGGGCAGGCGGGTGAGCACGTCAATCAAGTATTCCTTGGGGTTGATGCCAAGGCGGCGGCAGTTTTCTACAATGGTGTAGAGGATGGCGCACTTCTGACCGGATTGCTCATTGCCGATAAACAACCAGTTTTTGGCTCCCAGTCTGGTCGGACGGATGGTGTTTTCCACCAAGTTGTTGCAGATTTCTACTCGCCCATCATTCAGATAGGTCCCGAGGTTGGACCATTGGTTGATGGCGTAGCTGATGGCTTTGCCGAGTTTACTTTTCGGCAGGATGGAAGGACGCAGGGCAAGTTTATCAATGACTTTCTTGAGGCGGCGATGAATCATACAACTTTCGGCGGCGCGCACGGCTTGGCGAAGTGCGGGGCCGGCTTTGCTTTCTCGCAGGCGGGTCTCGATTTGATAAAGGTCAGGTCAGGGGGCAGGGTGCAAATCTTGACAAAATACATCGCATCCAAGGCTGAAAGGGCTTTGGAAGAAGCTGGTGCGGATGTTTCACCCGGATCTCCACGAGCACGACCCGGAAAAGAGCGGGAACTTCGAACCGCTTGAAAAAAGAGTCATGGCAGAATCATGAACAGCAGAATCATTTTTGAAGAATGATTGGTCCAATTGGCAATGGAATATTTTCACGCGAAAGTGGCTTCAATGTCGGGTGCGCCGGTTTTTTCTTCCTCCGAATCCAATGATTCTGCTGTTCATGATTCTGCCTCAAACCAGTTGCTTGACCCAGGCGAACAACGAAGCTTGCGGGGGAAGGCCTTTAGTGATGAGCCTTTAGTGATGTTCAGTCTCGCGGCTGTAGGGATGTTAGTCGGCATCCACCGCCGCTCCCACGCCCGCGTCGCCCAAGAATTTCCACTCACCAAGCAGACCCGACTGGCGGTGCGGCTGTGATGGCTGTGGCTCATTTGGCGTCATGGTATTTTAGGAAATCCCTAAATTCTTGAGGCAGCGGCGTGCCGGCTCCCAGCGTGAGTTCGAACAAGAATGCGACAGCCGCCGCTTCCTTCAATCGCGACAATTGCGGACTCTCTTGGGTCACTCGCGCGGGTCCGGTTAGGGCTGCTTGGACTTCTGGATCCGCCAGATGAATCCGCAGCACTCCGAGTGCGGCTTGGCGGGCGATTTCCTCCGAGGCTCCGGCGTCGGCAGTCATCGCGACGTTGTAAGCGCCCAGTGCATCTAACGGGCGGGCGAGATTTTCGAGGGCCAAGCCATGGCAATAGGCGACTTGCGCCCGTTGATCGCCGGGCAGGCGTTCGCGTAGCGGCTGATCCGCGAGTTGCTCGACGCGGTCCCAGCTTTTCGTCCGCACCGCGTCCCACAACGCATCGATTTCTAACTGCCTGAGTCGCTGGCTGCCGAGTGCTGGATCTTTCTGAAATGCCCGGAGTGCATCTGCCAAGCCAGCTAGATCGCCGAGCTTGCGGTGGCATTCCATTTCGTAAAATGCCGCGAACAGGGGAGTCTCGCGGTCCGCCTGGGGGCGGGATTTAATTTCCGCGAATGCGGCCATGGCTTGCTGGTATTTGCGCCCCTGATAGAGATCCATCGCAGCGGCGAACGGTGCCGCCGTGGGCAGCGGCTTGCCGACAGAATCGAGTGCAGCCGGTGCAAGCGGCGGCGTGGCAGCCACGTTTTCCGGGATTTCCAGGCCGCTTGCCCGGATCTCCGCGAGGTGCGTGGACTGCGGGAATTCCCTTAGCAACCGTCCCGCGTAGAGCCGTGCGAGATCCGCCGCGTGGACGAGCGTGGCGGTGCGGACGAGCTGATAGAGATGCTGCTCGCGGTCCGCCGCTTCCGGGAAATAAAGTTCAAGCTGCTGATAGACGGCAAGCGCGCCGCGGACATTGCCGTGCTTTTCGTGGATCAGCGCGATCGCGGCGAGCTTGATCATTTCCAGCGGCCCGGCGTCCGCCGAGGGCACGAACTGATAGACGGCGATGGCCGCCCGCTGCATCCCGGCGGCAAGAGCATCCCCGGCGAGCTTGAGGAAAACGCTGGAATAGCGCTTCATTTCCAGCGGTTCGATGATCAGCTCGCCACGGTTCTTGCCGATGAAATCTAGCAGCGCTTGCTCGTTGCGTTTCGCAATCGCGGCCTCCACCAACGCTTGGAAACCCGCGACGATTCCCGACTCCGGCGTGGGGAAGTTGTGCTGGTTGCGGATGGCGATTTCAAGGTTCTCGTTGCCCGCAGGCAGCCGTCCCAGCCGGTAGTGACAGAACGCCAGATTGATATAGAATGCGCCTTGGGGAAACGTGTCGCGGAGCTTGTCGCGCTCGTCGGTGAATTTCGCAAAACGGCTAACAGCCAGCTCCCATTGCCCTGCGCCCATCGCCGCCTCGCCCCATTTGAGCAACGCCATTTTCTGAAATGGATTGCTTCTAACTGTGCCTTGATTCGGGAAATCCCGGTAACAGATCTCGAACGACCGCAGCGCGTCTTGCCAGCGCTTTAACTTCATTTCACAAACTCCCTTCCGATAGTAAATCGCGCCGAACTGGGCGCCGTAAGTCTGGAACGGCTCGCCCTTGCCGTAGCGGGCCACGGCTTGGGAGTTAAAATCGAGTGCTTGTTCCCAACGGTTTTCCATCATCGCCACCCGCGATTTCTCCACCAGAATCTCAAGCCCCTCGTTCTGCGCAAACGCGGGGCTGCCCAGCAACCCTGCGACGCACAAGCAAACCAACGAGCTGCGGAAATTCATGGTGGGGCAAACGGATGTCACAGGTTCAAACTTTCGGCTAGCAAGGCACTGCCCCGCGAATTTCGCAAGCACTGCCGCAGTATCTCTCGAAGCAACCCCTTACTTACCCTCCCAATTACTAAATGCAAACTTGGCAGCGATGACTCTAACGATCGCAAGGTGCCTTTCCTGCGGAGCGATTTACGACGCATCCAATCTCGTCGGAGCGCACAAGACACGCTGAGTCTCTGCCGTTCTCAAGCCCTGACTCACGGCGACGCCCTCGTCATCACGACTCGAGGATCTCGGATTATTCCTACGACCAGCCAACTTCAATCTTGATCTGTTCAAACGCGCAGTTTTCTAATGTCCCTATGAGCCTGAATCTCTTATCCAGCCGCCTCAAGCAGACCTTCGGCTACGACGAATTTCGCCCACTCCAGCGGGAAATCATGGAGGCCTCGCTGGCTGGCGGCGACGCATTGGCCATCCTGCCGACCGGTGCGGGGAAGAGCCTTTGCTATCAGCTTCCGGCGCTGGTCCGTGAGGGTCTAACGGTCGTCGTCTCGCCGCTCATCGCCCTGATGAAGGACCAGGTGGACCAGCTCGAAGCTAGTGGCGTGGCCGCCACGTTTCTCAACTCCACCTTGGACATCAGCGAAGCCCGCGAGCGCATCGACAGGCTCAACGCCGGCGAATACCAACTGCTCTACGTCGCGCCCGAGCGGCTGATGCTGCCGGATTTCCTGTCGCGTTTGAAGGGCTGGAAAATCGCCGCACTGG
This sequence comes from Akkermansiaceae bacterium, assembly GCA_043729385.1. Taxonomy (GTDB): domain Bacteria; phylum Verrucomicrobiota; class Verrucomicrobiia; order Verrucomicrobiales; family Akkermansiaceae; genus Luteolibacter. Next base: position 6,130 of record JAYTLO010000154.1, read on the forward strand.
CGGTGGATGAGGCGCACTGCATCAGCGAGTGGGGCCACGATTTCCGCCCCGAATACCGCCGCATCAAGGAGGTGCGGCACTTGATCTCAGGCATCCCCGTGCTTGCTCTAACGGCCACCGCGACCGAGCGCGTCCGCGAGGACATCCTCAAACAACTCGAACTCCGCGATCCCTCCCTTTTCCTCGCCAGCTTCAATCGCCCAAACCTAAAATACCAAGTCGTCGCGAAATCCGGCGCGGCGGCGCAAGTCTGTAATTTCGCCAGCAGCCGCCCCGACGACTCCGGCATCGTCTATTGCCAATCCCGCAAAACCACCGAGGCACTCGCCGCCACTCTGCGGACTAACGGCTTCTCCGCCGTCGCCTATCACGCCGGCCTCGATGCCGTGGAACGCGGGAAAAACCAGGACGCCTTCCTCCGCGACGAGGCCAAGATCGTCTGCGCCACCGTCGCCTTCGGCATGGGCATTAATAAACCCAACGTCCGCTACGTCATCCACGCGGATCTGCCGAAGAACATCGAAGGCTACTATCAGGAAACCGGCCGCGCCGGTCGCGATGGCCTGCCTGCGGATTGCCTGCTGCTGTTCTCTCGTGGCGATGTGATGAAATACCTCAAGTTTCTGGAGGACATCCCCGATCAACAAGCTCGCGACGTCGCCCACCATCAGCTCGACCAGATGACGCATTTCGCCGAGAGCGACACCTGCCGCCGCGTCAGCTTGTTAGGATACTTTGGGGAAATCTGGTCGCTCGATAACTGCGGTGCCTGCGACCACTGCCTCCATCCGCGCGAAAAATGGGACGCAACGATCGACGTCCAGAAGCTCCTCAGTTGTGTCGTCCGCATCCGCCAAGCCGGGAATTTCAACGTCGGCCTCAACCACATCGCCGAAGTTCTAACCGGCGGCCAATCCGAGAAAATCCTGCGCTGGAAACACGACCAACTCACCACCCACGGAATCGGCAAGGACCAGTCGCGCCCGTACTGGGTGGACCTCGGCCGACAGTTGCTACGGCTCGGACTGTTAGCCGCCAGCACCGATCAATTTCCCACCGTCGCCATCAACCAGCGCGGCATCGACACCCTCAAAAAGCGCGAGACCGTCATGCTCACCCGCGCGCTCGCCCTGCCGCAATCCAGGTCCGTCCGCACTGGCGATATCCCCTGCGATCCCGGCCTGTTCGAGCACCTGCGCATTTTACGCAAGGAACTCGCCGACGCGAAAAACGTCCCGCCTTACGTGGTTTTCTCCGATGTCACGCTGCGTCATTTCAGCCGCGACTATCCGGGAAATGACAGCGCCCTGCTCCGTATCCCCGGCGTGGGCGAAAAGAAGTTAGAAGACTACGGCCAAGCCTTCCTCGCCGAGATCCGCGAGTGGCTCACGGGAAATCCGCGTCAGGAATTTGCCTCGCTGCAAACCGTCGCCACTCCCGCCCCGCGCATTCTAAACGTCACCGGCGGCACCGCAGCTGTCACCTTGGAACTCTTTAAAAACGGACAATCGATCAGCGAGATCGCTAAGTCCCGCGACCTCGCCGAGACCACTGTCGAGAGTCACCTCGCCCAAGCCATCGAGAACGGCGCCGACCTCGACGCCCGCAGTTTCTACACCGCCGAGGAGGAAATACAAATGCACGCCGCGCTCGAGGGTTACCACGAACTCGCCCTCAAGCCAGTCTTCGAGCAGCTCGAAGGCCGCATCAGCTATGGCAAGCTGAAGATCTACCGGGCGTTGAACCCGCGAGTGGGGCACAACGAATAGGAGGACCGCACCAGAGGCGTGGACTGCTCCGACATGTCGGAGCTTTTCACTGGCCGACATGTCGGCCAGTGAAAAGCTGGGACTTGTCCCAGCAGTCCAACAGAACCGCGCGAAGCTCTTCACTTCCTCCCCCATTGGTCAGGCCGACAAGAGTGTCGGCCCTCCTTTACCAAATCCAACGCCACCAGCCCCGCACCGTCCTGGAACTCCAGCTCGGTAAGAACATCCTCGCCATCGCCTCCCACCACCACGCCCACCCCGAACGCGCTGCGGATTATTTCCACCAGTCCCTCCTCGAAGACCCCACCCGAAACAATGAGGATGACGTGACGCCGCCACCTGTGGTTTAGTTTCTGCGCAATGTGTGCGTGGAAACCGAAATCTAATAAAGAAGCAGCTGAACGGCTCATCGAAGAATGTCGGAGAAAAGGCCCGAAGGGCAAGTCTCTCGACCTGGCTGACCTGCATCTGCTGAGCCTGCCGCCTGAGATTGGAAATCTGACTGCACTCACTAGCCTCGACCTCCGGAATAATAGCCTGAAGGGATTGCCGTCGGAAATCTTCAAATTATCGCTACTCACCCATCTTAACCTAGGGGGAAATCATCTAGCAAAACTACCACGCGAGATCTGCCACATCTCAACTCTCAGGCAGCTTAATCTCTCGACCAATCTGTTGACGAATTTGCCCCCGGAGGTTGGCCACCTCTCTCGTCTTACAGAGCTAAACCTTGGGTTTAATCAACTCACGAACCTGCCGCTGGACATCTGCCGACTTTCCGCTCTCACGACGCTAGACCTCGAGGCAAATCAACTCACGAGCCTGCCGCCAGAGATTGGCCAGCTCTCATCACTCACGAACTTATCCCTCTGGAGAAATCAATTGACGAGCCTGCCGCTGGAGTTGCAGAAATTGAAGAATCTCACTCAATTGCTTCTATATCAGAATCCGGCTCTGAACCTCAATGAAGAGGCTCTCGGACCAAATATTTCCGAAGTAGTAAAAGGTTACAAACCGCCCAAACCTGCGCAGGAAATCCTCGCAATTTACTTCGCGCAGCAGGCCGGCGGGACGAAGGCACTTAATGAAGTAAAAATCATCCTCGTCGGCCGCGGCGGTGCCGGGAAGACCTCGATCCGAAAGCGTTTGATCGAAGACCGTTTCGATCCGAAACAACAAGAGACACTAGGCATTGAAATCGATCATTGGGAACTGGAGCGCAAAAAGGACGGGATAACGGCGCATTTGTGGGACTTCGCCGGGCAAGACATCACCCATGCCACGCACCAGTTTTTCCTCACCCGGCGCAGCCTCTACCTGCTGGTGCTGGAGGGCCGCAGCGATAGCCAGGACCGCGATGCTGAGTATTGGTTGCGGCTGATCCGGGCCTTCGGCGGGGACTCGCCGGTGATCGTGGTGCTGAACAAGTGGGATGAAAAACCCTTCGCGGTGGCGGATTTCACACTGCGGCAGGAGTTTCCCCACATCCGGGCATTCATTCGCACGGATTGCCGGACCGGGCTGGGACTGCTGGAACTGAAACAGACCATCCGCGAGACGGCGGCGGCGATGGAGACGGTGAAGCAGGCATTTCCCAAGCTGTATTTCTCCGTGAAAGAGGAGATGGCGGAAATGAAGGAGAACTACCTGCCGCTGTGCCGCTATCGGGAGATTTGCCAAAGGCACGGCGTGACGGCGGAGAGTGATCAAAACGCGCTTGCCGGATACCTCCACGATCTAGGCATCATTCTCCACTATGCGGAGGACGCTCGCCTCTCAGATACCACGGTGCTGAACCCGCGCTGGGTGACGGCCAGTGTCTATACGTTGCTGCGCCTGGTGGAAAAGCGGCAGACGGGCGATGGAAATTTCACCGGCCATCTCACGCTGGACGAAGCCCGTAGAGCGCTGGCTGGCACGGATCCAAAAATGGTGGAGTATCTGATCGGGCTGATGGATCGCTTCGAGTTGTGCTACCCGTTGGAAGGGCAAAAGGACACCTGGCTAATCCCGCAATTGCTTGCTCCGCAAACGCCGCAAAATCTGGGAGACAAGTGGTTCAAGGAAAAGGCGACGCGCCTGCGCTACCGCTACAACGTGCTGCCGGAAGGATTGCTTCCGCGCTTCATCGTCCGTGCGCATCCGCTCATTTCGGAAAACCTCGTCTGGCGGCAGGGCGTGGTGCTGGAAATGGAAGACGAAGCATCCGGGAAAACGGCGCACGCTCTCGTCATCGCGGAACCCGGCAAGGAACGCATCCAGGTGACCGTAATCGGTGCCAGCGCCGCCCGACTCCGCCTGACGAAACTGATACGTGCCCATTTCCGGGACATCCACGAGGACTTTGACCGCCCGGTGGGCACCCGAGGAAAAACGGTGAACAACCTGAATGCGCGGGAGTTGATCGAGCTGGAAGACAAGCCCGGTCTCTTCGAGAGTGTGAAGGCGTTGATCGTCGATGAGAAAAACGGGAAACCAAGCACCATTTCCACCGACGAGGAAGGCAGCATCCGGATCAATCAGAAACAAGAACTGGACCGCGTGGCCGCGCCGGAAGGGAAAGAGCGGAGAAACACGGCGCGGGAGATTTTCCAGGACCGCCACAAGGTTTTCCTAAGCTACTCGCACGTGGATTCTGCCTACCGGGATGTTTTCATGCAGAATCTCAAGGTGATGGAGGCGGATGGCCTCACCGACTCGTGGTACGACGGCAAGGTGTTGGCCGGTGAAAATTTCGACGGGAAGATTCGCAACGCGCTCGAAGAAGCGGATGTGATTCTTTTCCTAGTGAGCACGGCATCACTGGGATCGAAATACATTCAGGAAGTGGAGCTGAGCAGGGCATTGGAGAGGATAAGAAAGGCGGGTGTACTTTACCCGCCCAAGGTGATTCCGATCTTACTGGAGAAGGATTGTGCATGGAAAGGCGACGTGCCGGGTAGGGATCGGAAGCTGGATCACCTCCAGATCCTGCCTAGAGACAGCAGCGGAAATATCAAGGCCGTGGATCAGTGGCCGAGTCGGCGGAAAGCGTTCAACGCGGTGGAGCAAGCATTGCGGAAGCTGCTTGCGCCGAAATAGCCGTCGGGCAGCCTGGGATTGCAATCGCCACGCTTTACGTCTTACTCAGCGCCGTATGAAAATAAGTGCGCTACGAGCCAGCCCATTTGCCCCGTTCGGCGAGTTTGAGATCGAGTTTCCGCATGTGGAGGACAGCGATGCTCAGGAGTTGGCGGAGGTGCATGTGATCACCGGGCCAAATGGAAGCGGGAAGACGAGGTTGCTGGCTTTGATATCGGCATGCCTGGGCGCGGACAAAGAGCTGGCAAAGCGGGTAGGTGACAACCGGCTTGAAAATTTTAGCGCGGTCACATTTCAGGATACCAACCACGCTCCCGAAAGGTGGTGGGACGTGAGAAATTCGAGACAACAGCGGTTTCCCGCTATGACATTCTGCCCACGCGCCTACTTGGAAACAGCGGAGGTAAGAGCAAATGCCGAAATCCGGGAACCGAGCATCGAGGAGGCACTTTCGTTTTCCCGGACGATGGATGAATCAAGTCGGCAGCTTCAGGGGATTTACACGATGGATCTTCAAGGAGCCACGGAGACGAGTGCCGGATTGCCCGGGCGCTACAGCAAGATGATCAAGACCATTGAAAGCGCGATCCAAACCGTAACCGGGCGTCTGTTCAAATTCGTCTCAATGGTCCATCCGAAACAGGAATTGCGAGTGCGCTGGGGAGATAGCACGGAAACATTCGAAATCACCACATTGCCCGATGGACTTCGAAGCATCCTCGGATGGTTGGTGCAAGGCGTGGTGTGGATGGATGTACTCCAAGGTCCTGAATCTCCCGATCCTTTAAACGAACCGGTGATTCTGCTAGTGGATGAACCGGAAACCCACCTGCACCCCGAATGGCAATGGCGGGTGCTGCCGATGATGCAGAGGTTGTTTCCGAAAGCTCAAATCTTTGTGGCCACGCATTCTCCGTTCGTTGTTAGTTCACTCAATGAAAATGCATGGATTCACCGACTCAAGGTCGGTGATGGCGGGAAGGTTTTTGTGGAAGAAGCGCACGAAGTCAGTCGAGGCGACAGCTATGTGACGGCGTTGACCGAGGTGCTGGGGGTGATGGGATGGTTTGATCCCGAGAACCAGGGCTTGCTTGAGGAATTCAAGACTTTGAAGAGTGCTGCATTGCGGGGCGAGAATGGCAAGGAACAGGAGATGGTGGCCAAGGCGCAAGAGATAGCCGCTCGCGGTATAGAACTCGAGCAGATCGTTGGAATGGAACTTCGTCAGTATCACCGGCAGAAGGAGCAGAAGGCGAAGTCGAACGCGGCAATGGCATGAGAAAACTCAACCGTGCAGCGGGCCCGCAGGTGTTGATTGAGCGGGGTGCGAAATGGACAGCCGATCTGCTGGAAAGGGGGCGATGGACAGACTGGCCGCAATACAACAAGCTGAAGCTGAATCACATTCTGCTCGACGAAGGTCTGAGGGATCAGACTCAGGAACATTGTTCCTATTGCGATATGAACCCTATCAGCCCGCCCGGCACCGAGACCATCGACCATTTTCGCCCCAAATCAGGGCCGATGAGACGCCCCGATTTGGCCTATGAATGGGCGAATCTTTTTTACTGCTGCAATCATTGCCAACGGCACAAAGGGGACTTGTTCGAAAAGGCTTTGCTGAAGCCGGACGAGGCGGATTATGATTTCGAAAGCTATTTTCAATGGGATTTTGCCACCGGCGATTTGAAGCCCAACGAAATTGCTTCGGCAGAGAATCAACATCGGGCGGAGCGGACCATAGAAATCCTCAAGCTCGATGTGAAGCATCCGGCGTTGCGCCTTAAAGCATGGCGAGCTTTCGCGACGCGTGACTCAGGCACCAGCATTGATGATTTTTCATACCGCGATTTCTTGGAGTGCGCGTCGGATTGAATCTAAGATGCCGAGTTTTCCGCGACTGGTGGTTCCATAATAAGGAGTGCGGGCACTCCAGTCCGCATGGCCAATGCGAAGCGGAAGAAAACGCGCGAAGCTCTTCACTTCCTCCACCCATTGGCCAGGCCGACAAGAGTGTTGGCCCTCCTTTCCTGGCACGAGCGTCGGCTTTCCCGAGCCTTGCATGGCAGATCGGACTCCCTAAGCTAGCTCCCCAGTGTCCGGCGCAAACCTAAATCTCCAACGGAACCCCTCGTGGTTGCGGACCCTCGTGCGGGTGACCTTGATCTGTCTGGGCTGCATCGTCATTTTGCTTCCGGCGTGGTTGCCTAACCGTCCATCGGCGCCGATCAAGAGTGGCACGGTCGAACTGTTACAAGCGTGCCTGCTCGCCGCCTCCGCCGCCGTGATGCTCGGCGCGGCCCCTCACGCTGGGCACAATCGCCCGGTCTGCCTCGTGCTGGCTCTGCTTCTGATCGCGGCGTTCATCGGGGAAATTGAAGACTTCATTTCCGGCTTCCTCGGGCTGAAATTTCCCGAAGTGTGGTTGACTGGGTCGATCCTGTTAGCCGCGCTCATCGCCATCCTGCGCTACCGGCGGGTGATGTTGCGTTTCGTCTCTCACTTGGGCAATCACGCGGGTGCCGGCCTGATCGGCGCGGCTTTGCTCATCCTTTATGTTTTCAACAAACTCTTCGGCAGCTCGAAGTTCTGGAAGGCATCGCTCGGTGCGGATATCTCGCCTGAGGTTGCTAAAATTTGCCGAAGCTATCTCGAATTGTTCGGCTGTTATCTTGTCTTCGTCGGCATCGTCGGACTTTCCATCACCCTGGCAAGACGCCGGGATCCTTAGCCCTGGAAACCGCGAACGGACACCAATGGACGCTAACCAAATTGTTCAATCACGCATTTCAGCCTAAGGACCAAAATGAATTCCAGCGTCACTCATTCTTCATTAGTGTCCATTCGCGTCCATTCGCAGTTCCCTCTTCGCACAGAGATTTAAAAGCATGTTTCACATCGTCCTCATCGAACCCGAGATCCCACACAACGCCGGAGCCGCCGGACGGCTTGCGCTGGCGACTGGCTCCACCCTCCATCTGATAGAGCCGCTTGGATTTTCTCTGGAAGACAAATACGTCCGTCGCACCGGCCTCGACTATTGGCAGGATGTGAAATTGCAGGTTTGGAAATCCTTCGATGACCTCCGCGCCACTGCCGGCCCCGACGCGCGATTCTGGTATCTCAGCACCAAGGCCAGCTCCTCGCCATGGCAGGCGAAATTCCAACCCGGCGACTACCTCGTCTTCGGTCGCGAAACCAAGGGTCTGCCGGAAAATCTAATCGCCGCCGCTGGCGAGCACGCGCTGCGAATCCCCATGGTCCCCGGCAGCACCCGCAGTCTGAATCTAGCAACCGCCATTGCCATCGTCCTCTACGAAGCCGCGCGGCAGCAGGAGCCAGCGTGGTGATTTCTAACTGCGAGACGTTGCGCTTGCCGATGGATTGCGAAAGCAGCAGCGCGAAGCTCTGCTCTTTCTCTTCCCATCGTCCAGGCGGACAAAAATGTCCGCCCCCCTTACTGCCTTTGAAAACGAGCTTGTCGGTGACGTCGAACACGCTTCTAACGGGCTTTCACCGAGGAAGCAAGACGTGCGTAGCCTGAAGGTTTCGTTAGAATGAAAACGCTGCGCCGGTCACGGCGAGGTTGTTGTCCGGGCCGTCACCTCGGAGAAGCTGGATGCCGACCTCCAACTCGCAGCCATCACCCACATCACGGACATACTCCGCGCCCAGTGAGGGGAAAATTTCACCGTCCGAATCTTCCCTCACGAAGTGCCCGACCACTCCGATTTTCTGATCGGCATCGAGGGTGTTGATGACGCCCAATCCGCCATGCAGATAGCCCCGCTTTCCGGCATAGAACTCTCCCTCGACTTCCACTCCGGTGGACTCCTTTAAACCAGCCCGGCCGGTGCCCTCATGGGCGCTGGCGAGGGAAATGGCGAGACTGGATGCAAGCGTGGTGACGAGAGTCCTTCGGATGGTGTCAAAGAGAGATGTCATGAAATAGGCAGGTCTGGATTGGCGGCGCGCAGACTCTGAAGCGCCGGCATTTTTTGAAAGCCCTACCCAGCCGCCGGGAAAATCTAACTTGCGCGGTTGTTTCCTAACAATCTCAGGGAGTTCATGATCACTAGCAAGGTCGCGCCGGTGTCCGCGAGAATGGCGAGCCAGAGACCGGCGATGCCGAGGAAGGCGAGGATCAGAAACACGGCCTTGATCGCAAGGGCGAAGGTGACATTGAAGCGGATGATCCGCAGCGCCCGGCGACCGGTAAGGATGGCATCGGCGACTTTGGTTAGATCGTCCTTCATCAGCGCGATGTCCGCAGTCTCGATGGCGGTGTCGCTGCCGATGGCTCCCATCGCGAAGCCGACATTGGCCACGGCCAGCGCGGGCGCGTCGTTCACACCGTCGCCGATCATACCGACGTGGCCGTATTGGCTAACAAGTCTTCTAACGTGTTCGACTTTTTGCTCCGGCATGAGATCGCCGATGGCTTCATCAATGCCGGCAAGCTTGGCGATGGCGGAGGCGGTGCGCTGATTATCACCGCTGAGCATGATGACTTTCTCAATCCCGGCGGCATGGATTTTCCGCAGTGCTTCAGTGACTTCTGGGCGCAAGGTATCGGCGATGGCGATAATGCCGAGGATTTCGCCCTTGCACGCGTGGTGAGGGAAATGGCCCAGCACGGCGAGTGACTGGCCTTGGGATTCGATGCTGGCAAGGATGGCTTCGACCTCGGGTGTGCACACGCCGGCTTCGTGGGCCATGTCGTGATTGCCGATGAAATGCGGGTGGCCGCCGATGCTGGCGCGTGCTCCTCGCCCGGTCACCGACTGGTAGTCCGCAGCGGGATCGAAAGCGAGATTTCGCGCACGCGCGGCAGCGACGATGGCGGTGGCTAACGGATGCTCGGAGTGACTGTTAATCGCAGCGGCGGCGCGGAGAATTTCGTTTTCGGTTAGCTCGGCGGTGACGGTGATGCCGACGACCTGCGGCTTTCCTTGGGTGATGGTGCCGGTTTTATCCACGGCGAAAGCACGGAGTTTCCCGACGGATTCGAGATAAATTCCGCCCTTCACCAACACGCCCCGGCGGGCGAGGGCGGTGAGGCCGGAGACGATGCTAACAGGCGTGGCGATGACCAACGCACACGGACACGCGATGACTAACAAGACCAGCGCCCGGTAAACCCACGGGCTCCATTCCTGGCCTAACATCAGCGGTGGCACGACGGCCACGCCGATGGCGGCCACGAAAACCGCGGGCGTGTAAATCGCGGCGAAGCGGTCCACCCAGCGCTGCGTGGGCGGCTTTTGTTCCTCCGCCTCACCGACGAGTTTGATGATTTTCGCCAGTGTGGAATCGCCCGCCAGCTTGGTGACGCGGACGATCAGCGAGCCTGCGCCATTCACTGTGCCGGCGAAAACTGGGTCGCCCGAGGTCTTTTCCACCGGCACCGACTCGCCGGTGATGGGTGCTTGGTCCACCGCGGAATTTCCTGAAACCACCTCGCCATCGAGAGGGATGCGACTGCCGCTTTTCACAATGATCTCGGTGCTAATGGCGATCTCTGCCACGGGGACTTCCATGTCGGTGCCATCTGCGGCGCGAAGGATCGCGGTCTCCGGCGAAAGCTCTAACAATGCAGTGACCGCCCGCCTCGCACGGGTCGCGGCCCACGCTTCTAGCAGCTCGGAAAGGGCGAAGAGAAACACCACCGCCGCAGCCTCGGCAGACTCGCCGATGAGCCACGCACCGGCCACGGCCACGGTCATGAGGACATTTATGTCCAGCCGCCGCTTGAGCAAAGCCTTCCAAGCAGCGGGAAAAACCAGCAAGCCACCGGCGAGGGTGGCGAGGGCGAAGGCAGCGATTCCTAACCACGCCGGACCGATGTGCAGCCAGCCTAGCAGCAGTCCAAGTCCGGTTAGAATCCCCGCAGCGGTGACAAGCGTGCTTTGCGGCAAGACGCCATCATCATGGCCGTGCTCGCAGCCGCAGCAGGAAGGGGTCGCTTCGCTTTCGTGATGGTGGGCCATGAGCTGTATCATTTCGCCAAATGAAGCATTGGCGAGCTGAACTATCGCGCCTGGATCAGAACCCGCAACGCCGCGATGACTCGCTCGAAATCTAGTAGATTTTTCACAGAATGATCAGTCAATCATCAAGGAATTATGGGTGAAACCATGCACAGCGCGGTGGAGAGCCTGCAATTGGAGAAACTAATAAGACCGGCCTGGCGAACCAGACCGGCCTTAGTTAGAGATATAGAAATCAGAATTCGGTGCGAAGTCCTGCAACCACACCCCGACCGGCGAGCGGCGCGATGTCCTTGAGGAATGAGGTGCTCTGGCGGGCTTCTTCGTTGGTGAGATTAGTGCCCTTCAGATAGATCGTCGTGTCGAAGCCGCCTAAGCTCATCTCGTAGCTGATGCTGGCATTGACGAGGAAGTAAGCTTCTGTCGGTAGCTCGTAGTCGGCATGGCGATGTTGAGAAAAGGCATAATGGCCTTCGAGACGGGCATTGAGTTGACCGATGGAATAATCGAGCGCGGCACTCGCCCGCAGCGGAGGAATGCGCGGGATCGGCTCGCCAGTGCCACGGTCCTCCGCATTGACGTAGTCGGCGCGGAGAATGAGATCGAGCCGCTGGGTGCTGGCCGACGCGGCTGGCGGAACGGGTGATTTCGAGTCGGTGACGGGTGGAGCTTCCACGGCCTCTAGCAGGTGAAAGGTAGCTTCAATTTCACCGCCATAGAAGTTCGCACCGATCGGCTGATAGATATAGATTGGCAAGTCATCAACTGGGTCGTTTGTGCCTGTCTGTTGGGCGCTGACAAAGTCGTTGAAGCGATAATAAAATCCACTGACGCTACCGGTCACTCGACCAGCCCGCTTCCGCAGGGAGAGATCGACGGACAGCGAGTCTTCGGTTCCCAAATCTGGATCGCCAATCTCGTATGAGCCAGTGGCTAAGTGTGGGCCGTTCGCAAAGAGTTCCACATACGTCGGTGGGCGCTGGGTGTAGGCGAGGGATAATGCCACGGCATAGTCTTCCACCGGAGTGTAAACAATCGCTGCCGAGGTGCTAAAGCCATCGAACTCCCGATCCAGCCCAGCACCAAATGCGGTGGTGGATTGTGTTTCGTTAGTCTGATGATCATAGCGGGCACCGAATTGCAGGCGGAACTTATCGAGTGGCATTTCCTCAAAGAAGAACAGTGAGTTCACATAATTCTCCACGGGCGGCAGAAAGGCTTCCGCGCCGAGCGCGGAAAACTCGCTTTGCTGATATTCATAACCAAGCGCCCCTTCTAACATCCCTATCTTTTCATGCAGCAGCTCGATGCGGCCATTGGATCCTTCAATCAGGAATTGGGTGCCCACCTCGCTGCCTTCGAACTCGGTGTGATCGTAGTCTGAATAACCGAGCTTGTAGTTGATTTCCTTGATCCAAGGTGTGGGTGTATAAACGGCGCCTCGCATGTCCCAGCGGCGCTGACGCAGGCCGATGGTCACATCCGGCTCGGCGACAGTGCCGTAGGTGGAATCCACGCCCGAGTAAGAAAATCCAAGGTAGCCCTTGTCCCACACATAGGCGGCGCCGAGGCCTGCACCTTTTGATTCGGTGGCGCTGTTAGGAAGCGTGCCTCGCGCTTCCGGCGTGCCGGCTGGCAGCGGATCGGATTCGCGCAATGCCTTGGAGCGCGCGTTGCCGGGGATGTCCACGTCGCTGGTGTCGCGGTTGAAGCCATCCAAGTGGAAGACGAGCGGGCCGGCCCCCCAAGTGAGTGCTCCGGCTTGGGAAAATAGCTCGTCTGCGGAACCCACGCTGGTTTCAAATTTCCCCGCCGGATAAGTGCCGGTAAAGCGTTCTTGCGGGATGCGGTCGTCGATCACGTTGACCACGCCGCCGATGGTGTTAGGGCCGTAGAGCAGCGTCGCGGGACCACGCACGACCTCCACAGAACGGATGGTTAGAGGGTCAGTGGCGACTGCGTGATCCGGGCTGACATTGGAGACATCGATCACGGAGGTGCCGTTCTGCATCACTCGCACCCGATCCTCTCCCAGGCCGCGGACGATGGGGCGGCTGGCACCGGGGCCAAACGAGGTGGAACTCACACCGGGCTCGTTGTTGAGCGTTTCCCCGAGTGTCGGCGCGAGCTTCAATTGCAGATCCTTGCCTTGCAAAAGAGTCGTGGGCTGAGCCTGTTGGAACAGAGTGAGGTTGAAACGATTGGCCGTGACGAGCACTTCATCCAGCGTGATGACTTCTCCCGAGTCAGCGGGATTTGAGCGTAGCAGCGGAGCCGTGGCGGCGATCAAGGTGACGGTGGTAAATAGCGAACGAAAATTTGGTTTCATGAGTACAATTTGGAATGATGGCGGCGCGATCCATAGAACAGCAGCAAGACGACACGCGCCGCCAGGACGCCGTGTAGCCGCAAACAAGCACTTCCTAACGGACTGACGGACCTACGGCCCTCGGGGTGCTGCATGGGCGATCACTCCGCCGACCAAATGGGACGGCACGAGGTGGATCGCGATCGCGAATTTCACCGTCATCGACGGCGATTCGCTAACAACTTCCACCGGCGTGATGGTGGGGGCCACCCGATCATACCCGCCATGGAGTATCATGGTGACCGCGCACTCATGGGCCGGGTCATCCGCGTGATCGTGACAGCGCTTGTGCAAAGCACTGCTGGCCGCCATCGCATTTAAAACGACCAATTGCAGAACCAGCAAGATTGCGAGGAACTGCCAGAAGTATTGTTTGCGTTCGCGGGTAATCACAACGGGTGGGAGACAAGATCTTTCAAACAATTAGGGCCGAGCGTGACAAGGCGCATTTTTCATTGGAGAAACTAACCGTCATCCATCTGGGCGAGACGTGTTACGAGCTAACAGACAAGAGTCAGGTCCGATCTCTCCCCGCGGCGCTGCGGGAACTTTGAGGTGTCCTGAAGCAATCCGGGAATACGTCTTTCACTTCCCAGAGCGGATTGCTTGGGCATTGATGATCAGCGCATCGGCCGAAGACCCTTGGGCGACCTTGCCGCTCACGGTGACGGTTGCTAGGTTGATCAGGCCACTAACACCTTCGACTGACTCTTTGAGCACCCGGCCATCGGTGCCAGTAATTTGAATGGTGGCGATGCCGCGTTTTTTATCCTCTGGCGAGTCGCAGCAAACGTCCCACGGCGTGGTGCATTTGTCGGCAGGGTCTTCGTTGCAGGGAGTGAGCACCTCGGGATCGCCGAGAATGAAGGCGGAACGACCGTCCACGAAGGGCTTTCCGTTGCCCATGATTTTACCGCTGACGGTGATGTCATCGCCGGGTTTGGCGGTGGCGCGGATGAGGTGGATGGGCTTCGGCTCACCGGTTGGCGCGGTGGCGAGCACGGCGGAAAGAGTGGTGCTGGGGCCGCTTGCTGGTGGAGCGACGGCAGAAGTTTCTTTCTTCTCACACGAAACGAGAAGGACGACGGTGGCGAGTGCTAGGTAGGTAGATTTCATTATCATTGGTGTTTGTTAGGACATGCGGAGAGCGGTGGGAAGGGGTGGCCTGAGGCAGCGGATGGCGGGCGGCAGCGCGCCTAGCAGACCGAGCAGCAGACCTGTGACGATGCCGGTAATGGCAACCGCAGGTCCGATTTCCAAGGTGAAGGCGCCGATGGAAAATGGAATCGTCCTGCCGTCTAGCAAGGCGACGGCGACGACAGAGGCCAGCAGGGCTCCGGTTAGGCAGGCCAAGGTGCTTTCCTGGACGAGGCTCACTAACAACGCACCACGCCCGAAGCCGATGGATTGGAGAGTCGCCATTTCCCGGACGCGGGAGGCGAAGGCGGCGTAGAGGGTGTTGACGCCACCGAAGAGTGCACCTGCGGCGATGAGTCCGGCGGTGATCCAGGTCATGGCTCGGAGAGGCGTGAAAAACGCACTCAAGCGGTCGTAATAGTCGCTTTCCCGCAGGGCACTCAACTCGAGATCGAGTCGTTGTTTGGCGAAGAGATCCACCTCCGCGTGGTCGGCGGGATCGTCGAGACGGAGGACGACGCATGACAGGGTTTCGCGCTTCGCGAGAACGCGGAGATCGCCGAGGGTGGTCCAGATTTCGGATTCTAACACGGTGCCTGGTGCGGCGAAGATTCCGGAGATTTTCATGGGCTGATTTTCCAGCGTGAGGGTGCCGCCGAGCTGGAGATCGCTTTCATGGAGTCCGAGCTTACGCCAAGCGAGGCGGCCGACCATGAGTTCGCCCGCAGCGGGAAAATTCCCTTGGATCAACCGGATTTCGGGATGCACGCGCAGGGCTTGCAGAGTGACGCCCCGGAGCAGGGCTTGGCTTCTGCGTCCGTCCGGCAGACTGAGATAGTTCATGTAGTGGATCTCGCTGGAAACGGCGCGGACGCCGAGGCTTTCGGTGATGCCGGGCACGGCGGCTTCGGCAATGCCGGCGGTGCGCTCGGGCACCTCGCTGCGCTGGATGCTTTCTTCCGAGCCGGCACCGACGAGGATCACGTTTTGATCCGAGCCGGAGGCGGAAAGGACGCGCTTCATGCCGTTGTTGATCGCAACCGAAGCCATCACTAACAAAACCACCATGGCACTGCCGCCGATGGTTTGGAGCAGTCTGGATTTGGAGCGAAACAGATTCCGCACGGCATAGCTGAGTGGAAGCATGGGTTTAGCTGCGGAGGTTCTTGACGATGGGCTGGCTCATCGCCTGATAGGCAGGCCACAAGGAGGCGAAAATCCCGAGCGCCAACGCCGCCAACACTCCCACGATGATGACCATGGCATCGGGTTGGATGGCGAGGGTCTGGCCTTCATTTCCCATGGTGAAACTCTGCCAGCGCAGGAACGCAGCGGCCATGCCGACGCCCACCACACCACCGGCTAGACCTAACATCCCTCCCTCGCTCAAGACGAGCCAACCGATGGCCCGGCCAGGGTAGCCGAGTGTCCGCAGAATGGCGTTTTCCTTCACCCGGCCACGAACGACTAGCAGAAGTGCGTTGGCGACCAAGCCGCCGACGGCAATGACTGCGGCGATGCCAAGCCAGCGAGTGAAGCCGATGAGTTCGACGAGCTCGGACGCGGTCTCGGCGAAGAAGGCTTTTTCCGGACGGGTGTCGGTGGGCTCCTGGCCGCTGCGGAAGAGTTCGTCGATGGCGGTGGCCACGGGCGCGAGTTGCTTGGATTCATTGACTCTAACGTTGAATTGGGTGACGACTCCGAGACCAGCGCGCGAGGCTTGTTGGAGGAAAGGCAGCTTCACGTAAGCGACATTGTTGTCCTGCGGAAACGGTGAGCGGAGGATGCCGGACACCGTGACGGTGACTCCTGCGGCATCGAAGCGGTCGCCGGGCCTGAGGCCACGACGGTGGGCGAAAACCTCTCCTAACAAGGCTCCGTCGTCGCGACGTTGCCATTCTTGTTCGCTGCCCTCGATGACTTCGATTTCTGGGGCAAATTTTCTTAACAGATCATCGGGCACGCCGCGGAAGGTGATCACGTCGAGCGATGCGCCACAGTTGTTGACGACGATTTGCACGGGGATCACCTCGCGCACGCCAGAGATTCTGCGGATCTCGTCGGCGTAGTGCTCCGGCAAGCGGCTGGCGGACGGGCAGAAGCGGTTTTCCCGATAGACGACGAGC
The DNA here is from genome assembly GCA_043729385.1 of Akkermansiaceae bacterium. Lineage (GTDB taxonomy): Bacteria > Verrucomicrobiota > Verrucomicrobiia > Verrucomicrobiales > Akkermansiaceae > Luteolibacter. The sequence goes on from JAYTLO010000154.1 coordinate 22,601, forward strand.
GTGGTGTCCGCTGCCGAGGCTTCAGTTGCCTTGCCAAGCGAGCGCTGGAGTGTCTCCACGGCGGTGAAGAGAAACATGCCGGAGGCGACACCGAAAATCGTCAGTAACGACCGCACCCGATGGCGGGTGAGCTGAATCCACGCGAGCTTGAGGAGATTGATCGCGGCGTTCATAAGTTCTCTAGCAGTTGGCCTTTTTCGAGATGCAGCGTGCGGTCGGCAGCGGCGGCGGCTCTGGCATCGTGGGTGACCATGACGATGGTTTTGCCGTAGTCCTTCGCCAGTTGTCGGATCAGGTCGAGGATGCGGACGGCGGATTCACGGTCGAGATCGCCGGTCGGTTCGTCCGCCACTAGCAGCGGCGGATCTGCCACGACGGCGCGGGCGATGGCGACGCGCTGCTCTTGCCCGCCGGACAATTCGGAAGGCGTGTGGTGCATGCGATCGGATAGACCGACGAGTGCTAAGGCGGTTTCCACACGGGCGTGGCGTTCCTTTTTCGAAATCGGCGAGAGCAAGAGTGGCAGTTCTACATTTTCGAAAGCGGTTAGAACTGGAACGAGATGATAGAGCTGGAAAATATAGCCGACGTGGTTGGCCCGCCACTTGGTGAGGTCGCGGCGGGAGAGTTTGGCGATCTCGATTCCGGCGATGACAAGTGAGCCGCTGGTGGGTGAGTCAATGCCTGATAGAAGATTGAGGAGGGTGGTTTTTCCAGAGCCGGACGGCCCCATCAGCGCGAGGAATTCGCCCTTCTGCACGTCCAGGTCAAGGGCTTCGAGAGGAGTCACCACGGTGTTGCCTTTGTGGTAGCTTTTGGAGAGTCCGCGGCATTGGATCATGGGTTCACTCATGGCTTCTGCAGGGTGGGGTTGACGCGTTGCTGATCGCTGAGATTTCCCGGGGCGAGGACGACCCATTCTCCGGGCCGGAGTCCTTCGGTGATGCGGAGGTAGCCATCGCGGGTTTCGTTAGTCCGTTTGATTTCACGCTTGGAAACACGCTTCGATTCGGGATCGCAGACCCAGGCGATTTTGTCATTCGCAGCGGATTCGGGAATCCAAGTGGCGATCAAACCAGTGGCGGTGGGCGAGGTGGTCATGGCGACGAATTCCACCCGGCAGAGCATTTCGGGGCGGAGTTGGTCCACGGGATCGATGATGCTGACTTTTGCCTGGAGGGTGTTGCGTTGGACATCCGCTTCGCCGGTGATGCGGGTGACAACGCCAGCGAAAACTTTGTCAGGGAGCAGGCTGCAGCGGATGCGGGCGGCTTGGCCGATTTGCAGGCCGGCGGCGTCTGCTAGAGGAACATCCACTCTAACTTGTAGCTTCGCGGGATGGTAAAGGATGGCGATGGTGGAGCTTTCCGGATCGTTGTCCTGAAGCATTTTTTTCTGTCCCGGAGCGGCGAGGAGCCGGAGCACGCGGCCATCCGTGGGTGCGGTGATGACGGTGCGGGAAAGGGCGAGCTTGGCTTTTTCCACTTGGATGGCGGCTGCGCGGATCTCGTTTTCCTTAACGCGGGTTTCCACGTTGAGCCGTGCAATTTCCGTTTCGGCCACGGCGGCGGATGAGACGGCGACAAGCTGTTGGGCTTCTTCCCTCGTGACCCGCAAGCGCGCGGAGACGATGTCCTGCTCTGGAATCGCGCGGGATGTCAGGCGCTCGAATCGGGCTAACTGGTCCACCGCCTCGTCCCGCAGAGTTTCCGCCGAGTTGGCCATGGCTTGGGCGCCTTCGAGCTTTTTTCTAGCGGAATCGATGGCGGCAAGATGGGCATCGCGGGTTGATAGCAGGGTGGTATGATTTTGCTCGGCGCTTACGAGGGAGAGTCGGGCATCTTCGGAAATAAGAGTTGCGAGCGTGTCGCCTTTCTTCACCGTCTGGCCTTCCAGCACGTGAACCGTCTCGATGACGCCATCGATCAATGCCGTCGCTTTGATCGGCAGCGGGTCGGGCTCAATCCAGCCGCTGGCTTGGAATAACAGGCCGCCGGGGGAGGATTCTGGGATCGCGGCCGAGTCCGAGATCGTGGCCAGAACGACCGCGACTTTTACATCCAGAGCGGGCAGCAAGCGGTCGCGGAACAGCGCGAGGAAAAGCACGGCAAATCCGGCGAGGATGGCCAGCGGGATGATCCACGCGGGAAGACGGCGCACCGGCGCTTGCCCAGATGAAGAGCGGGAAAGGGAATCGAGAGATGGAATCATGCGGAGCGGAAATCAAGAGGACGGCAAAAACCCGAATGCGGGTGTGAAAACAACCGTGCTAACAGGGCGCGGTCATGAACGGCTGAGGTGGCGTCCTTATAGTCTCCAGATTCCCAATACTGCTCGATAGGCAGCAGGTGACGTCGGGCCGCGAATCGGCGCGGACACGGGAAAACACGTTTTGCACATTGGTGTCATCGCCGGGGCGGGACTCAAACATGCCAGCACATCGGTGATCACTGCGGCAGGCAACTCGACGGGGAGTTGTGGCGCGGGCGAATCCGGGAGTTCATCAAGGTCGTGGCAGCAGGGATCGGGCTGCACGGTTCCTTGGCTGCAATCCGAGCAGCACTTGGAATCTGCTTGATAGGAATTCAATCCAAGCTCCAGAAAACAGATCCGAACAGGCGAAGCCGACGCGGGAATTAGGATTCCCACGCAGAACAGCAACAGGGCTGCCAGCATTCTTCGCATTGGGTGAAGGGTCACTGTTGGATGGAATGGGTCAAGAAGTAATCTCCTGTCTGGGATGGTTGTCGCGACGCTTGGAGAGGAAATTACCGGCGATCTCCGGCAGGTTGGTCTGAAACGGCCTACCAGGATCGCATGGGAAATGGAGGCGACAGCTTACTTTTTCAGACCGCAGGTGCAGAGCCACTCCGGGTTCCCGCAGGAGGCGCATACTTTGCCGTCATACATCATTCGGGCGGTGATGGTTTTGGCGGATGCACTTTCCTTGAACTGGATGATCAGCCATTCACCGTTTTTGGGAGGTGTGATGGTGAAGCTGCTTTCGCTCTTGGTGACTTCGAGTTTCACGGGCTTCTCACGAGTGCCTCCGGTGGCGCTGAGGGACTGGGCTTCGACCTTCACGGGCTTCATGTCCTTGTCGAGAACGGCGATCTGGAGCTTGCCGTCTTTGGCAGTGACTTCGCCGTGCATGGATTCGTTGGTGCTGAATTCGAGGATACGGCCTTTGTCAGGCCCGAGTTCGATTTCACCGTGGCCGAAGGCGAATCCGGCGGTGAGGGCGAGGATCAATGCTGTTAGTTTGGTTTTCATGGTTGTGTTTTGGTTTCTATCGAGCGGCTGGAGCGTCCAGTCTGAGAGCTTTTTCCGCCGCTTTCCTGCCGATGAGGAAGAAGACCGCAGGAGTGACGACGAGGTCGAGGAGAGTGGAGGAAATTAATCCGCCGACGATGGCGACGGCGACAGGGTGGAGGATTTCCTTGCCAGGCTCGCCAGGGGCGAGGACCAGCGGGATGAGCGCAATGCCGGCGGCGAGTGCGGTCATCAGCACGGGCACGAGGCGTTCCTGGGTGCCGCGGGTGATGAGCGGGATGCCGAAAACCTCGCTTTCGTGGCGCATGAGATGAAGGTAATGCGAAATCATCATGATCCCGTTTCTAGCAGCCACGCCGCCGACGGCGATGAAGCCGACGAGGGTGGCGATGCTGATGTTGTCGATTTTCCACCAGGTGAAAGCTAGCGCGCCGGCGAGGGCGAGCGGGAGATTGAGCATGACCTGGAGGGCGAGCGAGATACTGCGGAAATAACCGGTTAGCAGTACGAGGATCACTCCGGCGATGATGGCGAAGAGGGTGAGGATGCGCTTCGACGCCTGTTCGCGGGCGAGGTATTCGCCCTCGAAACGAAGGGTGTAGCCGTCGGGGAGTTTTACCTGCTCGGAGACGGCCTTCTGCCAGTTTTTCACCAATGACTCGAGGTCGCGCTCGCCGGTATTCGCACCGATGACGATGCGGCGCTGGCCGTTTTCGCGGTTGATCACGTTCGGGCCGTTGACCTCGTGCACATTGGCCACGAGGGAAAGCGGGAGGTGGCGTCCATCGGGAGTCTGGATGAGGAGATCGCCAATTTTTTCGGGCCAGGTGCGCCAGCTTTCTGGCAGGCGCATGACGAGGTCCACGGTGGCCTCGCCTTCACGCAGCTCGCCAAGCATGGAGCCGCCTAACAAGCGCGAAACCTGGCTATTGATGGCACCGGGCGCGAGGCCTTCGAGACGGGCGCGGGCGCGGTTCACCTCGATGCGGATTTGGGGAATGGGGACTTGGGCTTCGAGGTTCACATCGGTGAGGCCCGGGATGCTTTTTCCAGCGTCCTTCACCTGGGTGCCGAGGCGGCGGAGTGTGTCGAGATCCGGGCCATGGATTTTCACCGCGATTTTCGCGGAGACGCCGCTGAGCATGTGGCTGAGGCGGTGGCCGATGGGCTGGCCGACGTTGACGAAGGTGCCGGGGATGCCCTTGAGCTTGTCGCGGATCTCAGCGAAAACCTCCTCGCGGTGGCGGCCGCCTTCGCGGAACTCGACGTCGAACTCGTTGACCGAAACGGGCATGACGTGGTCGTCGCGTTCGGCACGACCGGCGCGGCGGCCGACGGATTTGACTTCGGGGATTTGCAACAACAGCTCGACGGCTCTTTTCCCGACTTCATTCGATTGTTTCAACGAGGTGCCCGGCGCGCTGGCAAAGGAAATGGTGGCGCTGCCCTCGTTGAAGGTCGGCAGGAACTCCTTGCCCATGCCCGGATAGAGCATCGCGGCCCCGACGACGAGCAGGATGACCACCCCGATGACGGCGAGCGGCGCACCGAACGCCGCACGCAGGAAGGTGGCCTTGGTGAAGGCTTTGAGCGCTCTGACCAAAGGTCCGTCACGATGTTCTTTGCCTTCTTTCGGTTTCAAAAGGAACGAGCAAAGTACTGGAATCACAGTCAGTGAAACGACGAAGGACGCGCCCATGCTAACAATGGTCGCGATGGCGATGGGCTGGAACAAGCGCCCTTCGAGTCCTGCTAATCCAAGCAATGGGACGAAGACGAGAATGATGAGAATCGTCGCGTAAAGGATGCTGGAGCGGACCTCGCTGGAGGCGGCGGCGATGACTTCCAGGCGGGGCCTCGGCACGGGCAGGGCGGCGTTTTCCCGCAGGCGGCGGAAGACGTTTTCCACATCGACGATTGCATCATCCACCACCATGCCGATGGCGACGGCGATGCCGCCAAGCGTCATGCTGTTCACACTGATGTCGAACCATTTGAAGGTGAGTAGCGTGATCGCGAAGGACAGCGGGATGGCTGTTAGCGTGATGAAGGTTGTGCGGAGATTCAGCAGGAAGAGGAACAGGATGATGGTGACCATGATGGCACCGTCGCGGATGGCTTCCTTCAAATTTCCAACCGCGTGTTCGATGAAATCTCCCTGACGGAAAAGGATGCCGACTTCGACCCCTGGTGGCAGGCCGGGGCGGAGTTCGTCGAGGGCTTTTTCAATTTCGGCGGAGAGTTTGAGGGTGTCGAAGCCGGGTGCCTTGTCGATGCTGAGCACGACGCCGGCGATTTCCCGCTTGTCGCCGTCGAAGGCGATGGCCGCGTCACCGCGCATGGTGGCGACGCCGAATTTCACGGTGGCAACGTCCGCGATGGTGATGATGCGGTCGCCGACGCGCTTGATAATGGCGGCGGAGATGTCCGCGGGGTCGGCGGTCATGGCGAGGTTGCGGACCATGATTTCGCGCGGGCCGGACTGGAGGTAGCCGCTGGTGGCATTGCCTGCGGAGAGCGAGACGGCGGTTTCCAGTTCCTCTAACGATACGCCCTCGGCCTGCATTTTCATGGGGTCTGGCTCGACGTGGACTTGCTTGACGCCGCCGCCGATGGCGAGGACCTCGGCGACACCGGGGATGCTTTGCAAACGGCGGGCGACGGTCCATTCGGCGAAGGTGCGGAGGTCCATAGGCGCGATGGTGTTGTCCTTGGAGCGCAGGCCGACGAACAGGATTTCTCCCATCAGTGAGGAAACCGGGGTCATGCCGGAGCGCGCGCCTTCCGGCAACGGGGCGGCTTGCAAGCGTTCCTGAACGAGTTGGCGCGCCTTGTAGATATCGGTGCCCCAGGCGAACTCGACGAAGACGAGCGACAGGCCGACGTCGGAATTCGAGCGCAGGCGGTCCAGCCCGCCGACGCCTAACAGGACATTTTCCAACGGGCGGGTGACGAGGGTTTCAACTTCCTCGGGAGCCAGACCGGGAGCTTCCGTCAGCACGGTGACGGTAGGCTTGGTCATGTCCGGAAGAACCTCGACGGGAAGTTCCGTGGCGGTGCGTAGCCCTAACAAGAGGACGAGCAGGGCGACGGCGATGACAAGCGCGCGGTTCTTGAGCGAAAAGCGGATCAGGTGATTGAGCATGATCGGTCAGGCTTTGGAACGGGTGCGAAAAACGAAAGGCGAGGCAAGCAGCAGCAGGAAAAGCACGCCGCAGGCGATGGCGAGAAAGAGGACGAGTGGTCCTCCGCCGCCATGGGCATGATCATGGTCTCCTCCGCCTGCACCGGCGGCGGCGATTTCCTCCTTGGACATCTCGGTGCCGTCCTCGTTGTGAGGGTGGCCGTGGGCGGCATCGAGCGCTTCCTTGAGCGAGGCGCTGCCTTTTCCGGCGAAGGACAGGGCGTAGGCTCCCTTCAGGACCACCTCGTCTCCAGGGAGGAGACCGGCGGTGATTTCCACGCGGTCGCCGCCGATTTCACCAACAGTGACGGGGACGCGGACGAAGGCGTTCTCCAGCTCGTAATCCTTGATGAAGACGAAGCGGTTAGAGCGGTCGCCCTGCAGCGCTTCACGCGGGATGCTGAACACGCCCTCTCGTTTCGCGGTGATGAGTGAAAGCTCGGCACGCATACCGGGACGTAGCCTTGTGCCGGGGTTCGGCAGCTCGAAAATGGCATCGACGGTGGATGGGCTGGATTCCTCCCCCGGAGCAAGCCGGAGGAATACCGACTCAAGCTCTTCATTGCCCAGCGCGGGGATGCGGACTCTGGCGGTGAGGCCTTCCTTGAGTAGAGCGGCCTGGTGTTGTGGCACGCGGGCGACAGCCCAAACGGTTGCTAGATCGAGGATTTCCATCAGCACCTTGTCCGGCTCGACGGGTGCGCCGAGGTGACCCTCGGATTGGGTGATGAGGCCGTCGGCAGGTGCCTTCAGCTCGATGACCGGCGGTGGATCGCCCGGCTGGCGGCTTTCGATGCGGAGGAGCACGTCACCCTTTTTCGCAAACTCGCCTTTGTGGACGCCCACCTCGATGATCTTGCCGGCGATGCGGCTGGAGAGGACGGAGTGGCTCTCACAGGTGTGTTCGATTTCGCCGAGCACCGGTATGGTGCGCTCGAAGGTGGATTCCTCGACGGCGACGGTTTCGATCCCGAGGTTTTGGACACCGGTCGCACCGAGCACGACGGTGTTTTCGTTGCGCGGCGGCGCTTCGGCCGCGATGGCGGAGGTGATGAGCAGAGCTGAGAGTGATAGAAATTTCATGGGTGAAGGGAGTTATGGTTTCGCGAGGGCGGTTTCGTGGCGGACGCGTGCAAGGTGGAACTCGCGGAGCGCGTCTAACTTGGCGGCGGCGAGTTGCTGGCGCTTTTCGCGGGAACGGAGGACGGATTGGATTTCGCCTTGGCCGTTGCGATAGGTGGTCTCGGCCAAGCTGGCTTGTTCATTGGCGAGCGGGAGTAGGTTGTCGTTGATTTCAGCGATCATTTTCAACCATTCCTGCATCTCGTTTCTAGCAGCCTCGGCCTCCAAGCGGATGTTGCGGCTCAGCGCGATGGCTTCGTTTTCTTTGCGCTGGTGTTTGGCTTCAGCTTCCTGGATGGCACCTTCGTTCTTGTTCCAGAACGGCAGCGCGACTTTGAAACGCAGGCCGATGATGGCTTCGTTGCCGTAGCCGTTGGGCGCGTCCTCCGTGCGCTCAGCTCCTGTGAAAATCCCGCCCTCCACGTCGTCGTAGCGGCGTGCTTGCTCGAGTGCGACTGCTTGCTTGGCAGCGAGGGCATTGAGCTTGGCAGCTTGGAAATCCGGGCGGCGCGTCGGCTCGGCAGTCGTGCCGGGAATGGCTGGCTCGGGCAGGGTTCCACCGACGTTGAGCGCCTCTCCGGGCCGCATTCCTAACAACGGCTTAAGCTCGCCGACGAGGGCGGTTTCTCCCGCATCGAGCTGGCGCATTTCCATGGCGAGACTGGCGGCTTCGAGTTTCGCTTGGCCGGCATCGAGCGGTGAGCCTTCGCCCTTCACGGTGATTTCGGATAGAAATTTGGCGAACTCACTGGCCACCCCGGACTGCTCGCGGAGGAGATCGCGGCGCTGGCGGGTGGCCAAGATTTTCACCACCGCTTCACGGGCCTGGCCGGTGAGTTGGCGCTCGACTTCGCGGACTTCGGCCTCGGCGGATTTGAGTTCGGTGAGCGAGACGTCCTTTTCTAACTGGAGCCTGCCGGTGACCGGAAAACGCTGGGAAAAACCAATTTCGAGTTTCCCCTCGCGGAAGCGCGGGTTGTGTTCGAGCGATGTTTCCAGCTCAGGATTGGTGAGACGGCCTGCTTGGTTCACGCGGCCGAGTGCTTCCTGGATGCGGAGGCGCGCGGCGGCAAGATCAGGGTTTTGCGCGCGGATGCGGCCACCCACGCTTGTAAGCGTGACGACGGCGGCGGGTGCCGCACGCAGCGGGTAGATCGTGGAGGCAAATGCCAGCACGGCCGCTGAAAAAAATTTGGACATGGTAGTTGGTAGTGGGGTCGCCGCGAAATGGGCAAACGACAGGAAAAGCTGATCTAACGGGTGATCCCGGAATTGGCAAAAGCGGCCATGCGGGGAAAGACAGCGCGCCTCACGGGCACGCTGGAGCACAAGAAAGTGCGCTCAGATCAACGGCGGTTTTTCCGAACCCAAAAACGGACCTTCGGGCGGCACTTCGCCTTCGTGGCGGATGCCCAACACGGAAGAAGCGGAAATCCCTAATCTGGATGGCAGATCATTTTCAACCGTCAACGGCAGGACGTGTGAGCAGTAGCAAGAATGGTGGTGATGGTCGCCAGGCGGGCAATTCTCGTGGCCCCCGCCGTGCGAATCCACGGGCGCAGATGCAGCGCAGACATCGTCTTGGCAACACGACTCAGCGGGATGGGAGCAAATCTCGAGACTCATGACACCGGCTCCGAGGCCGCGGGTATTTAACCCGGCCATCGCGCAAACAACCATCAGCCATGTGAGCAGAAATCTCATCGAACGGGCGGACACTGGATACGGCACCTTGCGAACGCAAGGAGAAATCCGGTGTGACTCCGTCGCGATTAGGGCTTCCATGGTTCTTCTAAAAGTAGCTTCCGAAGGCGGTCGCCAGTTAGACGGTTAGGCTTCGCCGAGTTTGCGCCGCCAGTTGCGGGCAGCGATCCCGAGGCAGACCAAACCGCCAAGCATCAGCGCTCCGGTGCCGCCGTTTTCAGGGACGTTCTGAACAGCACCGGCGCGCAGGTAGTTGATCGGCGCGTAGGCGGAGGATGGCGCGACATCGCGGGAGCCGGCATGGCGGATTTCCCAGTCTTGAGAGGTGATACCGTACATGAAATATCCCGGCGCGAATCCCACAAACGAATCTGAGCTGGTGCCAATTTGGACATGACCTGTGGCCGGAATGAACGAGAAACCAAAATAATCTGCGACGACTAATTGGTCACGCACGAGATCCCGAGTGATGGAACCCACCGTCATTGTCATCCATTCGATGGAGCCATTTTGACCGTTGATCGCACTGAAGCCGGGCCTGTATTGGACCGCGAAATGCCCAGATTCTATGGAGAAACCGGGTGACACGTCATACCCAAAGGAAATTTTTTGGATGTAGGCGGCCTTGAGCGGCGTGAGCGAAATAGCAAGAACCCCGAGCATGATCAGGGGGGGAGGTGAGAGGTTCATCGCGTGGAAACAAGCAAAACATTAGTTATCAGGCAAGCTGAAAGGCGCGTAGGTGCCTAGATGGCCTCGGGCATTTGACCAAAACCCTGAGTTTACGTGGGCAAGGTGACTTGCAACACGACACTATTTTCCACGGCCACAAGCGGCGCACAACCGCGTGGCAGTAGAATGAATTGCCCCTTGCCGAAGCTCCTGCCGTCGCCCTCTAACTGTCCCGCTACTACCGAGATGATCGAAAAGCGCTCATCGCGTGGGTTGGTCAGGGACTCGCCCGCTGCGAGCGATTTCCGGTCGGTTTTGAAATAGCTGCAACTCGCCAGATTGTCGCCGACGGGCAGGTCCATGGTCGGCTCGAAGTCTTGGAAGTCGATGCTAGCTAGCGACTCGCCGACATGGAGAGCGCGCGGTTGGGCGTCGAGTCCGAGGCGGTTCCAATCGAACACTCGATAGGTGGTGTCCGAGTTCTGCTGGATTTCATGGATCAGGAATCCGGCACCGATGGCGTGCAGGCGGCCGGAGGCGATGAAGATCGACTCACCGGGTTCCGGGGTGATGGCGTGGACGCGATCCGCCACGGTCCCATCGGCGATGGACCGCTCGAAATCGTCGCGAGTGACGCCGTTTTTCAGGCCGACGTAAAGTTTTGCCCCCGGCTCGCAATCGGCGATGAACCACATCTCGGTCTTAGGTTCGCCGCCGAGCACTTCAGCTAGATGGGCGGGCGGATGGACCTGGATGGAGAGGTCGTCGCGGGCATCCAGGATCTTGATCAGGATCGGGAAACGCGGGTGGTTGAGGAATCCCTCGCCGAAAATTTCCTCGCGGTGGTCGGTCCAAAGGTCGTGCAAGGTGCAGCCGAGGTAGCTGCCGTGATCCACCACCGACTGCGCGTTTTCGCGGTCGACGATTTCCCACGACTCGCCGAAGGGCTTGTTAGGATCGGGCAAAATCCGGTGATAGACGCGTTCGAGTTCGCGGCCACCCCAGACGCGTTCCATGTAGAGTGGGTGAAATGTGATAGGTGCCATGGCCGGTGGAGATAGTCGGAGAGTTGGCATTTGGCAAATCCCGGAAAATCCCGCGTTTGACCTAGCATCAGGTTAGGGCAAGTTACCCGCGTTTTGGCGGAACTTGAAAACACACCTGAAGCCCCCGCAACGCTTCCCCAGCGACGCCGTAAGTTCCGGCGGTGGATCGTTCTCGCCGTGCTGGTGCTGGGTCTGCTCTGGCTAAATGGCCCCGGTTTGCGGTGGATCGCGCCACGCGTCGCCCGCCACTATTTGGAAAATCTCGGCCTGCGCGGAGATTTCAAAGTCGAGGGCAACCTCACCGGCGGGCTTTCGTTTTCTGACTTGGAGATCGAGAGCGACACGACTTTGGCTAAACTGACAATCGACCGCGTGACCCCGAAGTATGAATGGAAGGGGTTGGTCAAAGGGCGGTTAGAGGGACTGACCGTGGACGGTGTCCACGCGGATTTACGGCTCGGATTAAAAGAAGACGAGGTGCCCAAACCGCCGTTAGATCTCAAAAAATTAGAGGAAACACTGCGTACCGTCCGAGGCCAAATCATTCCGCTAGAACTCGAACTCAAAAACGTCACTCTCGCCGCCACTCGCGATGGCAAGCCGGCACTGCGACTTGCTGCGAGCCGCATGACCCACCAGCCTGGCAGCGACGATCTAGCGCTTGAACTCGGTGCCCTCACCGACGCCACCGGTCGCGAGTGGCCGTCCCAGTTAGCAACCATCACTTGGAGTCCGGAAAATCTATCGGTCACGCGTGTCGATCCCTTTCCCGGGGTGAGCGTCCGGGATTTGGCAATCGCACTTCCTGCCAATGGCGAGCCGTCGTTAGAGGCGCGGGTGGCCGTCGATGAGGCGGTGTTTATGATCACCAGTTCGCCTGGCTTTGCCTCGGCCAAGATCGACCTCCGCGAGGGCCGTCTCCAGATCGAGCAAACAGCGAAGCGCTTCGGCATCGAGATCCCGGCTGCCGCGACGCTCACTTCGCTGGCCATCGAGTTAGAGCAAATTTTGCCTGATCACACCGCTGCGACTGGGACTGCTAGATTGCTGTTGGAGAACCTCGCGTGGCAGGACTGGACCGCGCCCGAGCTGAGCATGGATGCCACGCTCACCAGCGATCAATCGTCGCTCGTCGCGCGCGGCGTCATGCTCGGAACCGCTATTTCCTTGGACGCCAGCGCCCCAGTCACGCGCGGTGAAAAGACCTTCACCCTCGGCGACGCCCAAGGCCGTTTCGCCATCGAAAACGTGCCGTCCGCCCTGCGCGAACTCGCCTCCCGTTTCCCCGCTATCGATCCCGAGGCTCCCGTCCCGCCGTCCACCGTCGAGGGAAATTTCAATGTCTCGCTTGTGGCGAACAACCCGCAGTCCGCCACCGCCGCCGTGGTTCTTAAAGCGAAGGATGTCACGCTCGCCTCGCCCATTTCTATCAAGAGCCGCTGGAAATCCGATCAGCCGCTGGCTGCCGATCTCGCGCTCGACGGGCTGACCGCGTCCGCGACCTATCAGCCCACGCCCGCCACCTATCGAGGCACGGTGGATTTCGAGGAATTCACCACCGCCCGCCTCGACCGCTGGCTGGCGATCCTCAGGGTGAAACCCGGCGGCACCGCCAATCTAACCGGCAAGTGGCAAGGTGGCGGTGAGTTAAAATCTGGCAACCACCGTGGCGAGCTTGCACTCGTCCAGGGCACCTGGTCGCGAGAAACGCTGGCCCCCGTCACCGCTATCGGCACGCTTCGCTACGATTGGCCTGTGGGCTTCGAAACTCAGGGGCTGCGCTTGCAAATGAATGACCAGACGGTGGCGCTCGAAGCCGTGCTCGCGGACAAAATGTTAGAGCTGCGTCATTTCCTCTGGAGCGCTGGAGAGGACGAACTCGCCACCGGCACCGCCAGCTTGCCGGTGCCCGCAGATTTCTCGAAATGGCGGGACACGCTCGCCAACGACAGCCGCCCTATCGCGGTTTCTATCAACTCGCGGGTGCTTCCCATGGGCTTGCTCAAGGCGTGGGCTCCGGCGTTAGAACAACTCGACCCGCGCTCCACTGGCCAGCTCGAACTCGCTGTCAGCGGCAGCTACGCCGCGCCGGTCGTCGCTGCGAAATTGGAAGCCCGCGACCTTCGCTCACCTGCCCAGCCGAAGCTGCCGCCCGCCGATTTGAAGCTCACACTCGCCGGGCGCGATGGCCGCCTAACACTCGATGGCAGCGCAACCGCCCCAGATTTTCCGGCGGCGGTGATGAGCGCGTCGATGGGATTTCGGCCCTCCGAGTGGGCCAAGGATCCCGCGATTTTCAAAGACGAAGCCATCGTGGCCCGTGTCGATTTGCCGCGCCTCGATCTCGCGCGCTTCACCACGCTAGTGCCCGCCGCGTCGCAAATTTCCGGAATCGTAGTGGGCAACGTCGTCGTCGCCGGAAAAGTCGCCAAGCCAGAACTCAAAGGCACTCTCGATCTAACTGGAGGCGGAATTCGCCTGAAAGATCCGCGCATCCCGGTCATAGAGGGCATCGCCGCCAAGGTGGAGTTAGGGCTGGACCGGATCGTCCTGAAGAGCCTGAAAAGCAACGTCGCCGGTGGTGCTCTAACGGGCGAAGGCTCAGTCGCAATCGCCGCCGGGGAATTGGGCAATCTCGATTTCCGCCTGCGGGGCGATCACCTGCCGGTCATGCGCAATGAGTTATTTATCCTCCGCGCGAATGCCGATCTTCGCCTAGCAGGCAGTTGGGAAAAAGCCGTTCTAACTGGCACCGTCGGGACAGTGGATAGCATCTTCTATCGGGACATCGAGCTGCTGCCCATCGGCAAGCCCTTTACCGGACCGGCGGCGGCCGCGGTGCCGAAATTCGATCCACCGAAAAGCCAGAGCGGCCCCATCCCCGAGCCGTTTCGCAACTGGGGGCTCAATCTAACTGTCCGCACCGACGAGCCGTTCTTGATCCGGGGAAATCTCGCGAACGGCGATGTCACGGGCAGCATCCGCGTGGGCGGCACGCTGGGCAGTCCCGCGCCGGACGGGGTCGTAAAGGTCCAAGATTTTCGCGCATCCCTGCCGTTCAGCACCTTGTCCGTCCGCTCCGGCACCGCGACATTTACCCCGGCCGGTGGCTTCGATCCCTACTTGGAACTCCGCGGCACCGCCGAGCCGCGGCCCTATCGCGTGACGGTCTATGTCTATGGCCGCGCGTCCGATCCGCAGCTCGTGCTCACCTCGAATCCACCGCTGCCGGAAAATGAAATCATGACGCTGTTAGCCACCGGCACCACCACCAGCGGCTTAGAAGATCCGCAGGCCGCCTCGTCTCGCGCGCTGCAACTTCTGGTGGAGGAGCTGCGCCGTGGCCGGTTCCGTTTTGGTAAACAATTGCGACCGTTGTTAGGTCTGCTGGACCGGGTCGATTTCAGCCTTGCCGAGGCGGACCCATACTCCAGCGAATCCTTCTCCACCGCCACCCTCGCCATCTCCGACCGCTGGTTTCTATCCGCCGGAGTGAGTGGCAGCGGCGATTCCCGCGTGCTCGCCGTCTGGCGCTTGTCCTTTCGCTAACGATGATTTTGCGCGCGACATTTTTACTCTTACTAACAGCGCTCGCCGCCTTCGCGGAAACTCGCGTGCGCATCACCGGCATGACCGACAAGAGCGAGGATGAAGTTCTCGGCCTGATGGGCGGGCGGCTCGCGCATGTCCGCTCCCACGCCGCCTCCACCTCCCGCGCGGACGACGCCGCATTCCTCGTTCGCCAGATTTTACAAAAGGACGGCTACGGCCAAGTGCGGGTGGATTCTAAAGTGGTTAGCCCGTCGGAAATCCGGCTAACAGTTCAACAAGGGGGCCGCCTTTCCCTTGGTCAAGTCACCGTCAATGGCGTGCCCGCCGCTGAGGCGAAGTTGCTCGCCAAGCTCTATTCCCGACCCGCCACCAAGGATCGCCCGCTCGCATCCAGCGACCCACCATTCCGCGAAGAAGATGTCGCGACGGGCCTCTCCTACATCGTCCAGCAGCTAAACTCCGAAGGTTTTTGGGGCACAGAAGCGACCCTCACTTCCCGCGTCACCGACCCCGCGACCGGTGTGGTCCAGCCCGTCATCTCCGTGAAACCCGGCCCGCGCTTTTCTATCACGGAGGCACAGTTCACCAGCCCCGACGGTCGCGGCGTGGCGGCGGCGAAAGAGGCGGCGGCTCCCTTCGTCCGCCGTCGCGCCACCACCGCGAACCTCAATGCCATGCGCCTCGCCGTGGAGGAAACCTTCATCAGCCAAGGCTATCCCGATGCTAACATCTCGGTGACCCGCACCCTCGTCGCGCCCCGTTTCATCCCCGCGTTCTTCATCGACATCGGGAAACGCGTGCGTCTCCAGCATGTCCACATCGAAGGTCTCGAGCGCACCCAGCCCGCCCGCATCGCCCAGCGGATGGCGAGTCTGGAAGGGGAGTGGTATGACGAGGCCGCCATGAATAAACGCCTCCGCGGCTTGCTCGCGACCGGCGCATTTTCCTCCGTCCGCATTGAGAGAACCGAGGTCTCGGACGACGCCATCGACGCCACTCTGCATCTGGAAGAAGCGAAAGCTCGCGAATTCACCCTCGCCATCGGCGCGGATTCCTATCAGGGCCCACTCCTCCGCATCGCCTACGCCGACCGCAATCTCGGCGGCCAAATGCGCGGCTTCAGTAGCGGCTTCGAGTTCAGCGCCCGCGGGGTGTTAGGCGAGACCCGCATCACCGATCCATGGCTCTTCGGCAGCGACGTTTCCGCCACCGCTCGCATCTATGCATTGATCTATGGCCGCGAAGGCTACAGCTCGTTAGAAACCGGCCTAGACGGTAAAACCACTTGGAAAGTCGGCGATCACTACACTCTCGAGGTGCTCGCCGGATATGCATTGGTTAATCTAACTGCCGATGGTTTACCCGAGCCCTCCCTCGGAGAAACCGTTTACAGCCAGCCGCACTTCCGCATCACTCATTCACTCGATTTCCGCGACAGCGCGGTCCTGCCCAAGAACGGCTGGCATTTCGTGAACCCTCTGGAAATCGGCGCAGCCGTCGGTGACATCGCCACCACCTACATCAAAGCCGGTCTAACCGGCGGGTGGTATCGCAAGCTCAATGCCGACTACGAAGTCGCCCTCGGCGGCGAATTGGGAGTCCTCGTTTCTTCCGGCAATGAAGGAAATTTGCCTATCGACCTCCGCCTATTCAACGGCGGTGCCCGCAGTGTCCGGAGTTTCCAGGAACGTGAACTCGGCCCAAAAATCAGCGGCGATCCCACTGGAGGCCAAGGCAAATGGACCACCAATGCCGAGTTCATCCGCAATCTAAACGGCAGCCTTCAAGCCGTCGCCTTTTTCGATGCAGGCACCCTCTCACGGACGGTCAATGAACTAGGCTCTAGCGAAATCGAACTCGCCGTCGGCCTCGGCCTGCGCCTCGACCTCCCCGTCGGCCCGGTCCGGTTAGAGTATGGCTACAATCTAACCCGAGACCCCGGCGAACCGCTAGGCACCATCCAGTTTGCCATCGGGATGACGTTTTAGCGCGGGTGTGGTTACCGGGCAGGAATTTTCAGCGCAGACCGGAGGTGGTTTTGTTGAAATGCGTCACCTGACCCGATTTACACGTCACCTGATCCGATTTACAGGAAAACCAGCCCGCGCGGGGGGTAGCGGAAATGGCCTTCGCCGGTTAGACGGATGATCCCTGCGACCGGTGTGCTCCGTAATCCGCTCTGGGCCCGTTGCTTGTCAATTTAAAGGCTCCAGCCTCCTTAAGCCGGATTGCTCAAGACCTGCCATGCAGATGTGATAATTACGAAAGAATGATTCCCACCGCTCTCCTGAAGGGTAGTGTAAATCTTTGTCTGTAAGTTCGCGAGGCACCAGCCCGCCGCAGAAGCGG
>JAYTLO010000155.1:0-3026 GCA_043729385.1 Akkermansiaceae bacterium
CTACAGTCGGAGAATTTACAGTCGGCTGCCAGTGAGGTGACATCGGCGAAACTGTCGCGCAGGGTGGCTTCGTCCGTCCACATCTGAATCTCGCGCATCCCCGGATTATCGATGAGCATCCCACCATTTCGCAGTGGAACGAGTTCGCGTGAGGTGGTGGTGTGCCGACCTTTCCCGGTGGTCTCATTGACCTCGCTGGTCCACTGCCATTCCTCGCCGTAAAGTTGATTTACGAGGGTGGATTTACCCACTCCGCTTGAACCGACGATGCACATGGTGATGCCTTTTTTAATATATTTTTTGAGAACCTTGAGACCTTGGCCGCTCACGGCGCTGGTGACGTGGACGCGTGCTCCGTCCCATAATGCAGCGATCTCCGCAGCAGCGGCTTGGCTCTGCTCGATGGGTAGAAGGTCGGACTTATTCACTAACACGACGGCGGTGGCACCGCTGCGGCCGATGAGCATGAAGTAGCGCTCCATCCGCCGGATGTTGAAATCCGGCCCCGCGTCGGTCACCACCGCGACGTAGTCCACGTTCGCGCCGATGACTTGCGCCTGCGAGCTGTTGCCGGGCATTTTCCGCGAAAAACACGTGCGTCGGGGCAGCGTGGCGCGGATGATCGACGGCTGGTTTTCATCGCCGAGCTCGACCATCACCCAGTCGCCGACGGCCGGCAAATCCGCATCGCAAACGGCCTCATGCCACACGCGACCGCAGAGGATGACGTCTATTTCCTCGCCGCCTTTGAGGAAAGCGCCGTAGTTGATCACCGTCTCGCGGATCAACCGTGCGGGCACCCAGCTCTTGCCGCGATACGCCGCGCTTGCCGTTTCCAAATCGTCATTCCAGCCGAGTTCCTTCAAAGTCATCCGCCGGAAACCTAGCGCAACGCAGGCGGCTGTCGATTCTTGCGTTTCAGACGATCGGCTGGCCCCGGAACATGCTCTCCAACCCGCCAAGTGCTCCAACGGAACTCTCATGGCGGTAATTCCAATGGCTCCGAAATTGGCCGCTCGCTGGGTGAGTCGAATCAGCCCGTGAGCCGCCAGCTCGACATCCTAACAAACACCTTCATGATCCGTCAGCTTCCGCCCTGGTTCGAGAATCTAGGAAAACGCCTGGTCCGGCATCCCAAGGTCTATGTTCGGGACACGGGTCTGCTTCACGCCTTGTTAGGTCTCGCCACCCCTGCCGCCGTTGAGGGGCATCCCAAGTGCGGAGCCTCGTGGGAAGGCTTCTGCATCGAGCAAATCCTCCGCTGTAATGATGATCGGCAAGCCTGGTTCTGGGCCACCCACTCCGGCGCGGAACTCGATCTGCTCCTGCTTTTGAATGGTCGGAAGATCGGCTTTGAGTTCAAATACAGCGATGCTTCCCGGACCACCAAATCCATGCACAGCGCGGTGGGAAGTCTGGAATTGGAAAGACTGCTGGTCGTCCATCCGGGTGAAGCGTGTTACCCGCTGACGGAAAAAATCCAGGTTCTGTCGCCCTCGGAAACCTTGTGGCAGCTTGAGGATTCCAAGCAGGAACACGCGGCGATTCACAATGCGCTGACGGAACGGTGGCTAAAATAGGAGTAGTATAGCACAGAATTATGTGTGGCCATCACGCCGTGCACATTGATCTTAAAGAAGACGTGGTGAGTCTGACTGACTTTGCGCGTAACACGAAACAGCACGCCAAAGAACTCGCTCTGGGCGGGCGGGCAAGAATCCTCACCCAGAATGGCAAGGCATCGATGGTGGTGCTTTCGCTGGATGCCTTTAAAAGGATGGCGCGCGATGCAGAGGAATATAGAATGGATCTAAGACTTCGAGCGGCATTTGAAAGCTACGCTGCCGGTGAATCCGGCGCACCCGCGAAGACCGTCACGGGCAGGATCCTCAAGCGTGCCGATCAACGCCGGACCAAAAGGTAATGGATTACGAACTGCGGCTGTCATCTGAGGCGGAGCGCTGCATTGAAGATCAGATTCTGTGGTATGAGGCGGATGAAACGCGTGGCGGAGCTGAACTCGCCGACCGTTGGATGGATTTGCTGGAGACAGCTCTCGATACACTGAGGCAGCTTCCCGAACGATATGGATTCGCTTCGGAGAACGGACGCTGAATGCCCGGAATTTCCATCCGGCAGATGCGATTCAAACCGTGGAAGATGCCATCGGCTTGGAGGATTCTTTACGTGATCGATGAGCAAGCCGCGGGTCACGGTGTTGCAGATACGGGATGAGAGACGTCGGTTGCTGCCGGAAGGTCAGTGAGAAAAACCTACGGTTCGTTTCTCAAAGCGATCGCCGCGAGAAGTTCCTTCAACGGAACGAAAGCCGCGTCGTCCCAGTCGATTGGCAAATTGGGTATCGAAAATTAAGCGACAATCGGTCCTTCGCACCGACTCCCTGTGCTGCGATTGTCCAAAATGCGAACCGGGCTTTCTCATGCACTGCTTCACCGTGCAGGCTATTCAAGCAGGTCACAAATGAATCCAGGCAACCAAATACATCGGGAGTTTTGGCACGGGAGGATTCGAGCCAGAGGGTTTCGATCATGCCGGTTTTTCCGGGGCCGGGGATGATCCAGGCGGCAATCTCCGGCTCGGCTTCGCGTTTGATCCAATCTCCCGGTATGGCGGGTTCGCAGGAAAAGGCTTCTGCGATTGAATCCTTCAATGCTTGCCAAGAGCTGGCGAAATCGGAGTCGGCATCACGGGTTACCAAGATTCGCGAATATTCGCCACGGACGTATTCCGGACTCGTTTTGAGCAAATGGAGATAAGCTCGGAGTTTGTCTTTCCCGCCGTATTGCTGAAAGGTTAGCCTAGCTTCCAATCCGGTATGTTTTGCCAGAGCCTGGATCACTAGCAGCCTGTCGGATTTGAAGTATTCTTGGAGACGATGTCAATTGGTGGACGCTTGGTCGCTTACGGATACCGCCTGTCGTGGTCTGCTCTCCGTCGCGCCCGCTAAATTCCAAACGACCGCTTGAATTCAGATCTAACTAAAACTTCTATTCGGGTGGCTCTGG